>CAYTJA010000313.1:0-7560 GCA_964437835.1 uncultured Spirochaetales bacterium
GCCCGCTTTGCCGACGGGCCCATCGCCATCATCGCCGGTGGCCCCTTCACGAGCGGCGAGTTGGTCAGCGGCCCCGAGCCCGATTGGTCCTTCGTCCGCGATGTGCGGGAGGTCGAGTTCCAGCTTCTCGACCCTGCTCGCTCGCGGACGACCTGGATCCTCTATCACGAGGGCAAGGCCTACATCCCCTGCGGCTACATGACGACCTGGTGGGGCAAGATCTGGAAGCGGTGGCCCCTCGAGGCGGAGAAAGACCCGCGCATCCTCCTCCGCATCGGCGACGCGCTCTACGAGCGCCAGCTCCTTCGCATCCAAGAGGGCCCGAGCGTGGCACCACTCCTGGCGGAGCTGAGCCGCAAGTATGCTGGCGGGAGGGAAATCCCAATCGAGGCCGTGACATCCGGCTACCTCTGGCTCCATGAGCTCGCACCGCGGGGCTGAGCGCCTACATCCGAGGCGCGCCGTCCAACACCTATCAGGCCGGGTGAGGTCCAGGGGTCTTTTCAGCGCAGACGTCTCCGATTCGGCGCCGGCAGCAGCTGGCTTGGCACAGCGCGTTCCAATCGGTCCGTGGATCGGTGGGAAATGAGAGCCCAGGATTGGGTAGCATCGACGAGTTGTTAGCCGCGATCGCCGCGGTGGCGACACCAGGTGGATCTGGCCGCGGGTACGCATCGGAGGCGGCGTTCATGTGGAGATCTCTGGCGGCACTGGTAGGCATTCTCTCTCTGGCATCCTGCTATTCGCCGCTGCGGATGTCGGGTCCCGTTCCCGATCGGGGCGAGGCGGAGCTCCACGACGGCATCCTCGTCTACCTGCCGCGGCGCTCCGTGCTCAGCTATCGCCTCGACCGCCTCGTGAGTGAAAAGGGAAACATCCTGAAGGCCGCCTGCGAGCCCGCCTACGTCGACGAGGTGGCGATCCTCCCGGACACCACGACGCCCTACCGCGTCGGGCTGCGCGTGCCGATCTTCGGCAGCTCCGAGGCCGGCATCGAGCTCACGAACGGCATGCTGAGCCGCGTTGCGCTGCGGGCGGACGCCAAAGTGCCGGAGACTCTCGCGGCGCTCGCGGACACCGCGTCGGCGCTGCGCGGTGCTGCGCTGCAGGCTGGGCCCGACGAGCCGCCGTCCGGCATGCCCTTCTGCAATGCAGGGAGACGCCTCGTGGCGATCGATCGCGCCGAAGTCGCCCCCTTCGGACCGCCCGCGAAGTAGTCGCGCGGCGAGTGCGCGCTGCGCGCTCAGCTCCCGCCGGCCGCCTCCGCAAGATGCGCGCCCGGCGCACTGCGCGGGTCGAGGCGCAGCACGCGCGGCACGCCGCCCTCGATCTGCCACGCGGGCGAATTCGAGTTCGAGGTCCAGACGCGGCCCTCGGTGTCGAAGTCGACCTCGCGCGTGAAGGTCACGCGCGTCGGCAGCGGGTAACGCGTCCAGCGCTCGCGCTCGGGCTCGAAGCGGATCATCGAATCGCTCGCGGTGCCGCAGATCCAGACGTGGTCTGTCTTGCGGTCGACGTGCAGCGCGTAGGGCGTCTCGGAGCCTCTCGGCTGGGTCGGCAGCGCCCACTCCTCGAACGCGCGCGTCGTCGGATCGAAGCGCACCAGCTTGGATCCCGAGAAAGACGGGATCCAGAGCATTCCCTTCGAGTCGAAGCGCAGCCGCCGCGGGCCCGGAAACGGGGTGTCGATCACCTCGACGTCGAGCGTCTCGGGATCCACGCGCCCGATGCGGTGCTCGTTCAGCTGGCTGAACCAGACGCTGCCGTCCGGCGCGAGGTCGATGCCGTAGGGCACCGGCACGTTGATCGGCTCCCCCTCGGCGACCGGACCGCGCAGGTCTACGTGCCGGCCTAGCCACATCAGGAAGGGCATCGAAGCGGAGATCATCGCCTGCCGATAGGTACGGTGCGGGAGCTGGATCTCCACGTCTTTGCCCGTCGCCGGGTCGTACATGCCCACGTGGTTCGAGGCGCTCATCGTGAACCAGACGCGGCCCTTCGGGTCTATACGCAGCGTGTGCGGATAGAAGCCGGCCGCGAGGCGCACGATCTCGAATTGCTGCGTCTTCGGATCGAACTTCGCGAGACGATTGCCGACCGCGAGCGTGATCCAGATGTTCCCCTGCGCGTCGTGCTGCAGCGAATGCGGGCCGACGCGCTCGTCGCTCGACGGATTCGGCGTCGTGCTCTTGTTCGCGAACACGCCTCCGCGCGGCAGGCCGTCGTCCGGAATCTTCCAGCTCTGGCGAGCGCCCGTGATCGGGTCGAGGCGGTGCAGCTTGTCGAAGGGCATGTCGACGCCGTAGACGCTGCCGTCCGGGTGCACCATGACGTCGTGCTGCATCGAGCCCGGCCCACCGAGGTCCCACTCGTCGACGACGGACGCGAGCACCTCGCTCGCAGGCACCGCGCCGACTTGCGTCTTGCGCGCCGCTGCGACGAGCTCGGGCACGGCCGTCTCGGGCTCGTAGGCCTCGTTGAAGATTCTCGGCAGCTTCTCGCGCAGGCCGGACGAGAGCATCGCGCCCTTGCGGCCCATCAGCACCAGGATCTTCTTCCACTCCTGTTCGTCGCGGACGAGGCGGGTGTAGTGGCTGCCCTGCTGGTGGCAGAAACCGCACTGGCGCGTGAACTCCTCGCGCTCGGCCGGCACGTCGAGGCGCACGAGCACGCGCGCGAGCCAGTGATTGGCCGGGAGCATGTTTGCGACGCCCGCGGGATCGTTCTCGGGGCGCAGCGTGAGCGTCTCGGGCCAGTTCCACCAGCCGTCGACGGCCTGGTTGGTGTCGCGCCAGCCGATGCGCCGCACGCGGACCTGATACGGCGGCTCGAGACGCACCACGGGCGTCGTGTAGCGGCCCGCGGAGTCGGTCCAGACGGAGACGCGATGCACCGGCGCAGCCGAGCTGATGCTGACCTGCACCCCCGCGAGCGGCTGCCCGAACTCGTCGAGCACGCGCCCGGCGAGCACCTTCTCGGGCGCCGGGATCCCGGCGCGAGCCGGAGCGATGGCACCCAAGACCAGCGCTACCAGGGAAGCCGCCACAGTGATACAAAAGGGGCCGCGAAACCCACCCATGCCGTTGCCCTCCCGTCGAACCAGCCAGTGTACACGCGCTCGCGCTCCGCTCGCGCTCGCGGCGCTGCTGCTGCCCCTCGGGCTGCTCGCCTGCGGCGGCGCGCGCCCGATCCGCGAAATTGCGACTCCCGAAGCGGTGGATTTCACGCCCGAAGACGTGCGCGTGCGCCTCGTCTTCGGCGGCGAGGCCGATCTCGACCTGATCGTGACGGATCCGAACCACGAGGAGCTCTACTTCGGCAACACCCAGAGTCGCCTCGGCGGACTCTTCGACGCCGACCAGCGCTGCGAGAGCCCTGCGCCCCGCGTCGAGACCGTGAGCTTCAGCCCGGCTCCGATCGGGCGCTACCGCGTCAGCGTCGATTTCATGATCCGCTGCGCGGCGGGCGTCGATACAGCGCCCTATCGCCTCGTGATCGAGGCCAACGGCGAGACGAAAGAGATCGAGGGAATCGCGCGCTTCGGAGTGCTCGAACACGTCGCCTATCAGTTCGCTGCGAAGCCCGTCGACCCGGGCTACAGCGAATGGGAGGAGGGAGAATGAGCCGCAAGGTCGCCTTCGTGACAGGCGCCAGCCGCGGGATCGGCAAGGCCTGCGCAATTCACCTCGCGCGCGCGGGCTTCGACGTCGCGATCTCCGCGCGCACGGTCGAAGAGGGCGAAGCGCGCGAGCACTCTTCGACGCTGCGCGCCTCGAACACGAAGCCGCTTCCGGGCAGCCTGCGCAGCACCGCCAACGAGATCGAGCAGGTGGGCACGCGCGCGCTGCTGCTCGCGGCCGATCTGCTCGATGCGGCCTCGCTCGGCGCGGCCGCGACGCGCGTGCTCGACCTCTGGGGCCGCGTCGACGTCGTGGTGCAGAACGGGCGCTACATCGGCCCCGGCCACATGGACCTGCTACTCGACACGCCGATCGAATTGATCGAGAAGCAGCTGCGCGCGAACGTGATCGCGCCGCTGATCCTGTGCCAGTACTTCCTGCCCGGCATGCGCGAGCGCGGCGAGGGCGCGATCCTCGGCATCACGTCGGCCGCGGGCTACGGAAATCCGCCCGCGCCTGCGGGCCAGGGCGGCTGGGGCGTCGGCTACGGCATCTCGAAGGGAGCGTTCCAGCGCATCGCGGGCTTCCTCGCCGTCGAGCACGGCGACCGCAATGTCTTTTCGTGCAACATCCAACCGGGTCTGATCCAGACGGAGCGCCTCACCGCGGACATGGCCGAGTTCGGCTTCGCGGGCGGCGCGCCTCCCGATGTGATCGGCGCCGTCGCCGCATGGCTAGCAGTGCACCCCGAAGAGCGCCGCGCCTACAACGGAGAAACCGTCGAGGGCCAGTACTTCTGCCACGAGAAGAAGCTGCTGTCCGGCTGGCCGGGCCCGCAGCCGGGACCCTCGACCCCGGTGCGCTACGACCTCGCGGGCGCGCGCCTCGTCGATCTCGAGACGAAGCGCCGGCGCGAGCTCGGGATCGCCTAGCGAATGGGGCCGATCGGAGCCCCTTCCCGCCACTGCACGAGGCACGCGCTGCGACCCCATGGCCACCCGGCACGCGCGAAGCCAGGATCGCCCAAATTCCGCGCCGGGACGTGTAAGCTCGCGGCATGAACACCGCGCTCGCGCTCGAGAGGGTCGACATCACGAGCGCCGAGCTCTACGCCGGAGAGCGCGGCTACCCGTGGCGCGAGTGGGATCTGCTGCGCCGCGAGGCGCCCGTCTACTGGTACGAGCGCCCCGGCATCGCTCCGTTCTGGGCGATCACGCGCCACGCGGACATCCTCGCGATCTCCAGGCATTCGGAGGTCTTCGTCAACAGCCGCCGGCTGCGGCTCGCGACGCTCGAAGAGGATCGGCGCATGCACGAGAGCCTGCGGCGGCGCAACGAACAGCTCGGCTGGGACCCGAGCGAGCCCTCCGACCTCGTGTTCATGGATGACCCCAAGCACCGCCGGCTGCGCCTGATCACCGCGAGTGCCTTCACGCCGGCTGCGCTGCGCCGCATGCAGGGCGAGCTCGACCGCATGGCGGCGGAATTCGCCGCCGAGCTCGGCGCAGAGCTCGAACGAGAGGGCGAGCTCGATTTCGTCGAAGCCTTTGCCGTGAAGCTCCCGCTCGCGACCATCGGGCACATGCTGGACCTGCCGCCGGGCGACTGGATGCGGCTGAAGGTGCTGACGAACGTGATGCTGGGGGCCCTCGAGCCTGGCTTCGTCCGGCCCGGAGAGGCGCGGCCGCAGGCGCAGTCGCGCGCGGCTGGGGAGATGCTGCGCTACATGCGCGAGCTGATCGCAGCGCGCCGGGAGAACGCGGCGCAGGGCCGCGACCTCAGCAGGACGCTGCTGCGCGCCGAGCTCGACGGCGCGCCGCTCACGGAGCAGCAGCTGGTCGGCTACCTCACGCTGCTACTCGCCGCCGGCAACGAGACCACGCGCAACGCGATCAGCGGCGGCGTGCAGGCGCTGCTCGAACACCCGGAACAGCGAGACCACCTCTGCGCGCACCCCGAACTCGTCGCGACCGCCGCGGAGGAAATCCTGCGCTGGACGTCTCCGGTGGTGCAGTTCGCGCGCACGGCCGTGCGCGATTTCCAGCTCCGCGGCGTTCGGATCCGGGCGGGCGAGGACGTCGGCATGTTCTATCCGTCGGCGAACCGGGACGAGGAAGTCTTCCCGGAGCCCTATCGCTTCGACGTCACGCGGCGCCCGAACAAACACCTCGCCTTCGGCGGCTACGGCGCGCATTTCTGCCTCGGCGCGAACCTCGCGCGCTGGGAGCTGCGCGCGGCGCTGCGCGCGCTGCTGCCCGTGTTGCCGCAGCTCGAGCTGGTGGGCCGCGAGACCCGCGTTCCCTTCCTCCACGTACCCGCGATCCAACACCTCCCGGTGCGCCGAGCGGCCCCCGAGGCGAAAGTGGGCTCCGCTCGCTTCGAGCCAAGCTGACGCCGAGCGCAGCAGGCGAGAGCGCGCCGAGCCGCCGCTCTCGCGCCGCTAACAGGAGCGAGCGACGCTATGGACGAGCGTACAGCCGTCGAAGAAGGTCCCGCGATCGCTCGCACGCAGGCTGCTCGCGCGGTCGAAATAGACGCGAATTCCGGCGACGATTTCGTGACTGTCGGACGGCGAATCGAAGCTGCCCTCCCAGCGACTCAGGAGGGAGACAGGTGTGTTCGGCAGTCGATATTCGAGTTCAGCACGAGCGATTGCCGTCGCGCTGGAACCCGCTGAGTCGACCACTCCGCCGAGCAGCTGCAGCTTCAGATCCTCCACCGGATAGATACTCGCGGAACCGCGAACGTAGTAGTCGTCGTCCTGAACGTCCTCGTACTCGAGCACCCCCGCTGAGGCCCCGAGCGTGAAGATGCCGAGGTACAGCTCGCCTTCGCCGCCGATCCGGAAGGCGTCCACGTTCTGATCGAAGCGCTCGAACTCGAATCGGTCCCAAGCACCGGAGAAGGCGACCGCCCCGAGCTCCGGGTCGCGCAGGCCGAGATGCAGGCCGAACCCGGTGTTATTGATCCCCTCGAGCCCGAAGTTGTAGTTTGCGCGATCGCCGAAGACATCGACCTGGGCCACGAAGGGCAGCAGCCGCAGGACTGCGCTGCCCACACCGCCGCCCGCGAAGGCAGTCGGTTCGGGACCGCTGCCATCGAGCAGCGCGGCACCGAGATAGCCCTCGATGCGAGCTGCAAGCGGACTCGAGTCGTCCGCCGCATTCGCGGCGATTCCGGCAGTCCCCATTCCTAGACAAAGGCCGGCGAACCCGAGCGCGAACCGGGTGAATGTGAAACTCACAGTAACCTCCTAGATGGGTGCGGAATCCTCGGCTACTCGCCGGCTGCGTGTCAATTCCGAAGCGCCCTATTTAGCTCGTCTCGTCGAGGCTGCAAATACCCGAACTGGACTCGGAGGTTTCGCCGCAAGGATCCCGCAGGCTGCAACCCACCCGGAGATCCGGCGGCTCTCCGGCGCGCTCGGAGCGAAACTGAGTGGTTTTTGCCTCGGCCGACTCGACGGCGACGCGTAGCAGGCCGTCCACGACGCCTGGCTCGAGCAAGTCGTCTCGCGAGAACTTCCTGAGGAACGAGCGCAGCTTCTGGCGCCCGAATGACCGCGCGAACCCAGCTCGGCTCGCAGCAGAGGACTAGCGAGCGGGCGCTCGGCTTCCGCAAGCGAAAGCGTCGCGGGCTCCGAGTCCCCCCCGCTACAGGATGTCCCCGGCCTGCTTGTGTCGGGTGAGCTCGTCCCAGCTGAGGCCGAGCTCCATCAGCACGGCTTCGGTGTCCTGGCCCATCTCGGGTGCGTTGCGCAGCTCCGGCGTAGTTTCGTCGAATTGCACCGGGTTGCGCACCAGCTTGAAGGGCTTGCCTTCGGGCGTGGCCAGACTGGCCAGGTAGCCGTTCGCGTCGACCTGCGGGTCGCTCGGAATCTCGCGCGCGCTCTGCATCGGGGCCCAGACACCCTCGACGCTCTCGAGCTTGCGCCGCCACT
>CAYTJA010000314.1:0-4085 GCA_964437835.1 uncultured Spirochaetales bacterium
CCCCCCGGGCCAACCCGAAACGCGAAGTGCTCCATCCCGACGCCGGGCCACGCGGCTACCCGCCATCCGGGCACCTGCCGCACCTCCCGGGCAAAGTCCGCACTCACCGGAGCGGAGCCGCCGACGGTGAGGGCGACATCGAACTCGTTCCGCCGGAGCGCTCCGAGCGGATCGCTCGGGTCGACGTTGAAGCGAAAGACGAAGCGGTCGAGATAGGCCGCGTGCGGCCCCCAGTAGCGAGGGTTCCGGACGAGCGTGAGCTGCTTGCCACGTTCGAGGCGCTGGATGAGAAATGGACCACTCCCGATCGGCTTGCCCGTCTTCGGGTTGTCGATCCTGTCGATCCAGACCTTCGTCAGGTCCGCGCCCGCGAGCGCATGGCGCGGCAACACGAGTTGGTACAGGCCGCGCCAACCGGCGAACGGCTCGCGGAGCTCGATTCGGAACGTCTTCGCGTCGAGCACACGGAGTCGCCGGACCTTTCGGTAGAGCTCCCTCTCGTCGAAGTCGGGTGTCTCGAGGGTGACGAACTTCTCGTGGGTGAACTTGAAGTCGGAGGCCGTGACGGGCACGCCGTCGCTCCAGCGCGCCTCCGGGCGGATCGAGTACGTGAGCGTGAACGGGTTCCGTCCGATCGTGACGCCGGACACGAGATTCGGCCGCTCGACGAGATCGGGGCCGACCTCGAACGCGCCCTCGAGGACCTGCGTCAGAGCCGGATCGACCACGGCCACGGCGCACGCAAATGGATTGAGGCAGGCAGGCTCCGGGCGCGGCATGACGATGGTGCCGCCGCGCTTCGGCGTCTGCGCGCCCGCGCCGCCCGCTCCCGAGACGGTGAGTAGCGAGACGGCGATCGCCGCTGCTAACGCTCGAGCCACCAGTCCTCCGCGCCCCAGAAGGGATGATTTGGGTGCAGGACGAAGCCGTGCATGGTCGTCCTTACAACCGAGATTATGGGACCCCAGAAGAGCGGGATCACGGGCACGTCCTTCGCCATCTGTGCGTCCGCTCTGTTCAGCACACGTGCCCTCTGCGCATGATCGAGGACGCGTTCGGCCTGGTCGAGGTCGCGCGTGACGAGCCGCTGGCAGTAGCCTGTGAAGTTCAGCGCTCCTCCGCAACCGTGAATGTTCCTGGGCAATACCTCGGGCCCGAGATTCCACGCGAAGAGGGCGAGGTCGAAGTCGCCGCTCGGGAGGATCTGGTTGAAGAGGGCGTCGCCTGGAGCGAAGACCGGCACGACTTCAATGCCCGCAAGCCTTAGCTGCGGCTGGACGAGGGCGAGCGTGTGTGCGCGCACGGTGTTGGCCTCTCTTGTTAGGAGGCGGAGCGAGAGGAGCTCCCCCGCACAGCTATAGATGCCCGCGGCTCCTATCCGACAGCCTGCTTGCTCCAGCAGGCGGCGCGCTTCTGCCGGTCGGTAGCTATACGTGCTCCAGTTCGGCCGGTAGTACGGGCTCGTTTTGATGAAGAGCGTGCTGTCGGCGGCACTCAGGCCGGGAGCGATCTCGTCGAAGTGATCGCGCACGATCGCCTCGCGGTCGATGCCGTACGCAAGCGCACGGCGGACGAGCTTGTTGCGAAGCGCCGGATGCCCGCCCTGGCCGACGCGAATGGCGATGTGCTCCCAAAACGGCGTGGCGCGCGAACGGACCCGGGCGCCTGGGATCTCTCGGAGGTCCGAGACGAAGTCGCGGTTGGGCGGAAACCCCCAGTGGTAATCGATCTGCCCGCTGTTGAACGCCTTGCCGAGATCCGATCCGGAGTCGAAGCGAAAGACGAGGCGGTCCAAGTACGCGGCATGCTGCCCCCAGTACCGCGGGTTTCGAACGAGCGTGAGCTGCTTGCCGCGCTCGAAGCGCTCGACGAGAAAGGGCCCGCTTCCAATCGGGCCGCCTGTCTTCGGGTTGTGGACCATGTCCGTCCAGACGCTTGGGTAGTCCTCGCCTTCAAGGGCGTGCCGCGGAAGGACGATCGCGAACAGACTTCGCCAGCCTGCGAAGCGGGAGCGAAGGACGACCCTGACGGTCTTCGGATCGAGCGCGCGCACGCTTCGCATCTGGTCGAGGAGGCTCCTGTCCACGTCCGTGAGGAGCTCGTCGATCCCGGTCAAGGTCCGGAAGGTGAAGACGAAGTCCCGGGCCGTGAGGGGAACTCCATCGCTCCAGCGGGCCTCGGTGCGGATGTGGTAGACGAGCGTGAACGGCAACGTCTTCCCGACATCCACGGTCGAGACGAGCCTCGGCCTCCATGTGAGGTCGGGAGCGATCTCGAACGCTCCGGGAACGACCGCAGAGGGGACGTAGTCCATCAGGGCCCGTGGCGGCCCGCCATGGCACCGAGAGACAGCAGCGGCGAGACACGCGGGCTCAGCCCCGAACGGAGCAGCTACGTTCAGGACGAGCGTGCCGCCGCGCTTCGGCGTCTGCGCGCCCGCGCCGCCCGCTCCCGAGACGGCGAGGAGCGAGACGACGATCGCCGCGGCTAGCGCTCGAGCCACCAGTTCTCCGAGTTCGTCAGGGGATTCAAGGACTGGGCGAAGTTCTTGACGGTGTCTCTGACAGCGGTCGGGACCGGGACCTGAAACAGGGGAAGCACCGGCACGTCTCGCGCCATCTGGGCGTCGGCTCTGTTCATCACGCGCGCCTGCTGGCGCGCATCGAGAATCCTGTCCGCCTGGTCGAGGTCGCGCGTAACCAGCCGCTGGCAGTAACCGGTGAAGTTCTGGCTGCCACCGCAGCCGAAGATGGCGTTTCCGGTCGGATTCGGAGCGCTTGTGAACCCGTAGAGGGCGACGTCGAAGTCCCCACTCGAAATGATCGTCTCGAAGGCGCCCAGGCCTGCATAGCTCGGGATGACCTCGACACCGGATCGTCTGAGCTGCAACTGCACGAGCGCCAGGATCCGCGCCCGGCCGGGGTTGCCGGCGCGCGTTACGAAGCGAAGCGAAAGCCGCTCGCCTGCGCACGAGTAGATCCCGTCAGGGCCTTTCTGACAGCCCGCCTGGGCGAAGAGGCGATCGGCGAGCCTCGGTCGATAGCGGTAGCTGCTCCAGTGCGGCCGGTAATAGGGACTCTGGGCGAGAAAGAGGAGGCTCTGGAGCGGCCGTAGGTTCGGGTTGATCTCGCCGGGGCCTGCCCCGATGAGCGCGGGGCGGTCGATGGCGTAGGCGAGTGCCCGACGAATGAGCTTGCTTCGAAGGGCGGGATGGCCTTCTGGACCTCTCTGGAAGGCGAAGCTCTGGTATGAGGAGCTGGGCTTGGCGAACACGGTGACGCCGGGTTCTCGACGGAGTGGGGGGACAGCGGGGGCGAAGATGCTGTAAGCAACATCGAGCTCGCCATTCCGGAACCAGTCGACCGGGTCCTCACTCTCGAGCTGGAAGCGGATGACGATCCGGTCGAGATAGGCACGGTGCGGCCCCCAGTAGCGGGGGTTTCGTATGAGCGTGATCTGCTTGCCGCGCTCCCAGTCCTCGAGCAAGAAGGGGCCGCTCCCGATCGGCCGGCCGGTCTTGGGGTTGTTGATGTCGTTGGCCCAGATCTTCGTCAGGTCTTCGCCTTGGAGCGCATGGGCGGGTAGGACGTTCCCGAACAGACCTCGCCAGCCCGAGAAGGGGGAGCGTAGGACGACCCGAACCGTCTTCGCGTCGACTGCGCTGACGCGACGGACACGGCGCAGGTCCTGTCTCTCTTCCTCCGAGAGCCCAGCACTGCTTGCCACCCGGGCGCCGTGGGTGAAGACGAAGTCACGGGCCGTGATCTGCACGCCGTCGCTCCAGCGCGCCTCGGGACGAATGTGGTAGGTGAGCGTGAAAGGCTTCTTCGTGAACGTGACCTGCGAGACGAGCCTCGGGCGGAACGTGTGCTCGGGACCGACGACGAACGCGGGCTGGAGGATCAGCTCGGGGATGTAGTAGATCGCCTCCCCCGACCCGTTGCATGCGGCGAGTAGCACGTTGAGACAGGGGGGCTCAGCCAGGTTGCCGAATCTAACCGTTCCCCCGACGCGCGGCGTCTGCGCCCCCGCGCCGCCCGCTCCCGAGACGGCGAGGAGCGAGACGACGATCGCCGCTGCTAGCG
>CAYTJA010000315.1:0-12762 GCA_964437835.1 uncultured Spirochaetales bacterium
CAGTACGAGTGCCGCGAGGCTCCCCTGCAGCAGCAGGAAGCCCGCGATCTTGAGCCATGCGAAGCCCGGAGAGACGAAGCGCACCAGCCAGCCCGCGCCTTCCTCGGCGAAGGCCGCCGCGAAAGGCAGCGCGACGAGCCAGGCCTTCGCGCGGCCCGAGAGCGGCACGAAGAGGGCCAGGTGCGTGAGGACGAGCAGCAGCATGCCCATCGCGAACAGATGGAAGTGGGAGACCTCGAGCAGCCCCTGGTAGCTGCGCGCGGGCAGGTACTTCGCTTCGGAGCCCAGGTAGTACTCGACCACCGAGGACGGCGTGAGGCCCATCTTCTGGAAGTAGAGCAGCGCGTTCGTGACCCAGAGCGCAGAGACATAGAAGCAGTAGAGGGCCACGATGGTCTGGAGCAGGCGATTCCGGCTCATTTCTCCGGTGATGACGAAGCGCACACCCCTCCCCTGCTCCTGCTCGCCCGGCGTTCCGAATCGCGCCCCGCGCCGGGGCCTACTCCGCCGCGGGCGGCCGCAGCAGCACCTCGTAGTACGCGAGCGCGCGGCGCACGCCGCGCGTCGCCGCCTGGGTCGAGAGCGTCGCGCCGACGACTCCGTGGATGTCGCCGCCGAGCCGCAGGGACTCCGCCAGCGTCTTGTGCTCGAACTGCCCGTACCAGCGCTGCGGCGGGAGATAGTCCAGCGGCTCGTGGAAGGCCAGCATGCGGACCGAGCGCACGGCGCCCTCCGGCGTGAGCACGACCATGAAGGCCTCCGGCAGCGTGCGGACGATGTGCACGTCGATCAGCGCGAAGCCCAGGACCTCCGCTCCGCGCATGCCGGTGTGAATCGTCACGAGCTTCGACTCGAGCTGGCTGCGTGCGAGGGCCTCGACCTTCGCGGCCTGTGCTTCGCTCAGCACAGTGGTCTTGCTCTCGATCCGCTCGGCCTCGGGAAAGGCCAGCGCGAGCGCCTCCTGCTGCGTGTGGAAGACGCTCGCGGCTGCGGGAGCCCCGGCGGCGGCGAGCGCCGCCAGGGCTCCTGAGACCGCAACCGCCGTCCGGACGCCGCCGGGGCGCCTAGAACGCGAGGCCGATGCCGAGATTGAATTCATCCGAGAGCCTCGCCCCGCCCTTGCTGTCCCGGCTGCGGTAGTCCGCCTTCAACACGACCTGCGGAATCGGCTTGAAGGAGATACCCACCGTGTGGATCTCGATTTCCCGCGCCTGGTTTCCCGCAAAGCCGCTCGGGATGTCGTGCTGCGTGTCCAGGTACTCGTAGCGGAAGAAGGGCTCGAGGGACATCTCGGTGTCCGGGAAGGCCAGGGGCAGCACGTCGTAGGCGATTTCCCCGTAGGCGCCGAGCATCTCGCTCGCGACGGTCTCCGTCGCGCCGATTTCCGAAATCGCGCGGAGTGCGGTCGTGAGCCGCCCCGCGTCGCCCAGGTGCGCCATTGTCACGAGCGCGCGCAGGTGCAGGCCCCAGCGCTCGAACTCCGCGTGGACATCCCAGAGCGTGGTCGGCGTGTCCGGAATCGGGGTGGCCGCGATCGTCTGATTCTGGCCGGACTTGCCGTGGAACACGGAGGCTCCGAGCAGCAGACCGTCGATCGGCAGCCAGTCGGCGCGCGCCGTCACGCCGCCGTGCTCGGCGATCGCGCGGTTGCCAGACTGGCGTCCGCCGCGCAGCCCGGTCGAGTCGTAGCCCTCGGCGGTGAGGCTGTTCACGGCGTAGATCCGATACTCGACCGCGTCGCCGAAGAGGCTTCCGAAGATCCCAGCGCCGTTCTCGCGCCAGGTCGCCGGAATGATCTGGCGCTCGACTTCCGGCCGCGCGACGCCGTGAAAGTACGGCGGCTCGTGGATCTCGTTGATGAATCCCATCGGCAACAGCAGCAGTCCGACGCGCGCGTTGATCTCGTCACGCCACATGAAGTCGAGGTTCGCGAACTCGACCGCGACGCTGCCGCCGCTCGAGCTCAGGGTGGTGCTGGTCGTGGCGTGCTCGAACTCGATCTCCGAGTTGAACAGGATCCAATCGGAAAACTTGTAGCCCGCGTAGAGGACCATGCGCTCGAAGTCGGTGCTGTCCTTGGCCCCCTGCGCATCGCCGACGAGCTTGCGGTAGGAGGCTTCGGCGTAGGCGCCGAGCGAGAGCCCGCGCGTCACCTGGTAGACCTTCGAAGCCGCCGGACCGAGTCCGAAGCTGCTCTTCAGCTCCTCGGTCTCTGGAACTGCGGCATCGGTGCGGCTCTTCTCGAGCTCGCTCGCGAGCACCTCGACCTTGTGCTCGAGCTCGGAGATGCGGTCTTCTGCCGCAAGCTCCACGTCGCTCTTTTCGGGCTCCGCCGCCGCGGCGACTGCCGCGAGCGAGAGGGCCGCCGCCCAGGCCGCACCTCCGCAGCCATTCCTCCAGTGCATCGATCTGCCTCCCTTTCCTGCGTCGATCTCTAATGAAAATGACTTTCATTTTCGAAATCGGCGCGAGATTAGGAGGCGATCTGACGAGTTGTCAAGCGAAACTTTTCGCGGAGTTCGCGAGCGATCTGGGCGCTTCTCGGAGATTCCCGCGGGGCTACGCCTCTGAATCCCCTTCTGGAATCTGACTGCTGCAGGCGGCGCAGTGCCCGTAGAGCTCGTGGCGATGCCGCAGCACCCGGAAGCCGTAGCGTGCGGCGATCTCGATCTGCGTCGACTCGATCATGCTGCACTCGAACTCGACGATCTTGCCGCAGCGCAGACACACCAGATGGTCGTGGTGCTCGTGCGCGATCTCGTAGCGCGTCGCGCCGTCGCCGAACTCGCGCTCCGAGACCAGGCCCGCGTCGCAGAGCAGCTTCATGGTTCGATACACGGTCGTGAAGCCAATGTGCGGCGCGCGCTCGCGCACGCGCTGGTAGAGCTCGTCGCTCGTGATGTGCCCGCGCACCTCGAGGAAGCATTCGAGGATGTCCTCGCGCTGCTTCGTCGCTCGCAGCTTGTGGTCCTCGAGGTAGCGGGTGAGTGCGCGGTGTTCGGCTTCGTGGGCCATCAGGTCAGGGAACCGAGGAGGTCCTCGGCGGCCCCCGCAATGAGATCGTCGGAGGAGAGCGCGAGCATGCGCAGCTGCGAGCGCTGCCCGGGGCTGAGGCTCTGCTTCCCGGCTTGCTGGAGACTCTCGAGCTCGGCGAGCGCCGCGAGCACGAGCTCGGCCTCGCCGCAATCGAGGAACAGCGCGAGCAGGCCGGCGTCCGCAGGTATTCCGATCGCCTCGCGGTACGCAGCACAGGCGGCTGCCAGGCCTGGCGTCCCGTGCGCTGCGCGCAGCGCCCTTGCGAGATCTTCGCCCTGGGCGCCGCCCTTGCCCTTCGCGAACATCCCGTCGAGCTGCTTTACATACTTCTTGGCGGCCGCGTCGCTGCGCGCGCGGGCGGCGGGACTCTGGGGGCGCTCGTCGTACCCCTTCTGCTTGTCGCGCAGGCGGCGGTCCCGCTCGCTGTAGCTGAGCTTTGCGCGCTCGCGCCGATCGTCGTCGTGACTCACTCGCCGATCCTCGCGCTCCCGGCCCCGGGCTCCAGCATACGCCGCAAGGCGGCGTGCAGGTTGCCGCGCGCCGCGGCGTTGTCGCAGTCGAGTTCGACCGCGCGCCGCCACGCGGCGAGCGCGGCGTCATGGCGCCCCGCCGCGGCGTAGGCGATCCCGAGGTGGTTCTGGACCTCGGAGGCCTGCGGCACGCGCAGGGCGGCGCGCTCGAGCAGCTCGATGGCTTCGGCAGGTTGGCCGCGATCGAGCGCGGCGCTGCCATCGCGATACAGGCGCGCCCCCTCGAGCGAGGCGCAGCCGAGGAGACCCGCGCCGACCGCGAGTGCTCGCAGCGTCCGTTTCCAGCATTCGCGCACGCCGGGTAGCTTGCCAGGGCGGAGGCCCGCCTGCGAAGCCCCGGCCAGCGGGCGCCCCCCGCGCTCAGCCCGGCGCCGCCTGCACCCGGAGCGAGTCCGCGGCGAGCTCGATCGTGGCGACGATCGGCAGGTGGTCCGATGCGCGGCGTGCGGCCGGGCTGCTGAAGGCCTCGACGGAGACCACGCGCGCGCCCTGCGCGTAGACGCGGTCGAGTGCGAGCACCGGGCGCGCAGCAGGGAACGACGCGGGCCAGTCCTGGTTGTGGTGCGAGCGCAGCGCGTGATCCAGCGCGCGCGTGGCGCGGCACTGGCGCCAGGCGTTCATGTCGCCCAGCAAGACGGTCGCACCCGGGCTCTTGCTCTGGTGCACCAGCAGCTCCTGCACCTGGCGGTGGCGCGTGCGATCCGAGAGCGAGAGGTGCGTCGCAACGACCGAGAGCAGGGCTTTCGGCAGCTCGATCTGGGCCGATACCGCGACGCGCTTCTCCATGCGCGTGCAGGTCAGATGGATCATCTTTACCGCCGCGATCGGCCAGCGCGAGAGAATCGCGTTTCCGATCAGACCGAGCCGATGCGCGCGCGTGCAGGCAAAGACCACGTGCAGGCCTAGCGCGTCGGCCAGGGCCTCTAGCGGGTCGTCGCCCGAGCGCGGCTGCAGCACCTCCTGCAGCGCCAGCACGTCGGCCCCGAGCTCCGAGATCACGAAAGCCGCGCGCGCGGGGTCGGGGCGCACGCGGCCGTTCAGCCCCGTCCAGCGATGCACGTTGTAGGTCGCGACCGAGATGCAATCCCCGGGCGGGCGATGCGGGCGATGCGCCTTCGGCGCGCGCACCAGCGCGAGGTGCGGAGTCACCGGGCGGCGCCTGAATGGAGCGATCGGTGCGCGATCTTGCCGCGGCGAAACCACCCCGAAATCTCGCTCTCTGCTGATCGCCACTCGTGCCTCGGAGCTGAGTCGCCGCTTCCGCATTTCGCGTCGACCGGGCCGCCGGCCGACTTGAGAAAGATCGCCGCCCTCCGCTCGCGGAGCGCCGGAGATCAGCCGATAGCATGTCCCATGAGCGTCCCGGAGTCCCGCAAGCTGCTCGACTCGCCGCGGGTGCGCGAAGCCGCGCGAGCGTTGGTCGAAGCAGTCGCCGCAGAGACCGCCGCCTGCGCCCTCTCGGCCGAGAGCTACGCCGCGGCGCTGCGAGAGCTCGAAGCGCTGCGCGGGCGCCCGCTGCTGTTCCCGCTGCTGCTCTCGGGTACCGGCCGCGGCGCGCGCGTGCGACTCGCCGACGGCCGCTGGCTGCTCGATTTCATCGGCGGGATCGGCATCTACGGCTTCGGGCATGCCGAGCGCGATCTGCTCGAGACCGCAGCCGTGGCGGCGGCGGGCGACAGCGTCTTCCAGGGCCACCTCGCGCCGGGCGCCGAGTACCGGAGGCTCTCTCAGCTGCTGGTCGAGCATGCGGGCCCGCGGCTCAGACACGCGTGGCTCTCGCTCTCCGGATCGATGGCGAACGAGAACGCGCTCAAGCTGATCCTGCAGAAGCACGCGCCGGCCGATCGCATCGTCGCCTTCGAGCACAATTTCGCGGGGCGCACGCTCGCGAGCGGTGAGATCACCGACAAGCCCGCCTATCGCGAGGGCATGCCCCTGCGCGGGAACGTGCTCTACGTGCCCTTTTTCGACGCTGCCGACCCGCGCTCGACGCAGCAGAGCGTCGCCGCGCTCGACGTGCATCTCGCGCGGCATCCGGGCCGCGTCGCGAGCATGATCTTCGAGCTGGTCCAGGGCGAGGGCGGCTTCCACACCGCGCCGCGCGAGTTCTTCGCCGCGCTGATGCAGCGCTGCCGCGAGGCCGGTGTCGCGGTCTGGGTCGACGAGGTGCAGACCTTCGCGCGCACCGGCGAGCTCTTCGCATTCCGGACCTTCGAGCTCGCCGAGCTCGTCGACGTCGTGACCATCGGCAAGCTGCTGCAGGGCAGCGCCGTGCTGTTCAGCGCCGAGTACAACCCGAAGCCCGGCCTGATCGCCGGCACCTTCGCGGGCGCGACCACCGGCATGGCCGTCGGCGCGCGAATCATCGAGAGGCTCACGAGCGAGGGCTACCTGGGTCCGCTGGGCCGCATAGCAAAGCTCGCGCTGCGCGTGGCACAGCGGCACGAGGCACTGCGGCGGGCGCTCCCGCGCGCGGTCGGCGCGCGCAGCGGCATCGGCGCGATGCAGGCCTTCGTGCCCTTCGACGGCTCGCCCGAGCTCGTGCAGGCGGTCTTGCGCGCGGCCCTCGAGGAGGGCCTGCTCGCGTTCCACGCGGGCGCGAATCCGACCAAGATCCGCATGCTGCTGCCTCTCAACGTGACGGACGAAGAGCTCGACTCGGGCTTCGCGATCTTCGAGAAGGCGATCCGCCGCGTTGCGGAGGAAAAGGGCTTGCCGTGCTGATCCTGCGGCCGATCGCGGAGTCCGATCTCGGCTCGCTCGTAGCACTCGCGCGCCAGCTCGACTCGATGAACCTGCCGAGTGACGAGAGCTTCCTCGAGCAGCGCATCCAGACCTCGCTGCGCTCCTTCTCGGGGCGCGTCCAGAGCTGGAGCGAGGGGATCTACGTGTTCGTGCTCGAGGACCGCGAGCTCGGGCGCTGCGTCGGAACCTCGACGATCCTGGCCAAACACGGGCGCCCCGGCCGCCCCTATTACTGGCTCGCCGTCACCGAAGAGGAGCGCCGCAGCATCCCGCTGCGCAAGCGCTTCGTACACCGCAAGCTGCAGCTGCTCTCGACCGAAGACGGGCCGACCGAGATCGGCGGGCTGATCCTGGATCGCGCCTATCGCAACCATCCCGGGAAGTGCGGCAAGGCGCTCTCGATCGCGCGCTTCGCGTACATCTCGGCGCAGCCGACGCGCTTCGAGCGCGAGGTGATCGCCGAGATGCTCTCGCCCTTCGAAGAAAACGGCGAGAACCGGCTCTGGAACGCCTTCGGACGCGAGTTCACGGGCATGAGCTACCGCGAGGCAGACCACCTCTCGGCGCGCGATAAGCAGTTCATCGCGGATCTGTTCCCGCGCGATCCCGTCTACGCGACGCTGTTCCCGAAGAGCGTGCAGGAGGTGATCGGAAGGCCTAACGACTCCGCGGTGGCGGCGCTGCGGATCCTCGAAAAGATCGGCTTCCGTTCGCTGAACCAGGTCGATCCTTTCGACGGCGGCCCCTACTACGGCGCGTCGCGCGACGCGATCTCGTCGGTGCGCGAGCGGCGCCAGCTCGTGCTGCCGGGCCTCGCGCCGGATTCGGTGAGCCTGCGCGACGGCCCGCTCGCGCTCGTCTCGGCCGAGAGCGGCCTCGGCTTCCGCGCGACCGTCGTGCCGCTCGACGACGAGGGCGCTCCGCTGGTTTCGAAGGAGAGCCGCGAAGCGCTCGGCGTCGCGGCGGGCGAGCGCGTCAGCGTGACGCCCCTGCCATGACAGCGGCACGCCTCGCGCCGCGGTCGGACCGATCGGAGCTCCTCGTGAGTCGCTCGCCGGCAGACCCGAGCGACGAGATCGGCCGCTTCGAGGTCGCGGGAGAATCCGAAGTCGATGCCGCGGTCGAGCGCGCGCGCCGCGCGTTCCCGGCCTGGCGCGCGGCCGGCTTCGAGGCGCGTTCGAGCGTGCTGCGCCGCTTCCGCGACGCCGCGGCCGCCGCCGCGCCGGAGCTCGCACGCCTGCTCGCCCGCGAGATCGGCAAGGCACTCTGGGACGCGCACGGCGAGGCGCAGCTGCTCGCAGCGAAGATCGACGTGACGCTCGCAGACGGCATGCGCCTGGTCGCTCCGATCCAGGCCGGTGCGGGTGCCTGCGCGGTCTACGAGCCGCGCGGCGTGCTCGCGGTGCTCGGCCCCTTCAACTTCCCGGCGCATCTTCCGAACGGCCACATCGCAGCGGCGCTCGCGACGGGGAACAGCGTCGTGTTCAAGCCGAGCGAGCGCGCACCCGCAGTCGGGCACTGGCTGGCCGAGCTGTGGCACCGCTCGGGGCTGCCGGAGGGCGTGCTCGAGCTCGTGCAGGGCGCAGCGCAGACCGGCCTGACTCTCGCGACGCACCCAGGAGTCGACGGCGTGCTCTTTACCGGCTCCTGGAGCGTCGGCCGCAGCCTGCAGCGGGCTTGCCTCGACCAGCCCGGCAAGCTGCTCGCGCTCGAGCTCGGCGGAAAGAACGCAATCGTCGTACTCGACGACGCGGAGCTCGACCTCGCGGTCGCGGAGACGGCGCTCTCGATCGCCGCGACGACCGGCCAGCGCTGCTCCTGCGCGAGCCGCATCTTCGTGCAGCGCGGGATCGAAGACGCCTTCGTCGACAAGCTGATCCCGGTGCTGACGGACCTGCGCGTCGGGCATCCGCTCGAAGCCGGCGTATTCATGGGCCCGCTGATCAGCGAGGCCGCGCACGCGCGCCTGTGCGCCGCGCGCGCGCAGCTGCGCGAAGCCGGCGGCGAGCGGCTGCTGCTCGCGGACCCCGGCCTGCCGCCGCCCTTCACGGGCGCCGGCCTGGTTCGCTTCGAGAGCACGCAGCAGCGGCATCCCGCGCAGCGCGAGGAGTTCTTCGGGCCCGAGGCCGCGCTCTACCCGGTCGACGACCTCGAGCACGCGATCAGCGCCGTCAACGACTGCGACTACGGACTCGTCGCGTCGATCCTGAGCCGCGACCGCGCGAACTTCGAAACCTGCTGCGGCCGGATCGAGACGGGGCTGCTCAACTGGAACCGCGCCACCGTCGGCGCGAGCGGCCGTCTGCCCTTCGGCGGACGCCGCCGCAGCGGCAACGACCGCCCCGCCGGCCTGCTCTCGACGCTCTACTGCACGGTCCCGCAGGCGCGCCTCGAAAACACGGCAGCCTTCGATCCCAGCTCGCTGCCTCCGGGCATGCCGCGGCCCTAGGCGAACGCACGCGTGTCCGACGTGCTGGAGAACTACCACGGCTCCCTGTTCCTCGTGCGCACACCTGCGCCCGTGACGCTGAACCAGGCCGGCCTCAACTACAAGAGCGAGATCGCTCACCTGCGCTATTCGCCGCGGCACGCCTACGAAGAGTGGCTCGCGATCTGCGAAGCCATCCTCGACTGCGGCGGGGATGCGCTCTTCGACTTCGAGCCCGAGGACGAGGCCTTCCTCGATGCCGGCGATCTGCACGTCGAGGCGGACGGCCGCATCGCCGCGGTGGCTTCCGGCGAGACACTCGGGCGCGTAGCACTGCTCTCGACAGGCCGGGTCTTCTGTGCGAACGGCCCCTGGGTGAGCGTCGACGGCCGCCGGCTGCGCGCGCTGCTGCCGAACATGGTCGAGCACCGCCGGGCCGAGATTCCCTACTATGAACGCCTGCTCGGCCGCATCGCCGAAGCCGCCGATCTCGAGCTCGCGCTCGCTCAGAATCCACACCGCTGGGAAGGGCTGGCGGACGTAGCGCCGGTCGGCGAGCGCGCGCTACTCACGTACTGCGTCGCGGGCCATTACGACGCGGGGCTCGAGCCGAAGACGCTGCGCTCCTCGCTCGAGGGCGCGCGCGCGGCGGCAGATTTCGCGCAGCTGGAGGCGTCTCAGCGGATCTTCGCGGAGCTCGTCTACCCGCACTTCCACGGCGACACCGCGCACTTCTCGCTGCGCCCGCCGCGAGGCGAAGCGCGCCTCGTGCAGTACGCGGGCGGCTTCTACGGCGACGGCGCCGCGCGCGTCGCTGCGGCGCTGGGACCCGACCGGATCGTGCCGATCGGGCGCGAAGATGCCGTAACGCACTACGCGGGAAACGCGCGGCAGGTCGGCAACGGGGTGTTGATTCCAGAGGGCGTGAGCGCGGCCTTCGTCGCGAGCCTCGCGCGCCTCGGCCTCGAAGTGCTACGCCTCCCGCTCTCCGAGCTGTTCGGAAAGGCCGGCGGTGGCCCCGCCTGCGCAACGCTCACCCTGCCCTCGAATCTCTCGCTCCCGGCGAACGCAGCGCTGCGTTTCAGCGCGCGCCGCGCCGAAGCGCACGCGCGCCGCGAGCGCATCGCGCACGCACTCACAGTGGACCCGAATTGGTTCCGTGGGCGGAAGCGCGGTTAGGGCCGGAAGCGGCTAGCGCTGCGCGTGCGCGCCAGGATGCGCGAGCTGCGGGGCTGCGAGCAGCAGCAGAACGCCAGTCAGGAACGCGCGACGCGTCGTGTACATTCGCGCTTCTTCCCGGTGGCCAAGAGTGCCGCGCGGTTGACGCGGCCGCACCCGCGCAGGAAGATGCGCCGCACGCGCAGGCCGATCGGAAGGAGCAGCGAGATGGAGCTTCGACCCGAAGAGTTGATCGAGGCAGCGCGCCGCCAGAGCGGCCTCGCCGACTTCGGCGGCGATTCGTTTCGCGAGGGCCTCGGCGTCTTCGCGGACTCCCTGAATCACGAGGCGCGGCTCACGGCGGCCGGCCACGCCATGGCGCGAGGCCAGATCGTGAAGCTGCTCGGCAACCGGCTTCAGATCACGGACTGGTACCGACGGCATCCCGAAATCGACGCGCAGCCGGTACCCGCCCCGATCTTCGTGCTGGGGCTCCCGCGCAGCGGAACGACCGCGCTCTCCTCACTGCTCGCGCGCGACCCGGACACGCGCTCGATCCGCACCTGGGAGTCGGGATCCCCCTGCCCACCGCCCGAAAGCGCGACCGAGCACACGGATCCGCGCATCGCGAAGACCGAGGCCGGCATGGCCGCGATGGACCAGGTACTGCCCGAGATGCGCATGCTCTACGACGCGAGCCCGACCGGCCCCGCCGAATGCCAAGACCTGCTCGGCATGGATTTCAAGGCGCAGCACGTGACCGGCCAGTTCTGGGTGCCGGGCTTCGCGGCCTGGCAGCGCGACTGCGACATGCGCTCCGCCTATCACATGCACCGCAAGACACTGAAACTGCTGCAGTGGCGCTGCCCGCCGAACCGCTGGCACCTGAAGACGCCCGTGCACATGCTCTCGCTCGAAGCGCTGCTCGAGAGCTACCCGGACGCCCGTTTCATCATGACTCACCGCGATCCGTCGAAGGTACTCGGCTCCGTCTGCAGCCTGATCGCGAAGCTGCGCACGCTCACGAGCGAGCGGCGGGAGCCGCTGGCCGTCGGCGAGGAGCAGCTAGCGCTCTGGGCCGAGGCACTCGCGCGCGCGATCCGCTTCCGCGAAAAACTCGGGGAGGAACGCTTCGCCGACATCCACTTCCGCGAGCAGCTCGGGGATCCGATCGCAGCCGTCGAGCGCGCCTATCGGAAGCTGCGGATCCCCTTCACCACTGCGGCCCGCGAGCGGATGAGGGAATGGGCCGAAGCGCATCGGCGCGGACGTCTGGGAGTGCACGAGTACCGGCTCGAGGACTACGGGCTCGCTGCCGAGCGCGTTCGCGATCGCTTCGCGTTCTACACTTCGCGCTTCGAGGTCGCGCTCGAGAGCTGATCGCTGCGGCTGCGCTTCGACAGCACGGCGAGCCGCGGGGAGGGCCCCCGCGGCTCGCGTGATCCAGAGAGCTATTGGCCGAATTCGCTAGGCGCGGCGCTTGCGGAGGCCGATTACGAGTACACCCAAAGCGAAGAGCAACGCGGTCGAGGGCTCCGGTACCACAGGAGCCACCGCGGGCGGGCGCTGCACGTCGACACCGGCCAGCGAGAACTCATGGCGGATGCGCGGCGGGCCCAACTCCCGGCCGGGGGAGGTCAGCAGCACGGCTTCGGCGCTGCCGTTCACGAGCACCGTCAGCTGACCATTGTCGTGCAGACCGTCGGCGAGGAACTCGTGCCAGCTCGACCCATCGTCGAGGCTGTAGAAGCCGCGCTCGGCGCGCGGGCCGCTGCCCTCGACGTAGAGATCGGTGACGACCAGGGATTCCAGGTAGAGCGTCTCGCCGAAGGACAAGCGCAGCACTTCGGGTAGCTCGATTTCGTCGTTCTCCCAACCCGCGCCGATGATCCCGAATCCGTCGCTGCGATCCCAGAACAGGGAGCCGTCGTGGCCCATGTCCGCGATGTTCAAGGCGTCGAAACTGAAGGAATAGCTACTTTGATTCACCGAGTGGTGATCCAGGCCCACGCCTGGCTGGAACGCGGGATCTCGAAAATCGATCGATGTTGCGGCCGCGGTCCCGGCGATTGCCAGGATCAGCAGCCCCACAGCGATCGAGTTCAGTCGTTTCACGATGTCCCTCCGCCAATCGAAGCTGAGCGACTCTCTACGAGCAGAGATGGGGCGAGCCGCGGGGAAGGCCCCGCGGCTCGCCGAGTTCGGAAACCTCTGCTCTGGAACTAGGCGCGGCGGCTGCGGCGTCCCACCACCAGCGCACCGGCGGCGAAGAGCAGCGCGGACGTCGGCTCGGGAACGGACGGGCCATTGCCGTGCTCGTACACCTCGCGGCCGAGGTTGACGGCCACGAGCGAGAACTCGTGGCCCTGGCGGAAGCCCGTCGAACCCGCGGACTTGAACAGAATTTCGTCGGTCTCGGCATCCACGGTCACGGTCACTTCGCCGTTCAGGTGGGCGCCGTTCGCGTAGAAGTGGCCCCAGCTGCTGCCGCCATCCACGCTGTAGAGGCCGTGCTCGGCGAAAGTCGGCTCGATGTAGAGGTCGGCCACGGTGAAGCTCTCGAGCTGGATCGACTCGCCGAAGGACAGCTTCAGCACCTCGCTGCCCTCGATCTCATCGGCATCCCAGTTCTTGGTGTTTCGGATGCCGTAGCCATCGAGGACGTCCCAGAAGAGCGTGCCCTCGTGCTGCATGTCCGTGACGCGAAGCGCATCGAAGCTGAAGTCGTAGGTAGCGGCGCTGTTCTCGAAATGATTCACGCCGTGGCCCGCGGCGAAGCTCGCGCCGCGGAAATCGACCGGGACCGCGCCCGCCGCAGTGGCGAGCGAGAGCGCGAGCAGGCCCGCGCCGAACGAAAGCAGGTTC
>CAYTJA010000316.1:0-11995 GCA_964437835.1 uncultured Spirochaetales bacterium
ACCGGTCACGAGCGTCACGTGGTTCGGAAAGGTGTTGCTCGGAAACGCGGGCTCGAAGTGCGCAACCGTGGCCCCCGCGCGCGCGAGCGCCGCGAGCGCCCGCGCACCCGCTCGCTCGAGCATTTGCGGTGTGGTGCCATCCATCGAGATCAGCACGACGGCGGGCGCACGCGCGGCCGGCGCCGCGCTCGGGCTGCGCGGCTCTGCACCCGCGCTCGACGCGCCGGTTGCCAGCGCAGCGCAGAGCGCGACCGCCACGAGAGCGCCGCGCGCAATGCGGCGGCGGATCCGGGCTAGAGTGCAGATCGTGCAGCTGGCGCTCAGCATTGCGGGCTCCGATCCGACGGGGGGCGCAGGCCTCCAAGCGGACCTCCAGGTCTTCCGCAGCTTCGGCGTGCACGGCGCGGGCGTGATGACGGCAATCACGATCCAGGATACTTCCACGGTCCGGCGAGTGCTGCCGGTGTTTCCGAGCGTGGTCGGGGATCAGCTGCGCGTGCTCTTCGCGGATCTGCGGCCCGACGCGATCAAGCTCGGAATGCTCGCGAGCGACGACATCTGCATCCAGGTCGAGCTGGCGCTGCGCGAGCTGCGCGGCCAGGTTCCGCTCGTGATCGACCCGGTGCTGAGCTCGAGCAGCGGCACGGCCCTGCTCGAGCGGCGCGCCTGGCCGCGCCTCCTCGAGCTCTGCTCCGGCGCGACGCTCGTGACGCCAAACCTGCCCGAGGCCCACGCACTCACGAAGGTCGACGTATCGACGCAGGACGGCGTGCAAGCCGCGGCGACGATCTTCGTCTCGGAGTTCGGCGCGCGGGCGGTGCTCGTGAAGGGCGGCCACAGCGACGGCTCGCCCGACGACCTGCTCGCGACGCGCAACGGCGCGACGATCAGCTTCGAATGGCTGCGCGGCGACCGCATCGACTGTGGCCCGGTGCACGGCACCGGCTGTGCGCTGTCGGCCGCGATCACCGCTGAGCTCGCGCGCGGCCGCGCACTCGAGGAGGCCGTGCGCTCGGCGCGCCGCTTCGTCGCCGCGGGCCTCGCGCGCCCGCTGCGGCGCGGCAAGGGCGCGGCCTTCCTGTTCCCGGGTCCGGGTCCGGCCACCGGCTAGCGGCTCCTGCGGGGGGACGTTGTTGCTTCTTGCCTTTTCGGCTGCCGAAAAGGCAAGCCGAAGGCTTGCCGTGCGGGCAGGTCGGCTCTGCCGGCCGATCACCCGCAATGCCAGCAAGAGGCAACAACGTCCCCCCTAGCGCCGGCGCTCGAGAACGGGAATGCTCCCGCCCCCATGGGACTTTCGGTTGGAATCCTGGGTCTGCCCAACGTCGGCAAGAGCACGCTCTTCAACGCGCTGACCGCCGCGGGCATCGCGGCGGAGAACTATCCCTTCTGCACGATCGAGCCGAACTCGGGGATCGTTCCGGTGCCGGATCCGCGGCTCCAGCAGCTCGACGCGATCGTGCATTCGGCGCGCGTGATCCCGGCCACGGTCGAGTTCACGGACATCGCGGGCCTGGTGCGCGGTGCGTCGAAGGGCGAGGGACTCGGCAACCAGTTCCTCGGCCACGTGCGCGAGACCAACGCGCTGATCCACGTCGTGCGCTGCTTCGACGACGAGAACGTCGTGCACGTCGACGGCGCCCCCGATCCGATCCGCGACGTCGAGACGATCGAAACCGAGCTGGGCCTCGCCGACCTCGACAGCTGCGAGAAGCGCCTCGAGCGCGCGCGCAAGGTCGCGCGCTCGGGCGACGAGGAGGCCAAGGCAGAGGTCGCGTTCTTCGAGGGGCTGATCGCACACGTCGGCGCCGGCAAGCCCGCGCGCAGCTGCGCGGTTCCCGATTCGATGGCCGAAGCCTTCCGCAGCTGCTTCCTGCTCACGGCGAAGCCTGTGCTCTACGTCGCGAACGTCGACGAGGCCGCGCTCTCCTCCGGCAACGCCTACACGGCCGCAGTCGAGGCACGCGCGCGGGCCGAGGGCGCGGGCGTGTTGCGCATCTGCGCGAAGGTCGAAGCCGAGCTCTCGGAACTCGAGTCCGCGGAGCAGCAGGAGTTCCTCGAGAGCCTGGGCCTCTCCGAACCGGGCCTGGATCGCCTGATCCGCGCGGCCTACGAGCTGCTCGACCTGATCACGTATCTGACCGCAGGGCCCAAGGAGGTGCGCGCCTGGACCGTGCGGAGACACACGCGTGCGCCGCAGGCGGCGGGCGAGATCCACTCGGACTTCGAGCGCGGCTTCATCCGCGCCGAGGTGATCGGCTTCGGCGACTACGTCGCCTGCGCCGGCGAGGCCGGGGCGAAAGCCAAGGGCCTGATGCGCGTCGAGGGCAAGGACTACGTGGTGCAGGACGGCGACGTGATGCACTTCCGGATCGGGACCTGAACCCGGCCGGCGCCCGCGCACCGACTTCCGATCGACCTCACTGCGCCCATTCGATCACGAGCTGCGGCGGATTCGCGCCTTCGCGGCTCGAGTAGTACACGGAATCGCTGTTCGAGGTGTCGAGACCGAAGGCGAAGCTGCCGTCGCCATTCACGACGGAGGTCACGTCGAATTCGACCCATTGACCGATCGAGACCGCTCCGAGCACTGCGAGCGGCGGTGCCACCAGCGCGGGAGCCGTCGCGTAGTTCAGCGTGCTCTCGCTCCACGCGCTCGAGACGGCGTAGAGTGCGCCGCCGACCTTGCTGGCGTCGGTGACGAAGAGGCGCAGCGTCGCGCGCACGACAGGCCCCGGAATTCCGGCGACATCGAAGCGCAGGAAGCTCCGCCAGGCGCTGGTCGCATCGCTGCGCAGCCGCAGATCCGGCGTGGTGCCGTAGAGCGTGGTCGGACTCGACGAGTAGACCTTCGCATCGGCGACCGGCGCGAAGATCACCAGCGGCAGCGGCGGCTGCACCGACACGTAGGCCGCGCGCGCAATCGCGTCGGAACCCGCCTCGTTCGAAGTGCTGAGGCTCACGTCGTAGACGCCCTCCGCGGCATAGACGTGGCTGGGATGCTTCGCAGTCGAGGTCGAGCCGTCGCCGAAATTCCAGAGCCAGCTCGCTCCCCCGGTCGAGAGATCCGTGAACGCGACGGACAGCGGCGCGGGACCGCTGGTGGGCGCGGCCGAGAAATCGGCGATCGGCGGAATCGCGGGACCCGTCTCGACGACGAGGCGGGGCGGATTCGCAGCCTCGCGGCTCGAGTAGTACACGCTGTTGGTATTCGAACTCTGCAACGCGAACGCAACGCTGCCGGAATGCAGCGCCGACGTGACGTCGAAGCTCACCCACTGGCCAATCGAAACGCTTCCCGCAGTCGCGAGCGCAGGGCCGAGGATCGGCGGCGCGTTGTTCCAGTTGACGCCGCTCTCGGTCCAGCCGGTCGAGACCTCGTGGATGGATCCGCCCGCGGAGCTGGCGTCCGTCACGAAGAGGCGCAGCTGGCCCGAAACCACCGATGCGCTGCCGAGCGATGCGAGATCGAAGCGCAGGTACGAACGGTAGGGCGTGCTGCCGCCGCGCGCGCGCAGCGTCGAGTCCGAGCCGTAGTTCGAGCTCGGACTGCTGAGCGAGGTCCTCGCGTCGGCCGCCGGAGCGAAGGTTGCGCCCGCGATGATCGTCACGTAATCGGCGCGCAGCTTGGCGTGCGATCCGCCCGCATTCGAGGCCGTGAGGCGCACGTCGTAGACGCCCGGCACGAGGTAGCTGTGGCTCGGATTGCGCAGCGTCGAAGTCTGGCCGTCGCCGAAGTCCCAGAGCCAGGCCGTCGGATTGCCGGTCGAAAGGTCGCTGAACGCGACCGCGAGCGGCGGCGTGCCTTCGGTCGGCGTCGCCGTGAAGTTCGCGACCGGTGGAGTCGGGATCGTGACCTGCACCAGGGCGGAGCGCAGCCAGGAATCCGAACCGAGATTGTTCAGCGCGGTGAGCCGCACGTCGTAGACGCCGGGCGTCGCATAGACGTGCACCGGGTTCTGCTGCGTCGAGGTCGTGCCGTCTCCGAAGCTCCACTGCCAGGCCGTTGGCGCTCCGGTCGAGAGGTCGCCGAAGGCGACTTGCAGCGGTGCGGGGCCGAGCACGGGCGTCGCAGTGAAGTCCGCAGCGGGCAGCTGCGTCTCTTCGGTCTGTAGCACGAGCTGCGGCGGGTTCGCACCCTCACGGCTCGAGAAATACGCGCCGTCGGAACTATTGCTCGAGAGGCCGAAGGCGTAGCTCCCGTCACCGGTCACGAGCGAGCTCAGATCGAACTCGACCCACTGGCTCGAGGCCACGGCGCCGGCAACCGCGAGCGGCGCCCCCTCGAGCGGCGGCGCGCTGTTCGCGGTGATCCCACTCTCGGTCCAGGCGCCCGCGACAGCGTAGAGCGCGCCGCCGTCAGGGCTCGGATTGGTCACGAAGAGGCGCAGCTTGGCCGCCAGCACGGGAGCCGTGCCGATGCCCGTGACGTCGAAGCGCAGGTAGCTGCGATAGGTGGTCGAGCCGGCACGCACGCGCAGCTCCGTGGAGCTGCCGTAGTTGCTGGTCGGGCTCGAAAGGCTGATGCGCGCGTCCGCAGCCGGCACGAAAGTCCGCCACGGCGGCGGCGGCAGTGCGATCACCAGCGAGGGCTTCGTCGCAGTCGCGGAGCCGTGGACATTCGACGCCGTGAGGGCGACGTCGTAGACGCCGGGCAGGATGAAGCTGTGCGAGGGATTTTGCAGCGTCGAGCTGCCGCCGTCGCCGAAGCTCCAGAACCACACACTCGGATCCTCGGTCGAGAGATCGCTGAACGAGACGCCGAGGGGCGCCGGGCCCAGCGCCGGCGACGCAGAGAAGTCGGCGACCGGCACGGGCGGCGGGGCCGAGGACACGATCGGAAACGCGAGCGAAAGGGTCTGCCGCGCCGGCAGCGCCGTCGGGTTCCCCAGCATCTCGATCACGTAGACGTCGATCTGGTTCGCGAAGACCTCGTAGTAGAGGATCGCGCCCTCCTCGACGATCGCGTTCGAGTTCAGGTCCCAGACGCCCGGATTCAGGACTCCCGAGAGTCCTTGCTTCGCCCTTGGGTTCCCGCTGTGGCCGCGCGCATAGCCGACGACGGCCGGATTCTCGAGCACGGCCGCGAGCGGCATCACGCCCTGTCCGTTGTGCGGGTGGTGGCCGAGCAGGAAGACGTTCTCGCCCGCCGCGGCGGCTGCGGCCACGCGCGCGGAGATGTCCGCGAGATCCGCGGCGCTGATCTGGTTCCAGGCGGCGTTCGAATTGTTGAAGCCGATGATGCGCAGGCCGGCCCAGCCGGTGATGACACTCACGCCGTTGTGCCCGACGACGGCCGCGGAGTCGCTGTCCCAGACGCCGGAGGGCGCGATCAGGGATTCGTAGTTGCCGAGCCCGCCGTTGTCCTGGTCGTGGTTGCCGGGCACCGCGCGGTAGGGGATCCCGGTCGCCGTGAGCCTCGCGTCGATCGTGGCCCGGAACTGGAGCCACTCACTCTGGCTGTTCGCGTGGGAGACGAGGTCTCCGGCGAAGAGCACGAAATCGAGCGGGCGCGGGATCAACGCGCCCGGCGCGCCGGAGGCCGCGAGCGTGTCGAGCACCTGCTCGAAGAGTGCCCACTCGCTGCTCGAAGTGGGCTGGGAGTCGCTGATCTGCGCGAACGTGAAGAGAGGTGCTGCGCCCTGCGCCGAGACCCGAGCCGGCAATCCGAGGGCGACGAGCGCGAGCAGAGCGAAGGCAAGCGAATACACACGTGCCGAGCGCGCCGCGATCCGATTCCGCAAATGGATCTCCAGCTTCAGCTTCAGCGGCAGCGCGCCGCTTCCCAGACAACATATCGGAACGCGATTAAGCGATGTTCACGTGCGGACTTGCAGCTGGCACACGAATGCGCGCCGAGGCGGAGCTCAGGGGGACCGCCGCTCGGACCCCGGCGGCTGTCGGCTCAGCTCCGTGCGCGCAGCGCCTCGAGCAGGCGTTCCCAGATGTTGCCGAAGGCGCCGTTGCTCATGATCAGCACGACGTCGCCGGCCCGGCAGTGCTGCGCGAGGTACGCGACGATCTCGTCTACGCCGCCGGGGCAGGCCGCCTGGCTGCCGAGGGCCTGGAGTTCGGCGACGAGTTGCCGGTCGTCGAAGAGCTCGGTGACGAGTCCGGTGTTGCTGTAGACCTCACCCTGCGGCGGGCGCGCGATCACCGCGAGATCGGCGCCGCCGAAGGCCTCCGCGTAGTCGTGCTGGAAGACGCGACGGCGACTGGTGTTGCTGCGCGGCTCGAAAACCGCAACCAGGCGCCGGCCCGGGAAGCGCGAGCGCAGCGCCTCGATCGTCACGCGCACGGCCGTCGGGTGGTGCGCGAAGTCGTCGATCACCGCGATGCCGCCGACCTCGCCGCGGATCTCCTGGCGCCGCTTCACGCCGCGGTGGCCCGCCAGCGCGGCCGCGGCTTCGGGCAGTGGCACACCGAGCGCCTCGACGGTCGCGAGCGCCGCCAGCGCGTTTTCGACGTTGATCCGGCCGAAGAGCGACATGCGCGCCGTCGCGGCGAGCACGCCGTCGCGCAGCACCTCGAAGCTGGTGCCGGAGGCGTCGGCGCGGATCCGGCCCGCTCGGTACGGCAGCGGCGCCTGCCCTGCTGCGCCGTAGCCGATCACGCGACAGCGCGCGGCCGCGACGACGTCGCGCACGTTCTCCTGATCGAGCGCCGCGACGATCGTCCCGTCCGCGGGCATGCGCTCCAGCGCGGTGCGAAAGGCCGACTTCACGTGCTCGAGATCGCGGTAGATGTCGGCGTGGTCGAACTCGACGGAGCTGAGGATCAGCGTGCGCGCGCGGTAGTGCCAGAGCTTCGGCGTCTTGTCGAAGAAGGCGGTGTCGTACTCGTCGCCCTCGACGACGAAGTGATCGCCAGCGCCCTCGCGAAAGCTGCCGTCGAAATCCTCGGAGATGCCACCGACGAGCAACGAGGGATCGCGGCCGGTCGCGAAGAGCAGATAGGCGACGAGCGAAGTCGTGGTGGTCTTGCCATGCGTCCCGGCGATCACGACCGAGTGCTTTCCCGCGATCGCGAGCTCGTAGAGCGCGTCGGGGAACGAGAGATGGCGATAGCCCTCGTCGATCGCCGCGCGCGCTTCGGGATTGTCGCTGCGCACCGCGTTGCCGATCACGACGAGATCCGGATCCTCCCGCAGCAGCTGCTCCGCGGCGAAACCCTCGTAGACCGGAATGCCCCAGCGTGCGAGCGCAGTGCTCATCGGCGGGTAGAGCTTTTGATCCGAGCCGGTCACCCGGATTCCGCGCGCGTGCAAGAGGCCCGCGAGCGCGCCCATGCCGGTGCCGCCGATTGCGACGAAGTGGACATGCCGCAGGGTTTCGCTCATCCCGCTGCGAAGGCCTCCCGGATCAGGTCGTGGACGATCGGCCGCAGCCCGAAGTGGCTCTTCTTCGCCACCAGATGGATGCGATTGCTCAGCATCACGACCACGCACTCGGCTTCGAGGTCGATCCAGAGCGAGGTGCCCGTGAAGCCGAGATGGCCCACCGACGGATGTTTGAAATACTGCCCGGACGACGAGCGCCCCGCAGACGGCGTGTCCCAGCCGAGCGCCCAGTCCGAGCCGGCGGGCAGCTCCTGGCGCGTGAAGAACTGCCGCACCAGCTCGCGAGGGAACAGCGCGCTGCGGCCGTGCCAGGCGTCGAGCATCACGCGCGCGAACTGCATCACGTCGTCGGCCGTCGAGAACAGGCCGGCGTGGCCCGCGACGCCGCCCATTGCCCAGGCGTTCGGGTCGTGCACCTCGCCCCAGAGGATGCGGCCGCGCCAGCGGCACTCCTCGGTCGCGGCGACCTTGCGGCGCTGCTCCGGCCCGAGCCCCTGCGGCCGCGACTCCGCGCTCTCGCAGTGCAGCGGCACGAAAGAGGTGTGGTGCAGCTCGAGCGGAGCGAAGATGCGCTGCTGGCAGAAGACGTCGAGGCGCTGCCCCGTGACCGCCTCGACCAGCGCGCCCAGCGCGATGAAATCGAGATCGCCGTAGACGGCGGCTTCCCCGGGATCGTGCACGGGCGCAGAACGCAGCACGCGGTCGAGGATCAGCTCGCGCGCCGCGGGCCTGCCGAGCAGGGCCTCGCCGGTCTTGCGTTCTCTCTGGCGCACCAGGTCGTGGAACGCGCGCCAGGGCTTGAGGCCCGCGGAGTGCGTCAACAGGTGGCGCAGCGTCACGCCGTCTTTCTCGCGCTCCGCGAACGCGGGCAGGTGCCGCGCGACCGGGTCGTCGAGTGCGACGCGTCCCTCGGCCACCAGCAGCATCACCGCGCTGGTCGTCGCGATCGGCTTCGTGAGTGACGCGAGATCGAACACGCTGTCTCGCGCGACCGGAATCCGCTCGGGCTTGACGACCGCGAGGCCGCGCGCCGAGCAGTGCTCGAGCCGCTCGCCCTCGCGCGGCATCTGCGCGAGCACGACGGCTCCCGACGTCTCCGACTTCTCGATGGCCTTGTCGATCGCCCGATCGACGCGCGAGAGCTTGCGCTGGATCTCGCTCCGCTTCACTCCGAGGCGACCCCCCGCTCCAGGATCTGGAGCTCCCCCCGCTGGCCATCGATGGTAGCGCGCGCGCCTACGGGCCACGGTTGATTGCAGCGAGCGTGGCCGATCGGCAAGCCCGAGACGATCGGCACGCGCAGCCTGGCCAGCACTTCGAGCAACACGTCGAGCGCTGCGGGCTCGGGGAAGCGCTCGTCGCTGCAGCCCGTCAGCGAGCCGATCGCGATGCCCGTGACGCCGTCGAGCGCGCGCGCGGCGAGCAGCTGCTGGAGCATGCGATCGATGCGATAGGGCTGCTCGCCGATCTCCTCGATCACGAGAATCGCGCCCTCCGCAGCCAGCGCCCACGCGGTGCCGATGCTCGCCGCGAGCAGCGTCAGCGAGCCGCCGACGAGCCAGCCCTCGGCGCGTCCCGGCAGGGCGCCGCGGCCGCGCAGCACATAGGGCAGCGCGCGCGTGCCCATCCAGAGTTCGGCGAGCGCGCGCAGGCAGTCCGGGTCGAGATCGTCGGGGCGGTCGAGCATCGGGCCATGGAAACCCGCGAGCCCCGCACAGCGCGCCTGCCAGAGCAACAGCGCGGTGACGTCGCTGTAGCCGACGAGCGGCTTGCGCGCCGCGCGCACCTGGCCCGCATCCAGGCGCGAGAGGATGCGCGTGCAGCCGTAGCCGCCGCGCGCACACACGATGCCGTCGATGGCGGGATCGCTCCACAGCTCGCAGAGCTCCGCGGCCCTGCGCGCGTCATCGCCGGCGAGATAGCCGCTGCGCGCGGAGATGTCGTGGCGGTGGCGGACCCGGAATCCGGCCTCCCGAAGCAGCGCGACGCCTCGCGCGAGGCGCTCCGGGTTCACCGGCCCACCCGGCGCCGCGATGCCGAGCGTGGCCCCGGGCACGAGCTTGCGCGCTGCGAGCAGCGGCTGCACGCGGGCGCTCAGAACCCGAGATCGTCGTCGTGGGGCGCGTCACTCGCGGGCCGGGGCAGCGCGCCGAAGCTGCCGTCGCCAGGCCCGAAGCCGTCCTCGGGGCCGAAGGGCGGCGGGCCGAAGCCGCCCGCCGCAGCCGGGTCCGCGAGGTCTCGGAAGTTCGCATAGCGCCCCTCGAATTGGAGCTTGACGGTACCGGTGGGGCCGTTGCGCTGCTTCGCGATGATCAGCTCTGCGATTCCGCGGTTTTCCTCGTTCGGGTTGTAGACTTCGTCGCGGTAGATGAACGCGATCACGTCGGCATCCTGCTCGATCGCGCCGGATTCCCGGAGGTCGCCCATGTTGGGGCGCCGCTTGTCCGGATCGCGCTGCTCGGGGCCGCGGTTCAGCTGCGAGAGCGCGATCACCGGGATGTCCAGCTCCTTGGCCAACGCTTTCAGCCCGTGGCTGATCTCGGCGATCTCGAGATCCTTGCGCACGTTGCGCGAGTCTCCGTGGGTGAGCTGGAGATAGTCGACGAGCACGAGACCGAGTCCGCGCTCCTTCGCCAGGCGGCGGCACTTCGCCTTGATCTCGAGCACCGTGATCATGCCGGTGTCGTCGATCCAGATCTTCGCGTCGGAAAGCGTGCCGGCCGAGCGCACCAGCGCGGCGTGGTCGCCCGCGGAGCCGAAGCCGCGCCGGAAGCTCGAGAAGTCGACCCGCGCCTCAGAGGCCAGCAGGCGCAGCGTCAGGGCGCGCTTCGTCATCTCGAGCGAGAAGATCGCGACGTGCTTGCGGTGATCGACCGCCGCATTGCGCGCGATGTTGAGCGCGAGTGCGGTCTTTCCCATGCTGGGCCGCGCCGCGATGATGATCAGCTCGCCGGGCTGCAGGCCGCCCGTCTTCTCGTCGAGGTCCTTGAAGCCGCTCGGGCAGCCCGTCAGCTCGCCGCCGCGCGCGAGCAGTTGCTCGACGTAATCGATCGCCTTGTCCACTTCCGTGTGCAGGCTGCTGAAGGTCGAGCGGCTATTCGCCTGCCCGATCTCGAGAATGCGCGACTCTGCGGCGTCGAGCAGCCGGCCGGCGTCGTCGGGATCTTCGTAGACGGATTCGGCGATCTCGGTCGTGACGGCGATCAGGCTGCGCTTGATCGCCTTCTCGCGCACGATCCGCGCGTGCTGCAGCACGTTCGCGGCCGTGGACTCGTAGTCGGAGATCTCGCCGAGGTACGCGGCGCCGCCGATGGCGTCGAGCAGCTTGCGGTCGCGGAGGTAGTCCGAGAGCGTGTGCAGGTCGACCGGCTGGTTCTCGTCCTGCAGCGCGACCATCGCCTGGTAGAGCTGCTGATGAGCCGGATGGTAGAAGTCCTCGGGCTTGACCTCGGTCAAGACCGCGTGGATCGCGACGTTGTCCAGCAGCAGCGCCGAGAGCACCGCCTTCTCGGCCTCGAGGTCGTGGGGCGGGACGCGACCGCTGATCCCGGCGTCCGGGTCGCTGCCGCGCCGGCGCCGGCGCGGCGGGTCCCCCGCTCCGGTTCCCGCTCCCGATCCCGCGTTGCCTCCGCCGCGGGCGAATCCCCGATCCTGCGCCATGGCACCCCCTCCGATGGCGTATGGAAGGCTCGACGAGCCCGATCCTACTCCGCGGCGATCACGACGACGGTCACGGTCGCGACGACGTCTCGGTGCAGCTTGATCGGAACCGCATGTTCGCCGGCCGCCTTGATCGGCTCCTTGAGGTCGATCTTGCGCCGGTCGATCTCGAAGCCCCTGGCCGCGAGCAGCTCGCCGACCTGCAGCGAAGTGACCGAGCCGAAGAGCCGGCCCTCCTCGCCTACCTGGACCTTCAGCTCGAGCCGCACCGCCGAGAGCGCCGCGGCAGCCGCGCGCAGATCTTTGAGCTCGCGAGCGACCCGCTCCGCGATCACGCGCTGGTCGTGCTCGAGCTGCTTGACCTTGGCAGCGGTCGCGACGCTCGCCTTGCCGTGCGGCAAAAGATAGTTCCTGGCATAGCCTGGCTTCACCGACACGACCTCGCCGGCATCGCCGAGTCCGTCCACCGCTTCGCGCAGGATCAGCTTGACGTTCGCCATCAGAGCGGCTGCCCGGCCATCGGCAGCAGTGCCAGCTGCCGGGCTCGCTTGACCGCGAGAGCCAGCGGACGCTGGTGTCGCGCGCAATTTCCAGAGATCCGCCGCGGAATCATCTTGCCCGTCTCGGAGACGAAGAGACGCAGCGTCTTCTGGTCTTTGTAGTCGATCTTGAGGTGCGTATCTACGCAGTAGCGGCAGACCTTGCGCCGCAGGAAGCCGCCCTTGCGCTGCTTGCGCGCCTTCTTGCGCGCTTTCGCGCGCAGCCGCCCCTTGACCGAGGGCTCGGGCCGATCCCGATCGCGGTATTCGCGATCGCCGCCGCGGAAGTCGCGATCCCCGCCGCGGTCGCCACCGCGGTCGCCACCGCGGTCGCCGCCGCGGTCGCCGCCGCGGAAGTCGCGATCCCCACCTCGGAAGCCGCCAGCGCCGAATCCCGGTGCACCCATCGGCTATTCCTCCCCGCCATCGACGTCGTCGTCCCGGCCGCGGCCACGGCCGC
>CAYTJA010000317.1:0-10554 GCA_964437835.1 uncultured Spirochaetales bacterium
GGCGACAGGGGGCCCGGGCACGCTGCGCAGCATCGCACGCGCGCGCGCCGCGCGCACCGGAAGCGCGGTCGCCAGCCGCCTCGGCGCCCAGCTAGCCGCAGACGAGCTGAGCGCGGGAGCGCGGGGCCGCCCCCGGACCGGGACCCGCAAGAATGCAAGCCGCTTCGGCGCGCAGCGAGGCGAAGCCGAGCGGAGAGCGGGTGGAACCGGGCCGCTCCCGGACCGGGACCCGCAAGGCCCGGCGCGCAGCGAGGCGAAGCCGAGCGGAGAGCGGGTGGAACCGGGCCGCTCCCGGACCGGGACCCGCAAGGCCCGCGATACAGTCGCGACGCATGTCCGCAGTGCCTCCCTCGGACCCGCGGCCCCCGAGCGGGCTCGGTCCGCGCCGCTGCGAGCTCGTGCTGCTGTGCCTGCTCGCGGCGCCGCGTCTGTTGCGAATGCTCTTCCCTGCGGTCTGGGTCGAGGACGATTTCTATCTCGCGAGCGCATGGCTCGTCGAGCAGGGAGAGCGCCCCTATCTCGATTTCGTGCACCCGCACCTGCCGCTGCTGGAATGGGCCGTCGCGGTCTGGCTGCGGGTTGCGGGCGCGAGCCACCGCTCGCTCGAGTGCCTCAGCGCGCTCGTGGTCTTCGCGACGAGCCTGCTCGTGCTGCGCATCGGCGAGCGGGCCTTTGGCCGCCGCGCGGGGTGTCTGGGCGCTTGCCTCTTCGCGTGGAGCTCGCTCGGCTTCCGCTACCACGTCTTCGAGCGCGAGAGCTTCGCGGCACTCGCACTCTGCGCGGCGCTGTGGCTCGCGCTGCGAGAGACGCCATCCCGGCGCAGCGGTGCCACAGCGCTGGGCCTGTGCCTGCTCGGTGCCGCGGCCGTGAAGCTGACCGCGCTGATCCCCGCCTGCGCGGTGTTGGGCCACGTCGCATGGGTTCGCCGCGACGGTCGCTGCGCGCTGCGCGCCGCCGGCATCGCGGCGCTCGGCCTGACCCTGATCGCAGTCGCGTGCGGCGCGCACTACGGCAGCGAGTTCTGGCTCCAGGTCGGCCTGTTCCATCTCGGCAAGGGGCAGCACGCGGCCGTCGCGGCGCCGCTGTTTCCCGGACGCGTGCTCGACGCGCTCGCGCCGCTCTTCGCGCTCGGGGTGCTGCGCGTAGCGCGGCGGCGCCCCGGCCCTGGCGCATTCGCAGTGCTCGGCTGGGCGGGGCTCGGCTATGCGTTCTACGGCTTCGCGAGCCCGACCGTCTGGGCCCACAACTATCTCGAGCTGCTGCCCGCGCTCGCGGCCGTCGCGGGCTACGGCGCCGAGGGAATCTGGCGCGGGCTCGCGGCGCTGCGCCGGCCGCCGCTGCCGCGCGGCGCTGCGCTGGCGTCGCCGCTCGGTGCCCTGCTCTTTACCGGGCTGTGTCTCGCGGGTCCGACACCGCTGCGCAACGAGAACTGGGAGCGCGACTCGGTCTACGGCTTTGGCTATCTGCCGCGCGCCGAGCTCGCGCTGCTCGCGAACGCGCTGCGCGAAGCCTCGGCGCCCGACGCCTCGGTCGTCGCTCCGGCTTTCCTGTGCTTCGAAGCCGGACGACGCCCGTTGATCCGCTTCCCCGAGACCACCGGCGTCTACCGGGACGTTGCGGAGCGGGCCGACCGCGACGGCTGGCTGCGCACGTGGCGCGATACGACCGGCGCCGGCTTCTTCGAGCGCATCGGCGCGACCGCGCACCACTGGCAGCAGCCGCTGGATGCGGCGCTGCGCAGTGGTGCGATCGACGTGATCGTCCCCGACTCGGAGTGGATGCTCCAGGCGATCGTCGGCCCGCCCCCCGAGCGCCTGCGCCGGCTCGGCTTCCGCCCGGCGCTGCGCAGCCCGCACTTCGTCCTCTGGCAACGCCGCCCGACGCCCTAGCCGCGGGCCAGCGAGGCTCGATCCGCAAGGGCCCTTGGCCCGCGCAGTGAGCCGCAAGCGAACGAAGTCGATCCGCCAGGGCCCTTGGCCCGCGCAGTGAGCCGCAAGCGAACGAAGCTCGATAGAACTAGCGGCTCGCCTGCGCGAGCGTGAGGCCGCGCGCATGCATGTCGATCCTCGCGATCCGCGTCTCGCGGCGGAGTGCGTCGTAGCGCCGCACGCGCAGCGAGGGTGTCAGGACGTAGGACGGCCGCCGCAGCGGGTCGCGCTGATCGACGTTCGCGCGATCGTTCGGCGAGTGCGTCTCGTTGATCCGGTTCCTGTAGGCATCGGCGCGCGGGTAGCTGTGGAAGTGCGCGACGTCGCCGGGCTTCAGCACCAGCGGCACGCGCCCGGGCGTCGCCTCTCGCGCCGCGACGAGCGGCGTATAGCTGAAGCCGCCGGCTACCGGGAACACCGTGCCGCCGCGCGCGCGCTGCGTTCCCGCTCGGTCCTGCTCGAGCGTTTCGAGATAGGCGAGCCAGAGCCCGTCGATCGCCGCCGCATCGGCGCTCTCGAAGACGGCTCCGGGGCCGCGCGGCCGCAGCGGCTGAACCTCGGCGCGGGTCGCCACGAGGTCCGGCGCGCTCGCGCTGATTGCGCAGCCGCTGCCGGCCCACAGGCCGAGAAGCATCAGAGAAGAGGCCAGAATCGATCGTTGCATTTCATGCTCCTGAGGGTCAGTCCCCACGCTTTCGCGTTGAGGCAGACATCCTTTCGGATGTGCGCCGGCTCACTTGAGGGCAAAAACACCCGAAATGACAAATCCTCAGGTCACGAGCCGCCGCGGCCGAGGACCTTGTCCAGGGCTCCCGTGCTCGTACCCTGCGGGGTCGGCTCCGCAGACGAGGAGAGAGGGAGATGTCCAGCGACGCGGCCTTCGGCGCGCGAGCTGCAGCGGAATTGCCGGCGCGCGAGCGCGGCTTTTCGCTGATCGAGGTGCTCGCGGTCGTGCTGCTCACGGTGCTCGTGATCGGGGTGACCGCGAATACCTACCTGGATCTATCGCGCGCCACGCAGCGCGCGATCGAAGGCACGCGCCAGCTGCGGCACGCGATGGCGGTGCTCGATCGGGTGTCCCGCGACCTGGAGGCCGCGATGTTCGTGATCAAGCCCGCAGATCTCGATCCGAATAAGCACCCGTGGGTCTTTCTCGGCCAGAGTCGTTTCAGTACCGAGGGTTCGGACCAGCTCAAGTTCATGACGCGCGGGCGTGCGCTGCGCGACACCAAGGGCGAGCTGCGCGAGTCCGATTTCGAGGTGATCGCCTACCAGCTCGTCGAAGGCGAGGTCGAGGGCGATGGGCTCTACGATCTCTATCGCTGGTCGTCGCCGCGCCTGCCCGAAGGGCTCGACGAGGAGATGCCCCCGGTCGACGAGGTCGGATTCGAGGCCGCGGACGGCGCGGGCGCGGACGTCGAGCGCAATCAGCTGCTGGCCCAGAACGTGGAGCGATTCTCGCTGCGATTTCTCGGCGAAGATCTCGAATGGCAAGACAGCTGGAACGCTTCGCAGCTGGTGGATTCGAGTGCGCTTCCGATCGCGGTCGAGATCCAGGTCGCGCTCTTCGACGAGTTCGCCACGTCGAGCGTCGATGAGTTCGGCAATGCCCTGCCGGACGGGTCCGCTGCAGCCGTCTCCCCGAGCTACCGCAAGCTGGTCGTGCTGCAGCTCAAGCCGATCGATCTCGCGGCGCGCCTCGAGCCCGCGGATCCAGACGGCGCAAACGGGCCGGACGGCGACGACGAGGGCGAGGATGCGAACGGGGAGGCCGCAAAGGGAGCGGCCTTCGGCCCCACGCTTCCCGGTGGCGGGCAGGCGCGCGAGCGCGCCGACCGCACGGTCGGCGACTGCGTCGTGCAGCCGCTGCCCAACAACTGCCTGTCGCTCGGGGATGCCCGCATCCTCGGACAGCCCTTCGCGAGCGGATCGGTCCACGTCCAGGCGCTGATCGAGTGCGGGGCCAGGGTCCAGCCCGCTTGCCGCTAGCTCGCTCCGCGGGTCCCGGGCCGCGAGCGACCCCCCGCACTCGGCCCGGAAACGCAGCCAGCCGCTCGCGAGCTACGGCTCGCGCTTCGCCCGCCAGGTCGCGAGGCGCGCGGCGATCGCCGCTTCGGCGCCCGCCTCGCCCGGCTCGTAGAAGCGGACTCCGCGCAGCGCCTCCGGCAGATTTGCGCGCGCGACGAAGTGCTCGGGCGCGTCGTGCGGGTACTCGTAGCCCTGGCCGTAGCCCTGCTCGCGCATCAGGCGCGTCGGCGCGTTGCGCAGGTGCAGCGGGACGGGCAGGGATCCGCGCTCGCTCGCGGCTGCGCTGGCCTTCCCGAGTGCGGAATAGCTCGCGTTGCTCTTCGGGGCACAGGCCAGGAAGGTGACCGCCTGCGCGAGGGGGATGCGGCCCTCGGGCAGCCCGAGGCGCTCGAAAGCCTGATAGGCCGCCAGCGCGAGCGGCAGCGCGGCCGGCTCGGCATTGCCAATGTCCTCGGAGGCGAAGATCAGCATCCGGCGCGCGAGGAAGAGCGGGTCCTCGCCGGCGTCGAGCATGCGCGCTGCGTAGTAGAGCGCGGCGTCCGGGTCGCTCGCGCGCAGAGACTTGATGAATGCGGAGATCAGGTTGTAGTGCTCTTCGCGATCGCGGTCGTAGACGAGCAGCCGCGTGCCCGCGGCTTCGCGGACGGCGTCCGCCGCGAGCGGTCCCGCCCCGCCCCGCTGCTCGTGAATCGCCACGGCGGCTTCGAGCACGCCGAGCGCGCGCCGCGCGTCGCCGTCGGCGGCGTGCGCGATCGCGAGCGCGACGTCGTCCCCGAGCGCTACGCCGCTCGCGCCGAGGCCGCGCTCGGGATCGCGCGCCGCGCGCAGCACGAGTGCCGCGAGCGAATCGACCTCGAGGCGCCGCAGCGTGAACACGCGGCAGCGAGAGAGCAGCGGTGCGATCACCTCGAAGCTCGGGTTCTCGGTGGTCGCCCCGATCAGGGTGATCACGCCCGATTCCGCGTGCGGCAACAGCGCGTCCTGCTGCGCGCGGTTCAGGCGGTGGATCTCGTCGAGGAAGAGCGCCGTGCGCAGGCCGGTCCGGCGCAGCGCGCGCGCCTGCTCTACGACCTCGCGGATCTCCTTGACCCCCGCCATCACGGCCGAGAGCGCGGCGAGCTGCAGCCCGGCGCCCTGGGCCAGCAGGCGCGCGAGCGTCGTCTTGCCGCAGCCGGGGGGTCCCCAGAGCAGCAGCGAGGGCAGGCGGCCGGAGTCCGCGAGTGCGCGCAGCGCGGCGCCGTGCGCGAGCAGCGGCTCCTGGCCCACGACCTCGTCGAGCGAGCGCGGCCGCATGCGCTCGGCCAGCGGCAGCGCGCCGGGGCTGCGCGCGGGGTCGACGCGATCGGCCGCGGCGGAAGCCGGCGCTGCCGCGGGCGGCTCTGCTCCGGTCGGGGCAAACAGCGAGGGCGAGTCGGGCGGGCTGGAGCGCGGGCGGGACATGCGGCGAGGCTAGCAAGATGGGATATTCCCGGGCCGTGATTGCCTATCGCAGTGTCGGCATCTGCCTCAAGCCGGGGCGACCGGATCTCGGACCCGCGGTCCTGCAGCTCGCGGGCTGGCTCGAGCAGCGCGGCCACGAGGTGCTGCTCGACCGCGAAGCCGCGGCCTCGCTCGGCCGCGAGGGCCTGCACCGGCACCAGCTCGCGGAGAAGGTGGAGCTCGGCATCGTGCTCGGGGGCGACGGCACGCTGCTCGCGGTCGCGCGCGCGTTCGGAGCGCGACCGGTTCCGATCCTCGGCATCAACCTCGGCACGCTCGGCTTCATGGCGGAGATCTCGCGCGACGAGCTGTTTCCGCGCCTCGAGGAGGTGCTCGCCGGCCGCTACGAGATCGAGGCGCGCATGCGCCTGCAGGTGGGGGTGCAGCGCGAGAGCGTCGGCGATCAGCGTTTCCTGGCGCTGAACGACGCGGTGATCTCGAACACCGCGCTCTCGCGCATGGTCGACCTCGAGATGATCGCGGGCGGAATCTCGGTTGCGACCTATCACGCTGACGGCCTGATCCTCGCGACGCCGACCGGCTCGACGGCGTACTCGCTCTCGGCCGGCGGGCCGCTCCTGCCCCCGGGCTTCGAGGCGATGCTGGTGACGCCGATCTGCCCCCACACGCTCTCGCAGCGCCCGCTGGTGCTCGCGCCGCAGACGCAGCTCACGATCCGCGTGCTGCCGACCCGCGGCGGCGAGGTCCACCTCACGGTCGACGGCCAGGTCGGCTGCGCGCTCGCGTCGGGCGACCTCGTGCAGGTGTCGCGCTCCGAGCACCCCGTGCGCATGCTGGTGCCGCCCGGGCGCAATCCCTTCGAGGTGCTGCGCCAGAAGCTGCATTGGGGGGCCCGGTGATCGAGTCGTTGCGGATCCGCAACGTCGCGATCGTCGAGGATGCGCAGCTCGAGCTCGGGCCCGGTCTCAACGTGCTGACCGGCGAGACCGGCGCGGGCAAGTCGATCGTGCTCTCGGCGCTGGCCCTGCTGGCCGGCGGCCGCGCCTCGGCCGACGCCGTGCGCAGCGGCTCCGAATCGGCGCAGGTCGAGGCGGTCTTCGACACCCGGCGCCAGGCCGCGCTCGAGCGCGCGCTCGCGGAGCGCGGCTTCGAGCTCGAGGGGCACCAGCTCGTGGCCTCGCGTGTGCTCTCGGCCTCCGGGCGCTCGCGCGCGTGGCTCGCCGGGCAGCTGGTGCCGGTTGCGACGCTCGCCGAGATCCTCGGCGAGCAGATCGAGATCTCGAGCCAACACGACTCACTGCGGCTGCGCCGGCCCGAGGTTCACGGCGAGCTGCTCGACCGGGTCGGAGGCCTGCTCGAGCTGCGCCGTGCGGTCGAGCAGGGAGTTGCGGAGCTGCGCAGCCTCGACGCGCAGCGCGAGCAGCTCGCGCGCGAGACCGCCGAGCGCGAGCAGCGGCGCGACTTCCTCGCGTTCCAGCTCGCCGAGCTCGACTGCATCGATCTGACAGTCGAGACGCTGGCCGAGCTGCGCTCGGAGCGCAGCCGGCTCTTCCACGCGGAGCGCTTCCGCGAGCAGGGTGCGGCCACGCTCGCGCTGCTCGCGGGAGATGCCGGCGAGAGCGAGCTGCGCGGCGCGGCCGATCTGAGCGCCGAGGCGGCGCGCCGGATCGAGGGCCTCGCGAAGCTCGATCCGAGCCAGCAGCCGCTCGCGCGCCGCCTGTACGCGGCGGAGGCCGAGCTGCGCGAGGCGGCACGCGAGGTCGAGGTTTTTTGCGCCGGGATCGAAGCGGATCCCGGGCGTTTGGCAGCGCTCGAATCGCGCCTGCACGAGGTCGAGAAGCGGCTGCGCAAGTACGGACCCGAGCTCAGCGACCTGCTGCGCTTTCGCGAGGAGGTGCGTGCGCAGCTCTCGCAGCTCGAGAGCGCGGGCGATCGCGACGCAGCGCTGCTCGCGCGCCGCGCGCCGCTCGTGACGGAGCTCGATGCCGCGGCGCGCAAGCTCTCGGCGGGGCGCGCGAAGGCGGCCGCGTCACTGGCCAAGGACGTCGCCGCGACGCTGCGCGAGCTCGCGATGCCCGAGGCCCAGTTCGCCGTTGCCCTGGTTCCGGCGCTGCCGCCTGCGGGATTGCCCTGCGGCAGCAGCGGGCGGGAGGTGCCCGAATTCTGCTTCAGCGCGAATGCGGGCGAGGAGCCGCGCGCGCTGCGTCGCGTCGCGTCGGGCGGGGAACTCTCGCGGGTGTTCCTCGCGCTCGAGAACGCGTCGCGCGAGGCAGAAGGCGGCATGCTGCTGGTCTTCGACGAAGTCGACGCCGGCGTCGGTGGACGCGCGGCCCAGCGCGTCGGCCGCTGCCTCGCAGAGCTTGCGGCCCGGCATCAGGTGATCTGCATCACGCATCTGCCTCAGGTCGCCGCACTCGCCGACGTCCACTTCCGCGTCGAGAAGCAGGAGCGCGCGGGTCGCAGCAGCGCAAGCATCGCCCGCCTCGAGGGCGAAGCGCGGGTCGACGAGATCGCGCGCATGGCCGGCGGAGAAGTCGTCGGAGAGGCAACTCGTAGGCATGCGCGCGAGCTGCTCGCAGCGCGAGCGCCCGCGCCCGTCGACAGCAGACGGCAGCGCAGCCGCAGACCCGCCGCCAGCGCCACGTAGCTCCGACGAGAAATTCGCTTTCCGCAGCGCTGCACTGGAGTTGCGCGCGCGCGATGCCTGTCAAGCGCCGAGCGGCGCACTCCGATGCAACGAGCGTGCTGCGTTCGGGAGAACATCCTGCGCGTTCGTGCGGCGCGGAATCCCCGCCGCCGGGTGCGACGGTCCGCGTCGTGAAGGGCTTCTACGAGGGCCTCGAGGTGCCTATCGACCGCGAGTGGATGGTGATCGGCCGCGGTCGCGGGGCCGACCTCGTGATCGCCGATCCGACGATCTCGCGCTCGCACGCAGCCGTCGCCTGGGATGCGGACGACGGCTTCTTCGTCCAGGACCTCGGCAGTACCAACGGGACGCGGGTGAACGGGGATCGCCTGGCGCGCGGCCCACTCGGAGACGGCGATGCGCTGCAGCTCGGCAAGCTCGAGCTGCGCTTTCGCTGTCCCAGCTGACGCGGCGCGTACAGGGAGGGATTGGGATGGAGCGCTATTCGCTGATCGTGGTCACGGACGAGACGCGGCCGATCCGCCGCTTCGACGTTCGGCGCCGGTTGCTGCACCAGCTCGCGGGAGCGCTGGCGGGGCTGTCGCTGATCGCGCTGGTCGCGATGGTGGATTGGGTCGGACTGCGCATCGAGCGGCCCGAGCTCGTGAAGCTGCGCGGAGAGGCGGACCGCAATCGCGCGAAGATCGCCGCGGTCGAGGCCGAGCTCGGGGCGGTGTCCCAGCAGCTCGAGCAGGTGCGCGACTTCGAGCGCAAGATTCGCATCATCGCAAACCTGCCCGGCGCCGCGGGTGCGGGCGGCGAAGACGTCTCGCCGGCCGACGACGACGTGGGGCCGGCGCCAGCCTTCGGCGTCGGCGGCGGACCCGAAGCGGGCGACCTGGCGCCGGGCGCGGCGCCGGGAAGCGCGGCTGCGTTCGGGCTGCCGCAGAGCGCGTCGACGGATCCGGTCGCGCGCACGGGCGCGCTGCGCGAGCTCGCGCAGCAACTCGGCGCGACAGCGGACGAGCAGAAGAGCTCGCTCGTCGAGCTGCTCGATCGGCTCGAGAGCAAACAGGACGAGCTCGCGTCGTCTCCGGCGATCTGGCCGACGCGCGGCTGGCTCACCTCGGGCTTCGGGAGCCGCGTCTCGCCCTTTACGGGCCGCCGCCAGTTCCACTCGGGGATCGACATCGCGGGGCGCACAGGCACCGACGTCGTGGCGCCGGCCCGCGGCAGCGTGGTCACGGCCGGCAAGTGCGGCCACCTCGGAATGTGCGTGAAGCTCGAGCACGGGCATGGGATCACGACGATCTACGGGCATCTCCGGGATGCCGCGGTCGCGAAGGGTCAGACGGTGGAGCGCGGCCAGGTGATCGCGAGCATGGGCAATTCGGGCCGCAGCACGGGGCCGCACCTCCATTACACCGTGGAGATCAAGGGCAAGCCGGTGAACCCGCTGGATTACATCTTTGATTAGTGGGGCCCGGTCTGGGCTAAGCCCAGACCACCCACCTCTTCGCTCGCCTGCGGCTCGCTGCGCGCCTTCGGCTTGCATGGGGCCCGGTCTGGGCAAGGCCCAGACCACCCACTCTTCGCTCGCCTGCGGCTCGCTGCGCGCCTACGGCTTGCGTTGCGGGGCGCGGCGCCCGCCGCGGGGTAAGCCGGATCCCAACCACTCTTTGCTCGCTTTCGGCTCGATGGCGCTTTTCGGCTTGCGGAAAGAGCGCGCAGAGGGGGTGCCGGAGTGGGGCGAAGCACTTGATTTTGGCGGGTTTTGCTGCTGCTGCTGCGCTTCCGTACACTGCCGCGACCCCGCCCGGGAGCGCGCATTGCCGCCCATGTTCAGCTTCATTCGCCGGATCTTCGGAACCCACAACGAGCGGGTGATCAAGGCGTACCTGCCGCTGGTCGAGCGCATCAACCAGCTCGAGGCCGCGCAGGCGGGGCTCTCGGATGCCGAGCTCCGGGCCCAGACCGGCCGCTTCCGCGAGCGCCACAGCCAGGGCGAGAGCCTCGACGCGCTGTTGCCCGAGGCCTTCGCCGCGGTGCGCGAGGCCGCCAAGCGCAGCCTCGGCCAGCGCCACTACGACGTCCAGCTGATCGGCGGCGTCGTGCTGCACCGGGGCTGCATCGCCGAGATGAAGACCGGCGAGGGCAAGACCCTGGTCTCGACGCTGCCCTCGTACCTGAATGCGCTCGCCGGGCGCGGCGTGCACATCGTGACCGTGAACGACTACCTGGCAAAGCGCGACTCCGGCTGGATGGGCGAGGTGCACCGCTTCCTGGGGCTCGAGGTCGGAGTCATCACGCACGAGTCGAGCGAGCAGGATCGGCGCGCGGCCTACCAGTCCGACATCGCCTATATCACGAATAACGAGCTCGGCTTCGACTACCTGCGCGACAACATGAAGTACAGCTTGTCGCAGTACGTCCAGCGCGCGCTGCACTACGCGATCGTCGACGAAGTCGACTCGATCCTGATCGACGAAGCGCGCACGCCGCTGATCATCTCGGGCCCCTCCGAGCAGAACA
>CAYTJA010000318.1:0-2611 GCA_964437835.1 uncultured Spirochaetales bacterium
CGACGCCGCGCACGAGCACGTTCTCGCGCCCGCTCGGCGTCCGAAAGAAGGGCTGCACGACGAGCTCGGGCGAGGCGAGCGGCTGGCCCGTGGCATCGCGCGCGACGCCCTCGAAGAAACGGATCGCCTGGAAGGCCTCGAGGGTGACCGCGCTGGAGCCGTCGTTCGTGGCGCCCTTGCGCATCACGATCAGGTTGCGCGGGTCGCCGGTCGAGGAGAGCGTGCGCTGCATGCTCGAGACGAGGCCGCCGAAGAGCGTCGTCGCGAGCACCGTGAGCGCGATCACGCCGACGGTGAGCCCCGTGCGCACGCGCCGCGCGAGCAGGCTTCCGATCGAGTAGCGCAGCGGCAGCGGCACGCCGGCCTAGACCACTTCGCGCAGCGCTTCGGCCACGCTGCGGCGCGCGGCGCCGAAGGAGGGCACGAGGCCCGAGAGCATGCCGATGAAGAGCGCGAGGAAGAGCGTCTGCACGAAGATCGTCGGCGTCACGATGAAGCTGCCGAGCGGCCCCATCTGCGGCGAGAGCGCTGCGCGCGAGCGGAGCTGGTCCGTCAGCACCAGTGCCAGCAGCGCGCCCCCCGCGCCGCCGAGCAGGGAGAGCAGCATGCCCTCGGCGAGCAGCATCCCGAACACGAGCTTGCGGCCGAAGCCCAGCGCGCGCAGCACCGCGATCTCGCCGACGCGTTCGCGCACGGCCATGGATGCCGTGTTCGCTGCGATGAAGACGATGCAGAGCGTCACCAGGCCGGTCACGATCAGGATCACGACCACGAGGCCCTGCAGGAAGCTGAAGAAGTTCTTGAAGTAGGCCTGCTCGGTCTCGGAGGCGGTCTCGGCCTCGGAGTTCGCGAACATCGCGTCGATCTCGCGCATCAATGGCTCGACGCGCTGCGGGTCGTCGACGCGCGTCCAGACGATGCCGAGGAAATCGAGGCCCGAGCCGGTCGCGGCGCGCAGCGCCTGATCGACGTACTCGCGGTTCATCCAGAAGTGCGGCGCGCGCAGGTTCGGGATCTCGCCGACGATCCGGAAGGAGAGGTCGATCGGGAACACGGTGCCGCGCAGCGAGACGAGGTCCCCGACCTTCCAGCCGTAGCGCTCGAGCGTGCCGCGCCCGACGATCGCGCCGTCGCGGTAGCGCCGGAAGTCCTCGAGCTGCTGCGGGTCGATCGCGTAGTCCTTGAACACCACCGCGATGTGCTCGGGCTCGACCGCGAAGTTCGGGAAGGTGACGCCCTTCTCGACCTCGAAGACGCCGCCGAACCAGGTCCAGCTGGCAGCGCCGGTGACGCCCGGCAGCGCGCGAATCTTCTGGATGTAGCTGTAGGGCAGCGGGTAGACGAGCCCTGCCTCGTTGTGAACCGAAATCCGCGTGTTCGTCGCGAAGCTGTCGACGATCGCGCTGAGCCCCGCCGGCATCGTCATCAGCAGACACACCAGCGCGATCGCGAGGGTAACGGCGGCGCAGGTCAGCGCGGAGCGCAGCGGATTTCGGCTCAGGTTCTTCCAGATGAAGGGCAGGTACTTCGTCACCGCGCCTGGCCCCGGCGCGCGCTCTTCGCCGAATCTCCGTCCACCAGCACGCCCTTGTCGAGGTGATGGATCTCGTCGACGTAGGGCTCGGCGCGCGGGTCGTGCGTGACCATCACGATGGTCTTGCCGAACTGCGTCGAGAGCTCGCGCAGCAGCTTCAGGATTTCGACCGCATTCTTCGCATCGAGGTCGCCGGTCGGCTCGTCGGCGACGACGATCTCGGGGTCGCTCACGATCGCGCGCGCGATTGCGACGCGCTGCTGCTCGCCGCCCGAGAGCTCCGAGGGCTTGTGGTCGGCGCGCGCCTCGAGGCCCACCACCTTGAGCGCGGTCATCGCGCGCTGTCTGCGCTCGGCTTTCTTCAAGTGCGTGAGCAGCAGCGGCAATTCGACGTTCGCGAGCGCCGTCAGCACCGGGATCAGGTTGAAGAACTGGAACACGAAGCCGATGTGGCTCGCGCGGAACTTCGCGAGCTCGTCGTCTGAGAGCTCCGAGAGATGCGTGCCGGCGACGGTCACGCTGCCGGTGGTCGGGCGGTCGAGGCCGGCCAACAGGTTCAACAGCGTGCTCTTGCCGGAGCCGGAAGGCCCCATCAGCGCGGCGAACTTCCCTCTCTCGATCTGGAGCGAAACCTGTTCCAGAGCGTGGATTTCATCGGCACCGCGCCGGTACAGGCGCGAGACGTCGGAGATCTCGATCACGGCGGCCACGGAAACCCCAGCCCGGAGGGGCGCGCGCAGGCGGGAGGGTAACCCGCGGAGCCACCGCGAGTCGACAGGGTGCGGGGCTTCCGCATCAGCGCTTCTCCAAGATCTCGGAGAGCGAGGCGCCCATCGCTGCCGCGTTCGGGCGCACCACGGTTGCGGCCTGGCCGCCGTCCACGGTCCAACCGGCGCCGGTTACAAAGGAGGCATCGTCGCTGGCGAGGAACGCGACCACGCGCCCGATCTCCTCGGGCTGGCCGACGCGATTCAGCGGGCTGTAGGAGCCGAAGGCGGCCACCAGCGTCTTCGCGTCGCCGTGCAGCGGGCCGAGCAGCGGCGTATCCACCATGCCCGGGCAGACCGCGTTCACGCG
>CAYTJA010000319.1:0-9253 GCA_964437835.1 uncultured Spirochaetales bacterium
CCGACACCGGCTTCGAGTTGATCAGGTCGTGCGGCATCAGCGTCTCGATCTCCTGGAGCGACATGCGCTCCTTGATCGCGCGCTCCATCCGCACCAGGCCGATCCGGTACTGGTTCTCGAGCAGCTCACCGACGACGCGCACACGGCGATTGCCGAGGTGGTCGATGTCGTCGATGCGCTTGTCGGGATCGGTGCCGTTCTTGAGATCCACGAGGTAACGCACTGCCGCGAGGATGTCCTCGGGGCGCAGCGTCGGCAGATCGCGCAGCGCGATCTCCTCCGCCTGGCCGCCCGGACCGCTCGGCGCGAACATCACCCGCTCCTCGGGTTCGAAGTCGAGCTTGTGGTTCAGCTTGAGGCGACCGACGCGCGAGAGGTCGTAGCGCTCGGCATTGAAGAACAGGTTGCGGAACAGGTTCGTGGCGGTGGCGATCGTCGGCGGATCGCCCGGACGCAGCCGCCGGTAGATCTCGATGATCGCCTCTTCCTGCGTGAGGATCTTGTCGGCCTTGAGCGTGTCTCGCAGCGCCGTGCCACAGGTCAGCGGGTCGAGATAGAGCAGCGGGAATTCGTGGATCCCGCGGCTGCGGAACTCCTCGAGGTGCGACTCCTTGAGTTCCTCGTTGCACTCGAGCAGCACCTCGCCGGTCGTCTCGTCGACGATGTCGATCGGGGTCACGCGCTTGACCGCGTCACTGCGCACGATGTCCTCGAGCGCGACCGAGAGCCACTCGATGCCCGCTTCCTTGATCCGCCGCACCGCGGCGGGTGTGAACTTGCGGTCCTTGCGCACCAGCACGCTGCCGTCGGGGGCCTTCACGTCCTTGGTGCAGCGCTGACCGACGAGCAACTCTGCGTCGACCAGCTTGTCGATCTTCTTGCCGTCCGCGCGGATCGTCTCGGGCTTGTAGAAGTAGGCGAGCAGGTCTTCGGGCGTGTAGCCGAGCGCCTTCAGCAGCACCGTCGCGTGGATCTTGCGCCGGCGATCGATGCGCGCGAAGAGCACGTCCTTGTGGTCGAACTCGAAGTCGAGCCAGGAGCCGCGATAGGGAATGATCCGGCACGAGAAGATCTTCTTGCCGAGCGCCGAGGTCGCGGTCGAAGCGGAGGTGTCGTAGAAGATGCCGGGCGAGCGGTGCAGCTGGGAGACGATCACGCGCTCGGTGCCGTTGATGATGAAGGTGCCGTTCTCGGTCATGATCGGGATTTCCCCGAAGTAGACCTCCTGCTCCTTCACGTCGCGGATCGCCTGCGAGCCGTCGGCGGCGTCCCAGGCGACGAGGCGAATCGTCACCTTGAAAGGCGCGGCGTAGGTCATGCCGCGCAGCAGGCACTCCTGCACGTCGTACTTCGGCTCCTCGAGCACATAGCTCACGAACTCGAGCGAAGCGGAGTCATTGAAGTCCCGGATCGGAAAGACCGAATGGAACACGGCCTGGAGGCCGGTGTTCTCGCGCTTCTCGGGCTCCACGTCGTGCTGCAGGAAGCGCTCGAAGGTCGCGCGCTGGATCTCGATCAGGTTCGGGATCTCGAGGATGGACGGGATGCGCGAGAAGTCCTTGCGAACCCGGGGCTGATTCTCCGCGAAGGGAGTCTCGATAGCAGGCACGCTCATGCCTCCATGCAGGGGGAGCTGCAAACGCTGCCGCAGCCTGCCGACGCACCAGCGCCTGCGGCTCCGGAAGCCCGATCTCGGACGCGTCGGACGGCGAAACCCGCCCGACTACTTGAGCTCGACGACGCCGCCGGCAGCTTCGACCTGCGCCTTGAGCTTCGCGGCCTCGTCCTTGCCGACGCCTTCCTTGAGAGGCTTCGGCGCGCCCTCGACGAGGTCCTTTGCCTCCTTGAGGCCGAGGCCCGTGATCACTCGGACCTCCTTGATGATCGGAATCTTCCTGTCCGGGGGCGCTGCCATCAGGATCACATCGAAGCTGTCCTTCTCGACAGCGGCCGCGGGCGCGGCGACCGCACCGCCGGCCGCTACCGCCACCGGTGCAGCGGCAGAGACGCCCCACTTCTCCTCGAGCAGCTTCGCCAGATCTGCGGCTTCCATCACCGTGAGGGCGCTCAGCGTGTTAGCAATCGCGTTGAGGTCGGCCATTGGGTCTTCGATCCTTCTCTCGTTGGGTTTTGGTTTTCCATTCCGGCGCGCATCGGGCTGCGCCGGGTGTTCGATACATCGTCCTTGGCTGCTTCGATCCTGCCTGCGGGGTGTGGGTCAGGCCCCCTCTGATTCGAGTTGCTTGCGCCGCGCCTCGACCACGCGCGCGAGCTGTCCCGCCGGGGCCTGCACCAGGCGCGCGAGCTTTGCGGCCGGTGCGAGCAGCAGACCGACGAGCATGCCGCGCAGTGCGTCCAGCGAGGGCAACGTCGCGAGTACGGCGACCTCGGCGGCGCTGACCACCTGCCCTTCCACGACTCCGCCCCGGAGCTGGAAGCTCGCGTGCGCCGTCGCGAACTCGGACACGATCTTCGCGAGCCCGACCGGATCGCCGAAGGAGAGCATCACTGCGGTCGGCCCCTTGAAGAGCGGCGCCGCCTGTTCGGAGGCCGAGCCCACCACGGCCAGGCGCAGCAGGCTGTTCTTCACGACGTGATATTCGAACTGCCCCTCCCCATCCTTGCGGATGCGGCTGCGCAGCTTGTGGACGGCCGCGACATCCAGGCCGCGGTACTGCGCGACGTACACGGAGCGGGCCCGCCCGAATTTCTCGCGAAATTCGGCGACGTGTTCCTGTTTCTGCGCTCGGCTCAACACCCGGAATCTCCTTGCATCAGGCTGCCGGCTCGACCGCAGTGACGGCCGGATCGATGCGGATGCCCGGCGACATCGTGGCGGACAACGTGATCTTCTTGAGATAGATGCCCTTCGCGGTCGAGGGCTTCGCGCGGACGATCGCCATCAGCAACGCGGTGGCGTTGTCGACCAGCTTGTGTGCGTCGAAGGACTTCTTGCCGATCGCCGCGTGGATGATGCCGGCCTTGTCGACGCGGTATTCGACCTTACCGGCCTTGTTGTCCCGCACAGCGCTGCTGACGTCCATCGTGACGGTCCCGAGCTTCGGGTTCGGCATCAGCCCGCGCGGGCCCAGCACCTTTCCGAGGCGACCGACGACACCCATCATGTCCGGCGTCGCGATCACGCGCTCGAAATCGAGCCAGTTCTCGGTCAGGATCTTCTGCGCCATGTCTTCGGCGCCTACGTAGTCGGCTCCCGCGTCGCGCGCCTCCTTCTCCTTGCCGCCCTTGGCGAAGACGAGCACGCGAGTGGTGGTTCCGGTTCCATGCGGCAGCACGAGCGCACCGCGGACCATCTGATCCGCGTGGCGGGGATCGACGCCGAGATTGATCGCGAGCTCGACCGATTCGTCGAACTTCGCGCCCGGCATGTCCTTGAGCAGCGCGATGGCCTCGGCGATCCCGTGCAGGGAGCTCTGATCGACCTTCGTCTGCGCCGCTGCGAAGCGCTTCCCAGCCATGCCTAGCCCTCCACCACGTCGATGCCCATCGAGCGGGCGGTGCCCTCGACGATGCGCATCGCCATTTCGATGTCGTGGGCGTTCAGATCCGGCAGCTTCCGAGTCGCGATCTCGCGCACCTGGCTCCGGGTGACCTTGCCCACCTTGTTGCGGGTCGGATCGCCGGACCCCTTCTCGATCTTCGCCGCCTGCTTGAGCAGCACTGCCGCAGGCGGCGTGCGCAGCTCGAAGGTGAAGCTGCGGTCCGAGTAGATCGTGATCACAGCGGGGATCACGAGACCGGCCTGGTCCTGCGTGCGCGCATTGAAGGCCTTGCAGAACTCCATGATGTTCACGCCGTGCTGGCCCAGCGCCGGGCCGACCGGCGGCGACGGGTTCGCCGCGCCCGCCGGGCACTGGAGCTTCACGATCGCCTGGATCTTCTTCGCCACAGCTCGCCGCCTCTCTTGGGACGTTGTTGCCTATTGCTGGCCTTGCGGGTGATCGGCCGGCAGAGCCGGCCTGCCCGCACGGCAAGCCTTCGGCTTGCCTTTTCGGCAGCCGAAAATGCAATAGGCAACAACGTCTCCGCTAGGCCTTCTCCACGTTCGTGTAGTCGAGCACCACCGGGGTGGCCCGACCGAACACCTGCACCATCACCTTGAGCTTTTCCTTTTCCTGCATCACCTCGTCGATGTAGCCGGCGAAGTTTGCGAAGGGTCCGTTCACGACGCGCACGTTCTCGCCCTCCTCGAACAGGATCTTCGGTTTGGGTTTCGCCGCGCCCTCTTCCATCTGGCGCGTCATGCGCGCGACTTCCTCGTCGGAGATCGAAGGGGGCTTCTGGTCTCCGCCAACGAAGCCGGTGCTCTTCGGAGTGCCGCGGACGATGTCCCAGGTCTCGTCCGTGAGCTCCATGTGCACCAGGATGTAGCCCGGGAAGTACTTCCGCTTCGACGTGCGCTTGATCCCGCCCTTGACCTCGACGACGGTCTCCTCCGGGATCAGGATCTCGTCGAAGTACGCCTCCTTGCCCATGGTCTTCGCGCGCTCGAGCAGCGACTGCATGGCCTTCTGCTCGTGGCCCGAATAGGTGTGGACGATGTACCACTGCTTTGCCATTTCGGTCTTGCGATCCCCCGCGCGGCTGCCTCGGACTCCGCTCGCCTATCCCCGTCCGCAGCTACTGCGGATGCCTTCGCCCTCCAGCTAGGGCAGAACCCACTGGACCAGTTGGCCCAGCACCAGATCCACACCGCTCATCGCGAGCGTCAGCACAGCGACGATCACGAGCACGCCGATCGTCCCGGCCAACGCTTCTTTTTGAGCCGGCCACGTCACCTTGCTGAACTCGGTGCGCACCTCGCCCAGGAATTGGCGTGAGGTGCTGTACCAATCCGTCGGGCTCCACTGCATCCAATCGACCTTCCATCTCTGCCGATCCGCTACCAATCCGCTACCGACCCGCCACCGATCCGATGCCGATCCGCCGCGGATGCCAGGATCTCGCGGTGCGACCGCTTCGAGTGGCAGGCGCGGAGGGACTCGAACCCCCAACCTCCGGATTTGGAGTCCGGTGCACTACCAATTGTGCTACGCGCCTTCGCATGCGGGCTAGAGCCGATCCCGCTTCCTGCCGCGGGACGGCGCCGCTGCACCGGCCGCGTCCCTCCTACTCGACGATTTCGGCGACGACGCCGGCGCCGACTGTGCGGCCGCCCTCGCGAATTGCGAAGCGCAGCTCCTTGTCCATCGCTACCGGGGTGATCAGCTCCACCGTCATCGCCACGTTGTCCCCGGGCATCACCATCTCCGTTCCCTCCGGCAGGTGCGCCACGCCCGTCACATCCGTCGTCCGGAAGTAGAACTGCGGCCGATAGCCGTTGAAGAACGGCGTGTGACGGCCGCCCTCCTCCTTCGTCAGCACGTAGGCCTGCGCCTTGAACTTCGTGTGCGGCGTGATCGAGCCCGGCTTCGCCAGCACCTGCCCGCGCTCCACGTCGTCCTTCCCCGTTCCGCGCAACAAACACCCCACGTTGTCTCCGGCCTGCCCCTCGTCCAGGATCTTCCGGAACATCTCCACGCCCGTCACCGTCGTCTTCGACGTCGGCTTGATCCCCACGATCTCCACTTCGTCCCCGGTGTGCACCACCCCCTGCTCGATCCGGCCCGTCACCTCCGTCCCGCGACCCGTGATCGAAAATACGTCCTCGACCGGCATCAGGAACGCCTTGTCCAGTGCCCGCACCGGCTGCGGAATCGCCGAGTCCAGCGCATCCATCAGCTCGTCGATGCACTTGTTGCTCGCCGCGTCCGTCGGGTTCGCCAGCGCCAGCGTCGCCGCTCCCTTCACGATCGGAATCGTGTCCCCGGGAAACTCGTACTTGTTGAGCAGCTCCCGAACCTCCAGCTCCACCAGCTCCAGCAGCTCCGCGTCGTCCACCATGTCGCACTTGTTCAGGAACACCACGATGTGCGGAACGTTTACCTGCCGCGCCAGCAGCACGTGCTCCCGCGTCTGCGGCATCGGCCCGTCCGCCGCCGACACCACCAGGATCGCCCCGTCCATCTGCGCCGCTCCCGTGATCATGTTCTTCACGTAGTCCGCATGACCGGGGCAGTCCACGTGCGCGTAATGACGCGCCGCCGTCTGGTACTCCACGTGCGCGGTCGCGATCGTGATCCCCCGCTCCCGCTCCTCCGGAGCCTTGTCGATCTGATCGAAGGGCACGAAATCCGCCAGCTTCTTGGTCGCCTGGCGCGCCGTGATCGCCGCCGTCAATGTCGTCTTCCCGTGGTCCACGTGTCCGATCGTCCCCACGTTCACGTGCGGCTTCGTCCGCGCAAACTTCTCCTTGGCCATGCTCTACTCCAATTCCTCGGTGCTCGGTGCCTGGGTCATGCCCGCACGCGCTGGATGAACCCCGATTGCTAGTGGAAGACGATTCCCTTCGAGATCGATTCCGGAACTTCGGCGTAATGCTTGAACTGCATCGTGTAGGTCGCGCGACCTTGTGTCATCGAGCGCAGCGAATTCACGTAGCCGAACATCGATGCGAGCGGTACCTCGGCCTGCATCGCCTGCGCACCGGAGCGGGACTCGATGCCCGTCATCTGGCCGCGGCGGCTGTTCAGGTCGCCCTGCACGTAGCCCACGAACTCGTCCGGGGTGACGATCTCGACCGCCATCACCGGCTCGAGCAGCACCGGGCCGGCCTCGCGCAACGCATCGCGCATCGCCATCGAAGCCGCGATCTTGAACGAGCGCTCCGACGAATCGACGTCGTGCGTCTGGCCGTCGACGAGCTGCACGCTGATGTCGACGACGGGGTAACCGCCGAGCGCGCCGCTCTGGCTGACCTCGAGCACGCCCTCCCGGACCGCCGGGACGAACTCGCGCGGTATCACGCCACCCTTGCTGCGATCTTCGAAGTGCACGCCGGAACCGGGCGCACCGGGCCTGACTTCGAGCACCACGACGCCGTATTCGCCGTGACCGCCCGTCTGCTTGATGTAGCGGCCCTCGACGCGCGCGGGGCGCGTGATCGTCTCGCGATAGGCGACCTGCGGCCGGCCGACGTTCGCCTCGACCTTGAATTCGCGCAGCAGCCGATCCGTGATGATCTCGAGGTGAAGCTCGCCCATCCCGGAGATCAGCGTCTGGCCGGTCTCGAGGTCGCTCGAGACGCGGAAGGAGGGATCCTCGAGCGCGAGGCGCTGCAGAGACTGCGACAGCCGCTCCATGTCCGCCTGGGTGCGCGGCTCGATCGCGATGGAAATCACGGGCACCGGCGCGTGCAGCGCTTCGAGCAGGATCGGCTTGTGAAAATCGCAGAGCGTCTCGCCCGTAGCGATCTCCTTGAGTCCGACGACCGCCGCGATCTCGCCGGCCGCGACCTCCTCGATCTCCTGGCGCTTGTTCGCATGCATGCGCAGCAGGCGCCCGATGCGCTCCTTGCGGCCGCGGCTCGCATTCCACACCTGCTGCCCCGAGCGCAGCCGGCCCGAGTAGACGCGGATGTAGGTCAGGTTGCCGACGTGTGGGTCGGTCACGATCTTGAACGCGAGCGCGCAGAAGGGCTCGCTCGGATCGGCGTTGCGCTCGAGCGCGTCGCCCTTCTTCGGATGGATGCCCTTGACCGGCGGAATGTCGAGGGGAGAGGGCAGGTAATCGACGACGGCGTCGAGCAGAGGCTGCACGCCCTTGTTCCGGAACGCCGCTCCGCAGAGCACCGGCACCAGCTTCTGGTGGATCGTGCCCGCGCGCAGCGCCTTGCGGAGCTGGTCGGACGAGATCGGCTGATCGGAGAGGTAGAGCGTCGCGAGGTCGTCATCGACCTCGGCGGCAGACTCGAGCAGGAACTCGCGCGCGGCCTGCACCTCTTCCAGCAGCTCCGCGGGAACCGGCCGCTCCTCGAAACGCTCGCCGAGGCTCTGTGCATCCCAGACCAGCGCTCGCTGCGTGAGCAGGTCGACCACGCCGACGAAGCCGTCCTCGGCGCCGATCGGAACCTGCAGCGGGACCGGATTCGCGCGCAGGCGCTCACGGATCATGTGGACGGCGCGGCCGAAGTCGGCGCCGATGCGGTCCATCTTGTTCACGAATGCGATGCGCGGCACCCCGTACTTGTCCGACTGGCGCCAGACCGTCTCGGACTGCGGCTCGACACCCGCGACCCCGCAGAAGACAGCGATCGCGCCATCGAGCACGCGCAGCGAGCGCTCGACCTCGATCGTGAAGTCGACGTGGCCCGGCGTGTCGATCAGGTTGATGCGGTGCTCCTTCCAGAAACAAGTCGTCGCTGCGGAGGTGATCGTGATCCCCCGCTCCTGCTCCTGGGGCATCCAGTCCATCGTGGCCGCGCCGTCGTGGACCTCGCCCATCTTGTAGTTGACGCCGGTGTAGAACAGGATGCGCTCGGTGGTCGTGGTCTTGCCCGCGTCGATGTGGGCCATGATCCCGATGTTGCGAGTCCGCTCGAGCGGTGCAGTGGCAGTCATGCGCTGTGCCTCGCTCCCCTGTCCGCTGGACTCCGACCCTGAACCGGCGTGCGCGACTCTCGCGCCCGCCATTCTCGCGCCCGGCGGGACCGCACCCGCCATGACCGCAGCCCGGGCCCCCCCGCTGGCTGCTCCCGCCTCGGCACTACCAGCGGTAGTGCGAGAAGGCCTTGTTTGCGTCGGCCATGCGGTGCGTGTCTTCGCGCTTCTTCACCGCTTCGCCGCGCTCGTTGGCCGCGTCGACGATCTCGTCCGCGAGCTTCTCGCGCATGCTGTGGCCCGCGCGCGTCTTCGCGCTCGCGGCGATCCAGCGCATCGCGAGCGAGGTCGCGCGCTCGGGCCGCACCTCGATCGGCACCTGATAGGTTGCACCGCCGACGCGCCGAGACTTCACTTCGACGCGCGGCCGCACGTTCTCGAGCGCGCGCCGGAACATCGCCAGCGGGTCGTTGCGAGTCTTGCTCTCGATCACCTCGAAAGCACCGTAGACGATGTGCTCGGCGAGACTCTTCTTGCCGTCCGACATCAGCACGTTCGTGAAGCGACCCACCATTCGGTCCTTGTACTTGGCGTCGGGCTGGACCGCTCGCTTCGGAACATCGCGTCGTCTGGGCATGGAGAATCGATCCCTCGCTTGGCGGAGCGGCGCGCGGATCTCGCGCGCCGCGACCGTTCACTTCTTGCGCTTGGCACCGTACTTCGAGCGGCTCTGCTGGCGACCATCGACGCCTTGGGTGTCGAGCGAGCCGCGCACGACGTGGTAACGCACGCCCGGCAGGTCCTTGACGCGACCG
>CAYTJA010000320.1:0-20231 GCA_964437835.1 uncultured Spirochaetales bacterium
AGCGCAGCGCGGCGCCGCCGCCCGCGAGCGCGGCCGCGATCCAGAGCAGCGCGATCCACTTCGCGATCCACAGCAGCCGCAGCGGGCGCGCGGCCGCGAGCAGCGGGTGTGGCGCGAGCGTGAGCACGGGGAGGCAGAGCAGCGTGCCGAGCGCGAGCAGCGCGCAGAGTGCGGCGAGGCGGCGCGCAGGCGGCGGCGCGGCTGCCGCACCGCGCAAGGCGAGCCACCAGGCGGTGCCGGCCGCAGCCGCGAAGGCCGCGGCACGCAGCCGGTCTGCGATCGGGAACGCGCTCCAGAAGTTGTGGTGGGGATGGCGCAGCAAGGTCTCGATCGCGAGGTACTCCGGATCGCCGAGCCCGCCGGCCGGCCACGCGAGCGGAGCGATCGCGAGCGCGCTCGCGGCGAGCAGCAGCGCGCCCACGAGCCACGAGCCCGGGCGCGCGCCATCGGGCAGGCCGAGCACGCGAAACGGCGCGCAGATTGCCAGCGCGAGCACTCCGGCCTCGACGCCGAAGGGCAGGTGCAGCGCCGTCGCGAGCGCTGCAGACACGGCGGCCGCGAGCGCGCGAGCGCGAGCGCCACAGATCAACGCGAGCAGCACCAGCGGCTCGGCGAGGTGGCTCGCGACGAGCTCCGAACTGTAGAACTCGCCCGTGTAGCCGAAGCGGAAGGTCGAGATCGAGAGCGCGAGGGCGGCGGCGAGTGGCGGCGCGTAGCGCAGGCCGGGCGCGCAGAGCCGCGCGCCGTGCCAGCTCAGCGCGCCGACCGCCGCGTTTGCGGCGCAGACCAGCGCGAAGCACAGGGTCGGGAGGCTGCGGGGGCTCGCAAGCGCGGCGAGCAGCAACGCGAACGGGCGCTTCGGGCCGGGTGCGTCGCTCAGCTGCGTGTAGAAATCGAGCGGGAGGTAGCTCGGGTCCATCGCGCGCAGCGCGATCGGCAGCTCCGCTGCCTGATTGTCGGATCCGTAGCGATACGAGAGCACTGTGATCGCCGCGCCGAGCAGCGCTGCGAAGAGGGCGCCATCGACGGCCCCGAGCGGGCGCGGCGCGCGCGCAGCTCCGCTCACGGCTGCTCTCCGATCCAGAGCTCGCGTGGCGGGTCGACAGGGCCGCCCGGACCGCGCGGCTCGCGTGCGTCTGCGTCGTCGCACTTCTCGCAGTGCACGATCAGCTCGCCCGCGAAGACGTAGCGGTAGCCCCGGATCGCGAAGCCACTCTCGGCGAGCTCCTCGAGCAGCCGGTGGCGCGTGTATTGCGTGATGTGGTGGGCGCCGTAGGCATTCGGCCGCAGCCGGCGGTACAAGCGCTCGACGACGCGCCAGACGACGCGCCCATAGTCCGGGGTCCCGATCACGAGGGTGCCGCCGGAAGCGAGCACGCGGTGCAGCTCGCGAAACAGCCCGCGCTGGTAGGGCACGTTCTCGATCACCTGGGAGCTCAGGACGGCCGCGAAGCTCGCGTCGCGGAAGGGCAGCTGGAAGGTGCTGCCGCAGATGCGCAGCGGATTGCTGCGGCGCAGGAAGCGCAGCATTGCGATCTCGATGTCGAGCGCGACCGTGCGCGGGTCCGACTGCGCAATGCGCGATGAGCCGCAACCGGCATCCAGGCGCGGGTACAGGTCGCCGAGCATCGACCGCACGATGCGATGGCGCTTGCGCTGCCACCAGCGCTGGGGCAGCACCAGGCTGTCGTAGGCGCGCGAATCGTAGTCTGCGGAGCTGAAGCTGTTGCGCATCCGCCAGAGCTCGAAGAGCGTCGAGAGGAAGGCCGGAGTGAAGCCGACGACGTTCGCGTGCGATTGCCCGAACTTGCGGGGCTGATATGCGAAGGGAATCTCGAGCACACGCCAGCCGCGCGAGTAGATCTTGACCAGGATCTCCTCGAGCACGTCGTACTTCTCGGAGACCAGCTCGAGCTCGTCGAGCACGCGGCGTTGGTAGAGCCGGAAGCCACTCGAGAGATCGGCCACCGGTACCGCGAGCACGCGCCGGTAGACCTGGTTCAGCAGGCGCGACAGCAGCGAGCGCGCGATCGGCATCTGCGCGCTGCCGCCCTGCACGTAGCGCGACGCGATCACGACCTCTGCCCGGTGCCGGGCTGCCATCAGCTCGCAGAGGACCTCGGGCGGATGCGAGAGGTCTGCGTCCAGCGTGATCACCCAATCGCCGCGCGCGGCGCGCAGCCCCTCGCGCAGCGCACCGCCGTAGCCCGGCCGGCGCTGCGCGAGCACCGCCGCGCCGGCGCCGCGGGCGGCCTCCGCCGTGGGGTCGCGGTGGCTCGGCACCACCACGATCACCTCGACCTTCTCGGCCAGTGCCGCAAGTGCGCTCTGGACGCCGTGGATCAGCGGGACGATCGTCTCGGCTTCGTCCCAGGCGGGGACCACGACCGAGACCAGCGCCGGGCGCGGCAGCGCGGCCGCGTCTTGCGCCGGCTCGGCCGCGACATAGCTCGGCAGGGACATCGGGTCACAGCGTAGCCTGGGGGTGCCGCGCGCCCGGAATGCGCGAGGAGAACCGCTCGAGGAGCATGCGCGCCGCTGGGATCGGATCGTGGCTCGGCCTCACCCTCGCGTTCGCGCGCTCGGCGGCGGCGCAGCCGATGCCGAGCACCCGCGTGGGCGGCCGAAGCGCCAGCGCGCGGAATCTTGGCGCAGCTGTGGCTCGCGCAGCGCGTGGGGTAGGCTTTCAGCGCCCAGGAATAGCTGCGCGCTCAGGGAATCCGGCGCAGCGCGAGGCAAGGAGCACGCATGACGGGTCGAGAACGCCACCGCTGGCTGGCCGGCGCAATTGCCGCGATCGCACTCTCAGCGCTCCCGGCGCTCGCGAAGGCCGATGTCTACAATTCGAAGCAAGCCGGGCACCCGCTGCGCATCGTCGCCTACGCCTTGCACCCGATCGGCGTGATGCTCGACTACGGGATCATGCGCCCCTGCCACTGGCTGGGACACCAGCCCGGCCTCAGGGTCCTTTTCGGGCACGAGGACTGAGCGCGCCAGCCTTGTGGTCCCGGTCCGGGCGTAGCCCGGACCACCCCACTTCGCTCGGCTGCGCCTCGCTGCGCGCCGGGCCTTGCGGGTCCCGGTCAGGGAGCGGCCCGGTCCCCACCCGCTCTCCGCTCGGCTGCGCCCCGCTGCGCGCCGAAGCGGCTTGCAGTCCTGCGGGTCCCGGTCCGGGAGCGGCCCGGCCCACCCGCACTCCGCTCGGCTGCGCCTCGCTGCGCGCCGAAGCGGCTTGCAATCCTGCGGGTCCCGGTCCGGGAGCGGCCCGGCCCACCCGCACTCCGCTCGGCTGCGCCTCGCTGCGCGCCGAAGCGGCTTGCGATCTTCGTCGGCTTGCATGTGTCGTCGGTCTGAGGCGGAGCCTCGTTCCACGTATTCACTCCGGGGACCCCAGATCCGGCTGCAGTCAGACGGCCTGTCAGACGCATCAGGCTTTCGGTTCGACCCCTCCGCACGGTATGTTCATTGCATGTGCCAGAGGTGCCGGAGCCCGCTGGATGCGCGGATCTTTCGCGCGGTGATCCGAATCGGGGTAGCGGCCCTGGCGCTCGCTGCAGGGCCAGTGGCCGCACAAGAAACCAGTCCGCTCGAAGTCTCCGGCATGACCTTCGTGGGCACGCGAGGGGACGGCAGCGAGATGCTGCTGCACGCCGAGCGCGCGACTTTCTCCCCGCGCAGTCACCTCGCGCTGCTCGAGCAGGTGCGGGCGATCGCGAAAGACCCGAAACACGATCGGTCCTTCGAGATTCGCTGCCAGCGCGCCGAGCTGAACCTCGAGACCAACGACTTTTCCGCCGAAGGAGAGGTGCAGGGGCGCACCCAGGCCGGCGAGCGCTACGCGGCGCCTTGGGTGCGCTACGACCGCAAGCAGGACCTGCTCTACACGGACGCCAAGGTGAAAATGGACAACGAGGCAGGCCATTTCTCGGGAGACGGCTTCCGCTACCACGTCAAACAGCACCGATTCCGGCTGCTCGGGAACGTGCAGGTGGAGCAGGCCCCGTGAGCGGCGCGATGCGGGCGCCCTGGAGCCGGACCGCGACCGCGGGCATCGCCGCGGCGACCGCGCTGCTCTCCCTGCAAGCCTCAGCCGAGCCCGCGCCTGCTCCGGCGGCCGCGAAACCCGCTCCGCGGGCTGCGGGCGCGCCACCGGTCGTGGCCGAGATCGCGCCCTTCGGACTCGGCAACCTGCGCAAGAACGAGCCGATCTCGATCCGCGCGGACGAGCTCGAGGCGACTGCGGCCGAGGGCAAGCGCCATCTCGAATTCCGGGGCAGCGTGCGCGTGGACCAGGCCGATCTGGAGCTGCACTCCCAGCGACTCCAGGCCTTCTACGCCGGGGGCGAGAGCCAGCCGCAGCGACTCGTCGCCGAGGGCAAGGTCTACGTGCGCCAGGGGGCGAGCGAGGCCTATTGCGACGTGGCCACCTACGAGGTGAAGACCGAGCGCATCGTCTGCCGCGGCTCGGCGCGCGTCGTCGACGCGAAGCGGAATAGCATGGCCGGACACACGATCGAATTCGACCTAGCGCAGGAGCGCGTCACCGTGAAGGGCGGGGCACACCTCGTGCTCCACCCGGAAGCCAAGGACGCGCCTTCGGGAGCGGTTCCGGCGGAGAAATCGTGACCTCGGTGGTCGGTCGCGGCCTCGCCAAGAGCTACGGCGAACGCGAAGTCGTGTGCGGCATCGATCTCGCGATCCATCCGGCCGAGGTCGTGGGTCTGCTGGGGCCGAACGGCGCCGGCAAGACGACTTCGTTCAACATGCTCGCGGGCGGCATCCGGCCGACGCGGGGAACCGTGCAGCTCGGTGACGAAGACATCACCGAGCTGCCGATGTACCGGCGCGCGCGGCTCGGAATCACCTATCTGCCCCAGGAGCCCTCGATCTTCCGCAAGCTCTCGGTCGCCGACAACGTGAACGCGATCCTCGAGACCGTGGAGCCGGATCGGGCCCGGCGCCGCGAGCGCCTGCGAGAACTCCTGGACGAGCTCGGTCTGGCCGAAAAGGCCAATCGGCGGGGAGACACCCTGTCCGGGGGCGAGCGTCGCCGCGTGGAGATCACGCGGGCCCTGGTGCTGAACCCGAAGTTCATGCTGCTCGACGAGCCCTTCGCGGGGATCGATCCTATCGCGGTCATCGACATCCAGAAGATCATCGAGCAGCTCAAGCAGCGTGGCATCGGCGTGATCATCACGGACCACAACGTCCGCGAAACGCTCTCGATCTGCGACCGCGCGTATATCATCAAGGACGGCGGCATCATCAAACAGGGACCTCCCCACGAAATCGCTGCGGATCCACAGGTCCGAGAGATCTACCTGGGAGCCAACTTCCGGCTGACGTAGGCGGCAATGGCGCTCGAGCTCAAACAGCAACTCAGACTCAGTCAACAGCTGGTGATGACGCCCCAGCTGCAGCAGGCGATCAAGCTGCTGCAGCTGTCGCGCATGGAGCTCGTGAATCTCGTCCAGAAAGAGCTCCAGGAAAACCCGGTGCTCGAGGAGGAGATGGAGAGCGAGGACGCTTCCGGCGCGGACGGCTTCGCCGACGCTTCCGACCCCGTCGCCGAAGCCGGATTCGACTCCCCCGCTGCCGATGGCCAGGGCGAGGCCTCCGAGCTCTCCGAAGGCGCCGAAGACTGGGAGCGCGCCGAGCTCTCCGGGGCCGCCGGCACTGGGAACGCCGATGCGGTGGTCCCGATTGCCGAGGGCGACGCCGAGCCGAGTCACGCGGACAAGGTCGCGGACGTCGACTGGCAGGACTACATGGATGCCTATCCGCAGACCGGCATGCGGGAGGTGCGCGACGACGACCGCAATTCCTTCGAGGCGACCGCGACGCGCCGCGAGACGCTCTCCGAGCATCTCGAGTGGCAGCTGCACCTGTGCGATCTCGACGCAGCCGAGCTCGCGATCGCCGAGCTGATCGTCGGCAATCTCGACGAGTCCGGCTTCCTTCAGGCCAGTGCCGAGGAGATCGCGCGCCAGGGCGGCATCGACGCGGAGCGCGTGCTCGCAGTGCTGGTGCGCGTGCAGGAGCTCGACCCGCCCGGAGTCGGCGCGCGCAATCTGCGCGAGTGCCTGTTGCTCCAGGTGAGCTCGCTAGGTCTCACCGACCCACTCGTGCTGCGGATCCTCGAGGAGCAGCTCGACGCGCTGATCAAGCGCGATTTTCGCGGCGTCGCGCGCGCGCTGTCGGTCTCCATCGAGGCAGTCGCCGCGGCGGCGCGGATCATCGGCACGCTCGAACCCCGGCCGGGGCGCGCCTTCGGCGGCGACGATCCGATCTACATCGTCCCCGACATCTACGTGCATCGGATCGGGGACGATTTTCACATCGTGCTGAACGACGACGGCCTGCCGAGACTGCGCGTCTCCCATCTCTATCGCGAGGTCATGGCCAAGGACGCGGGCGTCCCGAAGGACACCCGCAACTACGTCCACGACAAAGTTCGCTCGGCGGTGTGGCTGATCAAGTCGATCCACCAGCGGCAGCGCACGATCTACAAGGTCATGGAGAGCATCCTCCGCCACCAACGCGAGTTCTTCGAGCACGGGATCAACTTCCTGAAGCCGCTGAACCTGCGCGACGTCGCGGAGGACATCGGCATGCACGAGTCGACCGTCAGCCGCGTGACGACGAACAAGTACGTGCATACCGCGCAGGGGATCTTCGAGCTCAAGTACTTCTTCAACTCGAGCATCAGCCGCGTCGAGGGCGATGCGGTTGCGAGCGAGTCCGTGAAGGAGCGCATCGCGAAGTTGATCCGGAACGAGGACCCGCGGCGCCCGCTCTCGGATCAGCGCATCGCCGAGATGCTCCGGCGCGCGAACATCGACATCGCCCGGCGGACCGTCACGAAGTACCGCGAGGCGCTCAACATCCTCTCGTCGACGAAGCGGCGCGAGGTCGGGTAGGCTCGGCGCCGCAGGCGGGCAAGCAATGAAGATCATGGACATCCTGGTCCGCGACGCCGTGATCCTGGATCTCGCGGTGAAGGACAAGCGGGAAGTGCTGTCCGCGATGTGCCAGGCCCTGGCCAAGGCCGAGCCCAAGATCGACGCCCAGCGCCTGCTCGCGGTGCTCGAGCAGCGCGAGGCGCTCCAGAGCACCGGGATCGGCGAGGGCGTCGCGATTCCGCACGGCAAGCTCCTGGGCCTCGACCGCCTGGTCGCCTCCTTCGCGCGCAGTACGACCGGGATCGACTTCGACTCGATCGACGCGCGCCCCACGCATCACTTCTTCCTGCTCGTGGTACCCGAGCAATCCGTGATACCCGAGCACTCGGGCGGCCAGTATCTGAAGGCGCTGGCGCGCATCTCGCGCTTCTTCCGGGATGCGGCCTTCCGCCAGCAGCTGGCCGCCGCGCGCAGCGGCGAAGACATCCTGCGCGCGATCGAACAGGAAGACGCGAAGCTCTAGCGGGGACTGCCGATGTCGCTGCACGGGGCGCTAGTCGAGGTTCATGGGATCGGCGTGCTGCTGCTCGGCAGGAGCGGCGTCGGCAAGAGCGAGTGCGCACTCGAGCTCGTCGGCCGCGGACACCGGCTGGTCGCGGACGATGTCGTTCAGCTGCGCCGCACGCCGGATGGCGAGCTCTTCGGCAGCGCGCCAGACCGCATCCGGCACCACATGGAGATCCGCGGCCTCGGGATCATCCACGTGCCGGCCCTCTTCGGCCCCGATTCGGTGCGCGATGAGATCCGCATCGACCTGGTGTGCCGGCTCGAGCCCTGGCGCGAGGGCGTGGAGTACGAGCGCGTCGGTCTCGACGCGCCGGCCGAGGACCTCGCTGGCGTCTCGCTGCCCTGCCTCACGCTGCCGGCGCGGCCGGGCGGCAGCATGGCGACCGTGGTCGACGTCGCGGCGCGCGAACACCTGCAGCGGCGTGCGGGCCGCAGCGCGGCGCGTGCGCTCGACCAGCGCCTGCAGCGCGAGATGGGCGGCTCGTGAGCGGACCGCGCATCGTCTTCATGAGCGGCCTCTCGGGCAGCGGCAAGACCACCGCGATGGCCGCGCTCGAGGACCTCTCGTTCTACTGCGCCGACAACCTTCCGGTCCAGCTCGTCGACCAGTTCCTCGAGCTCTGCCGCGTGGCCCGGCCGCCGATCGAGCGGATCGCGCTCGCGATCGACGCGCGCGAGCAGGCCTTCCTGCGCGCGGTGCCGGGCGTGCTGCGCTCGCTGCGCAAGAGCGGCGCCGACGTCGAGGTGATCTTCCTCGACTGCGCGGACGCTGCGCTGCTGCGGCGCTACCGCGAGACGCGCCGCGTGCACCCGCTCTCGCCCCAGGGCTCGGTCGAGGAGGGCATCCGGCGCGAGCGGGTGCTGCTCGCGGAGCTCGCGAGCCTCTCGGACCACGTGATCGACACCTCGCAGCTGAACGTGCACGAGCTGCGCGCGGCGGTGGTGCGCCGCATCGCGGGCGAGAGCCGTCCGACGATCGTGAACCTGTCTTCGTTCGGGTTCCGCTACGGTGTGCCGCCGGGTGTGGAGATGCTCTTCGACGTCCGCTGCCTGCCGAACCCGTACTTCGAGGAGGCGCTGCGCGAGTCCACCGGGCGCGAGGCCGAGGTCGCGGAGTTCGTACTCGCGGGGTCGGACGGTCGGGACTACTACGCCAGGCTGCGCGGCATGCTCGACTTCGTGCTGCCTCTGAACGATCGCGAGGGCAAGGCCTACTTGAGCATCGCGATCGGCTGTACGGGTGGGCGGCACCGCTCGGTGGCCGTGGTCGAGGCGCTGGCGAGGGATCTACACGGCGCGGGCCGGGAGGTGAACGTGGATCACCGGGACGTGGAGCGGACGTGAGCGTAGGAGTGGTACTCGTGACCCACTGCGGCCTCGGCGAGCAGTTTCTCGAGGCCCTGCGGCTGATCGTTCCGACCGAGCAGCGCTTTCGCGCGGTCTCGATCGCGGCCGACCAGCCCGTCGAGGGCGCGCGCGCGGCGATCCGCGCAGCCGTGGCCGCGGTCGATGCGGGCCGCGGCGTGCTGATCCTGACCGACATGTTCGGAGGCACGCCCTCGAACCTATCGCTCTCGTTCCTGTCCGAGGACGCGGTCGAGGTCGTGACCGGAGTGAACCTTCCGATGGTGATCAAGCTCGCGACGCTGCGCGAGGAGAAGTCGCTCGCCGAACTCGCCCGCTTCATCAAGGAGTACGGGCGCCGCAACATCTCGGTCGCGAGCGAGCTGTTGCCCGAAGAGCCTGCGTGAGCGCTGCCGAGGCCTGCGAGCGGGAATTCGAGGTGCGCGGTGAGCTGGGTCTGCACGCGCGCCCGGCGGGCCAGTTCGTGGTGCTCGCGGCCCGCTTCCGCTGCGAGATCTCGGTCGGCCGGGGACCCGAGTGGGTCGACGGCCGCAGCGTGCTCTCGCTGCTCTCGCTGGCGGCGGCCCGCGGCACCCGGCTGCGGATCCGCGCCGTAGGCGAAGACGCCGCAGAGGCCGTTGCTGCGCTCGGGCGGCACCTCGAACAGGCGGGGGCCAGCGAGCGCGATCCGGGATAAACTCGCGCGCTTTCGCGCCGGGCCGAGCGGGACCGGCGCGCCGAAGGAGCTGGGTGCGATGGCGCGGCGCGCGTTGTTCACGTCGGAGTCGGTCTCGATGGGCCACCCCGACAAGATGTGCGACCAGATCTCGGACGCAGTCCTGGATGCGATGCTGGCCCAGGATCCCCGCTCGCGAGTGGCCTGCGAGAGCCTGACGACCACGGGAATGGTCCTGCTCGCGGGCGAGGTCACGACGCGGGCGGTGGTCGACTACCCGGCGCTGGTGCGCCAGGTCGTGCACGACATCGGCTACACGGATTCGTCGCTGGGCTTCGACGCCGCGACCTGCGCGGTGCAGATCGCGATCGGGCGCCAATCGCCGGACATCTCGCAGGGCGTGACCGAGGGCGAGGGCCTGCACAAGGAGCAGGGCGCCGGCGATCAGGGCATGATGTTTGGCTTTGCCTGCGACGAAACCCCGGAGCTGATGCCTGCGCCGATCCGCTTTGCGCACCGCTTGATCGAGGCGCAGCGCGCCCATTTCGAATCTGGAGAGCTCGCGTATCTGCGGCCCGATGCGAAGTCCCAGGTCACGGTCGAGTACGACGGGAATCAGCCCGTGCGGATCCCGGCCGTCGTGCTCTCGACCCAGCACGCGCCGGACGTCTCCTACGACCAGATCCGCAAGGACGTGATCGCGAAGATCATCCGCCCGAGCCTGCCGGCCCAGCTGCTCGACGACCACACGATCTACCACGTGAATCCGACCGGCCGTTTCGTCGTCGGCGGCCCGATGGGCGACGCCGGGCTCACGGGCCGCAAGATCATCGTAGACACCTACGGCGGCATGGGGCGTCACGGCGGCGGTGCGTTCTCGGGCAAGGACCCTTCGAAAGTCGACCGCAGCGCGGCCTACGCAGCGCGCTTCGTCGCGAAGAACATCGTGAAGGCGGGGCTCGCGCGGCGCTGCGAGGTTCAGGTGGCCTATGCGATCGGCGTCGCCGAGCCGATCTCGATCCGCGTCGACAGCTTCGGCACCGGCGCGATCGACGAGGTCGCCCTCGAGCGCCTCGTGCGCAAGCACTTCGACCTGACTCCGCGCGGGATCATCGAGACGCTGCGGCTGCTGCAGCCGATCTACCGCGCGACCGCCTATCACGGTCACTTCGGGCGCGAGGACCAGGGCTTCCCGTGGGAGGAGACCCCGAAAGCCGAAGCGCTGGCTCGCGACGCGGCGAAGTGAGATCGGCCCCTCGTCCCCCCCAGCGGTCCGCGCTCTGCCTGCTGCTCGCGGCCGCGGCAGCGCTCGCCGCGCCGCTCGCCGCGGCGGCTGCGGCGCCGCTCGTGCGCGTGCTGCTGCAGGAAGGGCGCGGACCCTTCACGGTCTCCGGCGGCAACCTCGGGCCGCGCCCGCTGGAGCTGTCGCGCGACGGTTCCCAGCTGCGCCTCGGTGGCCGCGCAGTCGGGCCGGTCTTCTCGCTGGTGGCCGGGCGGGAGGCCGACGCCTGGGTCGAGGTCTCCGGGCGCCGGGTGCGGGGCCGTGTCGAGGCGCGCGCCGGGCGGCGCGGCCTGACCCTCGTCAACGTGCTGCCGCTGGAGGACTACGTCGCCGGGGTCGTCGGCGGCGAGCTGCCGCGAGATTTTTCGGGCGAGACGCTGAAGGCCCAGGCCGTGGCTGCGAGGACCTACGCGCTGCACCGGCTCCGCGCGGCCGGGAGCGATGCGCGCGCACTGCTCCTGCCCACCACGGGCGATCAGGTCTACGGCGGCCTCGACGCCGAGGCGCCGCCGATTCGCGAGGCCGTCGCGGCCACGCGCGGCGAGTTCCTGAGCTATCGCGGTCAGGCCATCCTCGCCGCGTACCACGCGTCCTCGGGCGGCCAGACCGCCGCCGCCGACGAGGTGTGGCAGCGCGCGCTGCCCTATCTGGTCAGTCGGCCGGTCTGGGGAGAGGATCTCGCGCCCGACTCCTACTGGCGGGCCTCGGTGAGCCGCACCACACTGGGGCGCGCTCTGGCCCCCCTGGGAGTTCGGTTGGGCGCTCTGCAGTCGCTGCGCGTGGACGGGCGCTCGCCGAGCGGGCGCGCGGTGCGGGTGCAGGTGCGGGGAGCGCGCGGCGAGCGCTCGCTCGATGCGGACCAGCTCCGGCGCGCGCTGGGGGAAGGGCGGATCCGCAGCACGCGCTTCGAGATCCAGCCGACGGAGACCGGCTTCGTGTTCGCTGGCACGGGTCACGGACATGGAGTGGGCATGAGCCAGTGGGGGGCAGAGGCGATGGCACGGCGCGGCGCGCAGTACCGCGAGATCCTCGCGCACTTCTACCCCGGCACGCTGCTCGAGTCGGAGCTGCCGCCGGTGGCCGGGGGTCCGCGGTGACCCCGCACGCGCTGATCGGGTTGCAGGCCGCCGCGCCCACGCCGTCGGCCTGGCCGGGCAGCGCGCTCTTCGAATTCACCCCGTTCCTGCTGATCTTCTTCATCTTCTACATGCTCTGGATCCGGCCTCAATCGCGCCAACAGAAAGAGAAAGAGGCGCAGATCAAGGGCATCGAGAAAGGCGATCTGGTCGTGAGCGCCGGCGGCCTCCACGGGCGCGTGGTCGGCGTGAGCGACGACGTGTTGAGTGTGGAGATCGCCGAGCGCGTGCGCGTGAAGCTGGACCGCGCCCGCGTCGAGCGGGTCGAGAAAGCCAAGAAAGGCGAGACGCCGTGAACCCGTTCCGAATGCGCGCGCTGTCGGTGACCGCGCTGGTGGTGCTGCTCGGATTCCTGGCCGGCGCGAACTTCCTGCCGCGCGAGACCCGCCTCGCGAGCCCGCTGCTGCCGGACACGGGCATGCGCCTCGGCCTCGACCTGCAGGGCGGCATCCACTGGGTGCTCGGCGTCCAGCTCGGGGCCGCGGAACTGCGCGAGCTCGAATTCCAGCGCGGCGAGCTGGAGGCGTATCTGAAGGAGGAGAAGATCGCGGTCGACGCCGTCCGCGTGCGCGACGCACAGATCCAGGTCGAGGGCGGCGACGCGGCCCAGCAGGCCGCGAGCGAGTGGGCCGGGGATCGCGACATCTTCCAGCGCGTGTCCGAGAAGCCGGTTTCGCTGGCCCTCGACGCCCGCTGGCAGCAGGAAATCCGCAAGCGCGCGATGGACCAGGTGCTCGAGGTGCTGCGGCGCCGCATCGACGACCCGGCCCAGGGCATTCCAGAATCCGTCGTGACGAAACAGGGCGACGACGCCGTGCTGGTGCAGATCCCGGGCGGGCAGGTCGAGCGCACGCGCGCGCGCGAGCTGCTCAAGGTCACCGGCTTCCTCGAGTTCAAGATCGTGAAGGACGTCGCCCAGACGCAGGAGCTGCTGGAGGCGAAGTACCCGAACGGCTTGCCCGGGGCCACGGGCATCGCCTACGAGCGCGACAAAGAAACCGATCGCGTGCTGCAGGCCTATCTCGTCGCGGACAAGGCCGACCTCACCGGCGACTACCTGACCGACGCGCGCGTGACCTTCGACAACACGCGCCGCCCGACGGTGAGCTTCCAGTTCAACCCGCAGGGCGGAGAGCTGTTCGAGAAGCTCTCCAGCTCCCACATCGGCGAGCGCCTCGCGATCATCCTCGACCAGCGCGTCTACAGCGCGCCGAACATCCGGACGACGATCCGCTCGCGCGGCCAGATCGAGGGGCGCTTCACGCCCCAGGAGGCCGCCGACCTCGCGATCGTGCTGCGCTCGGGTTCGCTCTCGGTGCCGGTCGTGATCGAGGAGGAGCGCACGGTGGGCCCGGCGCTCGGCCAGGATTCGATCGACCGCGGCATCTACGCGGGGGTCGTCTCGCTGGCGCTGGTCGTCGCGTTCTGCGTGGTCTACTACCGCTTCTCGGGGATCTACGCGGCGGCGGCGCTGCTGATCAACATGCTCGTGCTGGTCGGCGTGCTGTCGCTGTTCCGTGCGACGCTGACCCTGCCGGGCATGGGCGGGATCGTGCTCACGATCGGCATGGCCGTCGACGCGAACGTGATCATCTTCGAGCGCATCCGCGAAGAGCTGCGCGCGGGCAAGACGCCGCGCGCGTCGATCGGCACCGGCTTCCAGCGCGCGATGTGGACGATCCTCGACGCGAACGTGACGTCCCTGATCGCCGCGCTCGTGCTCTTCGAGTACGGCACCGGTCCGATCAAGGGCTTCGGGGTCACGATGGCGGTCGGGATCGTCACGAGTGTCTTCGCGGCGCTCGTGATCACGCGGCTCTTCTTCGAGTACTACCCCGGCAATCGGCCGATCGAGAGCCTCTCGATCTGAGCCTGGCTCCAGGAGTTCCGCGTGCAATTCTTCGAGCTGGTTCCGTCGGGAACGAAGATCGATTTCATCGGCAAACGCCGCATCTGCGCGGCGATCTCGATCGCGCTGCTGCTCGCGGGCCTGCTGGCGATTCCGCTGCGCGGCGTGAAGTTCGGCATCGATTTCGCGGGCGGCACCAAGATCGAATTCCGCTTCCCGCCGGATTCCAGTGCCGAAGAGGGGGCGATTCGCGCGATCGTGTCCGGCTGCGGCGTCTCGGCGCCCTCCGTGGTCCGCTACGGCGAGCGGGATTCCCGCGATTTCGTGATCGAGTTCAAGCAGGCGGACGCAGAGCCGGTTGCGACGGCCGCCTGTGAGGTCAATGCGGAGCAGCAGGCGGCGCTCGAGCGCGCCCGCGAGGCCGCTGGCGGCTCGCGGGCTGCGGACGAGCTGATCGACCGCATCACCTACGCGCTCACGAACCAGATCGGCACGCCCGAAGTGCTGTCGGTGGGCTTCGTCGGCCCGCGCGTCGGCGACGAGCTGCGCCGGGACGGCCTCGCCGCAGTCGGCATCGCCTGCCTGCTGATCCTCGTCTACATCTGGTTCCGCTTCACACTGAACTTTGCGCCGGGTGCGATCGTCGCGCTGATCCACGACATCGGGATCACCTCGGGCTTCTTCGTGCTCTTCGGCTGGGAGTTCGACCTCTCGGTACTGGCCGCGCTGCTCGCGGTGCTCGGCTACAGCTTGAACGACACCATCATCGTCTACGACCGCATCCGCGAGCTGATGGCACTGCACACCAAGCACGACCTCGTCGACGTGCTGAACCGCGCGGTGAACGAGACGCTCTCGCGCACGATCCTGACCTCGGGCACGGCGCTGGTCTCCGCGCTGGTGCTGCTGGTGCTCGGCGGCGAGGTGCTGCGGCCCTTCGCGATCGCGATGGTGATCGGCGTGGTGGTCGGGACCTACTCGTCGGTCTTCATCGCCGCGCCGATCCTGCTCTGGCTCGAGCAGCGCGCGGCGACCCCGAAGGCCTCGCCGGCGCGCGCCTAGCGGATTTACTCCGTTCGCCTGCGGCTCACTGCGCGGGGCAAGGCCCCTTGCGGCTTATCTTCGTTCGCCTGCGGCTCACTGCGCGGGACAAGGTCCCTTGCGGCTGAACTTCGTTCGCCTGCGGCTCACTGTGCGGGCCGCGCCCCTTGCCTAGCTGACCTTCCGGAGCTCCTCGGGGCCCTTGGCTGCGGCGGCGAGCGGGGCCGGGTGGGCGGCGGCGCCTTCTTTGCGGCTCATCGTGATCGAGCCGTTCACGACGGCGCCTTCTGCGATCAGCAGGCGCGGCGCGGCGACGTCGCCCTCGACCACACCGGTGGCCTGGATCTCGACGCGCTCGGTGCCGCGCACGTTGCCCGCGACGCGGCCGATCACGATCACGCCCTTGGCGTTGATCTCGGCCTTCACCTGGCCGTTCGCGCCGATCGTGAGCTGGTTGTTCGGGAGCTCGACCTTGCCCTCGACCTTGCCCTCGATCACGAGGTCTTCGTTTCCGGTCAGATCGCCCTTGATCGAGATCGACTTGCCGATGTTTGCCACTTCCTCTCCCCGCATGCGCTCCACTCCGACCCCGGGCAGCGACTGCCGGTCCGGATCGGGTACCGGTTGGGGCCCGACCGTCGCCGGTGCGGGCTTGGACACCGCGGGGAGGCCCGCCTGGGCCCACTCGCGAACGCTCAAATCTGTGCTCGATTCGTCCTTCTTGACTCCGCCGAAGAGACTCACGCTGCCCCCTGGATCTGCGCGGTTCGCACCGTAGCACGATTAAAACTGCGTTTGGCTCCTGAATCGGCCTTCGGCTGGAGGCTAGCGCGCGCCCCCCCGGCGGGCGAAAGCGTGGTGAATTGGAATCACTGGGGCTGGAATGCCGCGACTTCTTCGATCTGGATGTTTCGATTGCGCAGGATCGTCCCCTGCGCGCGGTCGAGCTCGACGGCCGAGACGCGGTACGCGCGCAGCGCCGCGATCTTCTGCACCTCGGCGTCGACGAGGTCGCGCTCGCGCTGCAGCACGTCGAAGGGCGTCGACTCGCCGTACTGGAGCCGAATGCGCTCTGCCCGCAGCTGCTCCTCGGTCGCGAGGCGCCGGCGCTCCGCCGCGCCGATGCCCTCGTGCGCGGAGCTCAGATCGCGCGTCGCCTTGCGCACTTCGAGCACGATCCGCTCCTCGGTGCGCCTGCGCTGTGTCACGGCGCGGCGCAGCTCGAGCTCGGTCTTCGAGACCGTGTGGCGCGGAGCCGTGTTCGGGATCGGCACCGAGAGGATTGCGCGCGCCGTGAGTTGCTCCGCGGCGTCAGCGGTGAGGTAGTCATCGAAGGTGTCCGGGTAGCTCGTCGACGGGAACGTTCCGGGGGCCAGCGGAGCTCCTGTTCGAAAATCTTTCGTGTCTGGGTTCTGATCGCCACCGAGCCCGCGGTTCCCGTAGCTGAACGAGAGATCGAGTGAGGGTAGGCGCTGGTTCTTTGCGAAGGAGAGCAGGATTTCCTGGCGCCGGATTTCGCGCTCCGCGGCGGAGATCTCGGGCCGATGCTCGAAGGCCATGTCCACCGCCTGCTGGACGTCGACCTCGAAGGGCTGGTAGTCGTCGGGGCGCTCGCTCGGCTGGATCTCGAGCGTCGAGCGCGCGGCGAGGTGGGGGCCGAGCACGCGGTCGATCAGCGTGTCCTGCGCGGTGCGGTAGCGATTCGCGGCGACGATGCGATTGAAGTCCCGCTCCGCGACGCCCGCATCGGCTTCAGAGACGGCGACCTTCGAGACCACGCCGACTTCGAGCTGCGTGCGCGCCTGGTCGAGCAACGCGCGGGAGGTATCGAGGCTCTTCTCCGCGACGCGCAGCTGCTCCTGCGCCTCGATCAGCTGCCAATACGCAGCCTCGATGTCGCGGACGTTGTTCATGACCTCGGTGCGGAAATTGTCCTGTGCGAGCTCGTGCGCGACCTTCGAGGTCTTGACGCGCGTCCACTCCTGATTCCAGATCAGGTCGCGCAGGATCGGCTGCGAGAGGCTCAGAAGAAAGTTCGAACGCAGCTCGGGCGAGAGGGATTGGATCTGGGAATTCGTGGCGAGGCGTTGCGAGCCGAAACGCCCCTCGTAGCGCGATCCGAGATAGGGCAGATAACCGCGCAGGCCGCCGAAGCCGTCCGTCAGGTAGTTCAGGTTCTGATCGCTTCCGATCAGGACGTTGGCCGTCGGGTCCTCGATCGAGCCGTAGCCGAACTCCGAGAAGAGCTCCGGATCGTAGGCTCCCCAGGCGATCTCGGCGTCCTCCCCTGCGATCAGCGGGCCGTGGCGCTCGATCTCCACGTCGAGGTTGTTCTCGAGTCCCATGCGGACCGCATCGGCCAGCGACAGGCGCAGCTCGCCGTACATGCTCGGGGAGTCCGGAGGTCCGTTTCCGGGTTGCGGCGTGGCTGCCTCGATTTCGGCTTGGACGGGCTCCTCGGCCGGCGGCTCCTCGGCTGCTGCGGCCGGGCCGGCGACGAGTATCGCGAGAATCCACAGCCACAGGCCCCGGTCGAATCGCATCTCGGTCTCTCCTCACGTCGAGTGCGGGGTCCACTGTACCTGCTCGACGGGGCCTCCGGGCGGCGGCGGCTATTCTCGGCGTTCCGATGCGAGTGGCGGCACTGATCCTGGCGGCTGGGCGCGGCGAGCGCCTCGGAAGTCTCCTTCCGAAGGCCTTCGCGCCGGTCGCGGGCGCTCCGATCCTCGTGCACGCGCTGCGCGCGCTCGCGGCCTGCGCGGAGATCGAGTGGCTGTTGCCGGTGCTGCCGGCGGCCGAGTTGGCTCGCTATGAGGCGCTGCTGCCCGAGCTGCAGGGGCTTCGGGGCCTGCTGCCGCCGGTGGCCGGAGGGGCCGAGCGCCAGGATTCCGCTGCTGCCGGCCTCGCGGCGCTGCCGCGCGAGGCGGAGCTCGTCGCGGTGCACGACGCCGCGCGCCCACTCGTGCGGCCGGAGGCCCTGCGCCGCGTGATCGCCGCGGCCGCGCAGAGCGGCGCGGCGCTGCTCGCGGTTCCGCTGCGCGACACCCTGAAGCGCGCGCGCGGCGAGCGGGCGCTCGAGACCGTCGATCGCGCGGGACTCTGGGCCGCGCAGACGCCGCAGGTGTTCCGGGTCGAGCTGCTGCGCGAGGCGCTCGCGAAGGCGCGCGCCGAGGGCTTCGTCGGCAGCGACGACTCTCAGCTCGTGGAGCGGCTGGGGCTGCCGGTGACGCTCGTGCCCGGCGACGCCGACAACTGGAAGATCACGCTTCCCGAAGACCTCGCGCGCGCCGAGGCGCTGCTGCGCGATCGGGGGCGCCGGTGAGAATCGGACAGGGCTTCGACGCGCACCGCCTGGTGCCGGGCCGGCCGCTGCGACTCGGCGGCATCGAAGTTCCTTTCGAACGCGGCCTCGAGGGGCACTCGGACGGCGACGTGCTGCTGCACGCGGCCGCGAGCGCGCTGCTCGGAGCGCTCGGCGCGGGGGATCTCGGCACGCACTTCCCCTCGAGCGACCCCTCGCTGCGCGGCATCTCGAGCCGCGCGATGCTGTCGCGCGTGGTCGAGCGCATGCACGCCGCGCAGTACCGCCTCGGGAACCTCGACGCGACGCTGATCGCGCAGGTGCCGCGCCTCGCGCCGTTCCGCGAGCGCATGCAGGCGGAGCTGGCTGTGCTGCTCGAGGTCCCGCTCGCACGCGTGAACCTCAAGATCACCAGCACCGACCGCCTCGGCGACCTCGGCCGCGAGCAGGGCATCGCCGCGCTCTGCGTGGTGCTGCTCGAGGGCGATCCGGCGGGGGCAGCCGCATGAGCGGACTCGTGCTCTACAACACGCTCGGGCGCCGCAAACAGCCCTTCGAGCCGCTGGTTCCGGGCCAGGTGCGCGTCTACAGCTGCGGGCCGACGGTCTATTCGCCGCAGCACATCGGCAACCTGCGCCCCTACCTGTTCGCGGACCTGCTGCGGCGCACGCTCGAGCTCGAGGGCTATGCGGTCACGCACGTGATCAACATCACGGACGTCGGCCACCTGACCGACGACGCCGACGCGGGCGAAGACAAGCTCGAGAAGGCCGCGCGCGAGAGCGGCCGCCGCGCGAGCGAGATCGCGCGCCAGTACGAGCAGCAGTGGCGCGACGACTGCGCGCGCGTCGGCTGCCTGCCGCCGCAGATCCTGTGCCGCGCCAGCGAGCACATCCCCGAGCAGCTCGAGATGGCGCGCGCGCTCGAGCAGCGGGGCTTCCTCTACCGCTGCGCGGACGGGCTCTACTTCGACGTCTCGCGCTTCCCGCGCTATGCCGAGCTCGGCCAGCTCGACCTCGAGGGTCAGCGCGGCGGAGGGCGCATCGGCGAGGTCGCCGGCAAGCGGCATCCGGCCGATTTCGCGGTCTGGAAGTTCACGCAGCCCGGCGTGCAACGGCAGCAGGAGTGGGATTCGCCCTGGGGCCGCGGCTTCCCGGGCTGGCACCTCGAGTGCTCGGCGATGAGCACGAAGTACCTGGGCCAGTGCTTCGACATCCACACCGGCGGCGTCGACCACGTGCAGGTGCACCACAGCAACGAGATCGCGCAGAGCGAGTGCGCGCTCGGCGTGCACCCCTGGGTGCGCTTCTGGATGCACGAGGAGTTCCTGGATTTCCGCGGCCAGAAGATGTCGAAGTCGAAGGGAAACCTGTATCTGCTCGACGACCTCGTCGCGCAGGGCATTCCCCCGCTCGCGTATCGCTATTTCTTCCTGCAGGCGCACTACCGGCAGCAGCAGACCTTCACGGACGACGCGATCCAGTCCGCCGCGCGCGGCTACGCGCGCCTGCTCGCCGCGGTCGCGCCGCTGCGCACGGCGGGGGGGCCGCTCGATCCGGTCCGCAGCGCGTCCGCCCGCGAGCGCTTCCGCGACGCGCTGCGCGACGACCTGAACGCGCCCCGCGCGCTGGCGGTGGCCTTCGAGGTGCTGCGCAGCGAGGAGCTCTCGCCCGCCGAGCGCTGGGCGCTGCTGCGGGAATTCGACCGCGTGCTCGGCCTCGACCTCACGCATGCGCAACCCGCCGCCGCGGGGAGCGAGAGCGACCCGGAGATCGACGCGCTGGTCGCCGAGCGCGAAGCCGCGCGCGCCGCGCGCAACTTCGCGCGCGCAGACGCGCTGCGCGCCGAGCTCGCGGCGCGCGGGATCGCGCTCGAGGACACCGCGACCGGCCCGCGCTGGCGGCGGCGATGAAGCTCGAGCGCGGCGAGCCGCTGCCGCGGCCCGAGCTGGCCGAGGGCCGCTTCCAGCTGGTTTCGGACTTCGAGCCGGCTGGCGATCAGCCGCGTGCGATCGAGGAGCTCGTGGCCGGAACGAATGCCGGCGCCGCGCACCAGACGCTGCTCGGCGTGACCGGCAGTGGCAAGACCTTCACGATGGCCTGCGTGGTCGAGCGCATCAACCGCCCGACCCTC
>CAYTJA010000321.1:0-9710 GCA_964437835.1 uncultured Spirochaetales bacterium
ACGCAATCCAACCCCCGCAACCGCTCCCCCCGCCCCCAGCGATCCAAGCACCTGAATTCGAAACAACCCATCACCAGCAATCCGAAGGCCACCCTGAATCGGAAACGCACCCCGTCAGCAGCGATCCGAAGGCAACCTGAATTCGAAAATCAACCTGTCACCCGCGATCCGAAGGCAACCTGAATTCGAAACGCAACCTGTCACCCCACGCGCAGCGACCCGCCAGAAAGCAGATTCGAACATCGAGTTACACGCAAGGGGCGAAGCCCCGCGCAGCGAGCCGCAGGCGAGCGGAGTAGAGTCACAATGGCGGAGAGGGAGGGATTCGAACCCCCGGTACTCTTGCGAGTACACCTGATTTCGAGTCAGGCCCGTTCGACCAGGCTCCGGCACCTCTCCGTCGCTGCGGAGCGCGCAGGCTAGCAGCGCGGCGGCGCCCGCGGAAATCGCCGAGCCACGCCATCTGGTGTGAAAACCCGCTGAGCGGTACCGTGCCGCTCTCCAATCCCCGAGGTGTCGATTTGGCGCGAGACGATCTGGTTCAGGCGACAGGAACCGTGGAGAAGATCCTCGGCGGAGGTCGCTACCGGATCGCGCTCGACAGCGGGCAGCAGGTGACGGCCCAGCTTTCGGGCCGCATGCGCCGCTTCCGGATCCGCGTGATTCCGGGCGACCGCGTCCAGGTGGGCGTCTCCCCCTACGATCCGAGCCACGGCTTCATCACGTTCCGACTGCGCGAGGGGCCGGGCGGCGGCCCGCCGCAGGAAGGCTGATTCGCTGGCGGGCCGATTCCGCGACCGCCTCTGGCTCCACGCACTCCATCGCCTCGATCTGCTGCGGCTCGCCGCATTGCGGCGGCGCCATCCCGGCCTCGCGATCGACCCGCGCGCGAGCTCGAATCTCGCGCTCGCGCGGATCGAGCTCGGAGCCGGCGCGGTGCTCGAGGTCGGCCCCGGCTTCGCGACCGAGCGCCGCCGCGGCGCGCTCCAGCTGCTGCTCGCCGCGGGCGCCCGCGTCGAGATCGGTTCCAACTGTTGGCTGCGCACCGAGATCCAGCCGGTGAGTATCGTGGCTGGCCCTGGCGCACGAGTCCAGATCGGCGACGACGCGCTCCTGAACGGCTGCCACATCTCGGCCAAACGCGAGGTCCGGCTCGGCCGGCGCGTGTTCGTCGGCTACGGCAGCCGGATCCTCGACGCCGACCAACACGACCTGGATGCCGAGCGTCTCGAGCGCTGCGCCGCGGTCGAGATCGGGGACTACAGCTGGATCGCCTCGGACGTGACGGTGCTGCGCGGGGTGCGGATCGGCAGCCACGCGGTCGTCGCCGCGCGCTCGCTGGTGAGCCGCGACCTCCCCGATCACTCGCTCGCGATGGGGATTCCCGCGACGCCCCGTGGGAAAGTGGGGGACCGCAGCCGCGCGCGCTGAGTCGCAGCGGCCGCGGGGCGTTGCGCACCCGCTGCTGCACCCCGCGCTCTTGACAAAGGGCGGCGATCCCTCAATCTACGGCGCCTTCTTGCCGAGAGCAGAGGCCCGCGGCGTGCCCCCGAGCGCACGCGGCTCTGCCCACGCGCATCCCGCCCAGCACGCGTAGGGCCCGCCCCATGGAGGGGCGGTTCCGTGACTTCCACCGGGCGGACCGCACGAGACGCACATGACGACCGAGCTGCAACACATCCGGAACATCGGCATCAGCGCCCACATCGATTCGGGCAAGACCACGCTGACCGAGCGCGTCCTCTACTACACGAAGCGCATCCACCGGATCCACGAGGTCAAGGGCAAGGACGAAGTCGGCGCGACGATGGACTTCATGGAGCTCGAGCGCGAGCGCGGCATCACGATCCAGTCCGCCGCGACCTACTGCGAGTGGGCCGACCATCACATCAACATCATCGACACGCCGGGGCACGTCGACTTCACGATCGAAGTCGAGCGCTCGCTGCGCGTGCTCGACGGCGCGATTCTCGTGCTCTGCGGCGTGGCCGGCGTGCAGTCGCAGTCGATGACCGTCGATCGCAAGATGCGGCCCTACAAGGTCCCGCGCCTCGCGTTCGTGAACAAGCTCGATCGCTCCGGCGCGAATCCGGTGCGCGTCACGCAGCAGCTGCGCGAGAAGCTGAAGCTGAACGCGGTCTTGATGCAGCTGCCGATCGGCGCCGAGTCCGACTTCAAGGGCATCATCGATCTGATCGCGATGCAGGCGATGTACTTCGACGGCGACAACGGCGAGCACATCCGCTACGAGCCGATCCCCGCCGAGCTGCAGCACGACGCCGAAGCCGCGCGCGAGCAGATGCTCGACGCCGTCTCGATCTTCTCCGACGAGCTCACCGAGGCGATCCTCGACGGCGTGGTCAGCGAGGAGCTGATCCGCAGCGCCGTGCGCAAGGGAACGATCTCGCTGGATCTGACGCCCGTCTTCATCGGCTCGGCCTACAAGAACAAGGGCGTGCAGCCGCTGCTCGACGCCGTCACGCGCTTCCTGCCCAGTCCGCCCGACGTCGAGAACACCGGCGTCGACCTCTCGAACCACGAGGCCAAGGTCGTGCTCGCGAGCGACCCGAACAAGCCGCTCGCAATGCTCGCGTTCAAGCTCGAAGACGGCCGCTACGGCCAGCTCACCTATCTGCGCGTCTACCAGGGCACGCTCACGCGCGGCAACTCGGTCGTCAACAGCCGCACCAGGCGGCGCCACAAGGTGGGCCGCATCGGGCGCATGCACGCGGACCAGATGGAAGAGATCCAGGCGGCCTCTGCCGGCGACATCATCGCGATGTTCGGAATCGACTGCGCGTCCGGCGACACCTTCACGGACGAGAGCATCGAAATCGCGATGTCGTCGATGCACGTGCCGGAGCCGGTGATTTCGCTGTCGATCAAACCGGTCGACAAGAAGTCGGAAGACAACATGGGCAAGGCGCTCGGCCGCTTCGTGCGCGAAGACCCGACCTTCCGCGCGGGCGTCGACCCGGAGAGCAACGAGACGATCATCTCTGGCATGGGCGAGCTGCACCTCGAGGTCTACGTCGAGCGCATGCGCCGCGAATACAGCGTCGAAGTCCAGACCGGCGCGCCGCAGGTCGCCTATCGCGAGACGATCTCGCAGCGCGCGGAGTTCAACACGACGCACAAGAAGCAGACCGGCGGCTCCGGTCAGTACGGCCGGGTGGCCGGCTACGTCGAGCCCTTCCCCGACGGAGACTTCGAATTCGTCGACGAGGTGCGCGGCGGCGCGATCCCGAACGAGTTCATCCCGTCGGTCGAGAAGGGCATCCGGTCGACGCTCGCGAAGGGCCGCCTGATCGGCTTCCCGGTCACGGGCATCCGCGTGGTGCTGAACGACGGAGCCGCGCACAGCGTCGACTCCTCGGACATCGCGTTCCAGGTCGCGGGCCAGAAGGCCTTCCGCAGCGTCTACCCGAAGGCCAGGCCGATCGCGCTCGAGCCGGTCATGAAGCTCGCGGTCGAGGGGCCGATCGACTTCCAGGGCACGATCCTGAAGACGATCATGCAGCGGCGCGGCACCATCATCGGCACCACCGAGGGAGACGGCTTCTGCCGCGTCGAGGCCGAGGTCCCGCTCGCGGAGATGTTTGGCTACGCGACGGACCTGCGCTCGGTCACGCAGGGCAAGGCCGAATTCACGATGGAATTCGCGCGCTACCTGCCGACGCCGGCCGAAGTGCAGAAAAAGCTGGTCGAGAAGTACGGCAAGGCGTTGCCGAAGGAAGACGAATAGGGTTCACCCCAAACAGGGTTCTAGAAGCTGCGACCGCGCGGCGTCCTGGACCTTGCCCCGCACGCGCGCGCGGGCGTTAGAATCGCCTGGCCGGAGGTTTCCCCGTGTACCGAAAGTTCCTGAACGCCCGCAGCCCCCTCCGCCTGCTGGAGAAGGGTCTCCGCGGCGGCCTCGGTTCGGGCAATCTGGGCGTGGTGCTCGCGGGTCACGGCGTCGGCAAGACGAGCTTCCTCGTCGGCGTCGCGCTAGACGACCTGCTGCGCTCCCAGCGCGTGCTGCACGTCGCACTCGACCAGACGGTCGCGCACGTGCGCGCGTTCTACGACACGCTCTTCGACGAGCTCGCGGGCGCGACCCAGCTCCAGGATTCCGCGCTCACGCGCAGCGAGGTCGACCAGCTGCGCAGCATCCGCGCCTATCGCCAGGGCGAGCTCAGCGCGGCCAAGCTGCGCGAGGCGGTCGCCGTCGAGACCCAGACCCGCGGCAAGCCCGTGTGCCTGATCATCGACGGCCTCGAGGCCAACGGCCTGCAGCGCGACGAGCTCGCGAAGATCAAGTCGCTCGCGGGCGAGCTCGAGGCCGAGGTCTGGATCTCGGTCGCCTGCTCCGGCGAGAAGGTCGACGAGCTGCCGGAGCCGCTCGCGCGCACCGCAGACCTCGTGAGCGTGATCCTCGCGCTCGAGCCGGGCCGCGATTCGGTGCGCCTGCGCGCGCTGAAAGAGCACGACAACCCGGACGTCGAAGCGCTGCACGTCGCCCTCGACCCGCGTACGCTGCTGCTGATCCGGAGCTAGTCAGCGGGTCCCGGGCCGGGCACAGCCCGTCCCACCCGCACTCCGCTCGGCTGCGCCTCGCTGCGCGCCGAAGCGGCTTGCAGATCTTGCGGGTCCCGAGCCGGATCGCTCAGCGGCGCGGTTTGAGCTCTGCGAGCTTTTCGCGGTAGACCGCGCGGATTCCGTTCAGCTCCGGCCGCGTGAAGCCCAGCTCTTCGGCGATCGACGCGATCTCGGCGCTCTCGGTGGTCGAGATCGTCTCGTCGGCGGCCGCCACCGCGAACAGGCAGTGCAGCAGCGCCACCCGCTGCTCGGGCGTCGCGAGCTGCCGGAACTCGCGCGTCACGATGAAGTTCTCGGTGCCGCCGAGCAGCCGCGCCTGCGACTTCGCGATCTCGACCACCAGCGCGGCCTCTGCCGACGAGAGCTCGGCCAGTGCCTCGACGCTGTGCTGCATCTCGGTGGTCTCGCTTGCGTCGATGCGCAGATCGGCGTGGGCCACGCGCGCGAGCACGAACGCGAACGCGGCGAGGTAGCGCGCGGTCGCGGGCTCCAGGCGCTCGAGCTCCGACGCGATGCGCCGCACGGTCGCGGTGTCGCCGACCTCGCGGTTCTGTTGCTGCGCGAGGCCCAGGAAGCGGAGCAGGGACATCGGAGTACTCCTCGCCCGGAACTCTAGCCGCGGCTCCCCGCGCGCGAGGCGAGGCCCGGCATGCCCGCTAGCGCCGCAAGCGCAGCAGTCCGCGGAACAGCTTCGCAACCGTCGGCGTGAGGCGCGTCCGCAGGTAGGCGCCCGAGGCGCGCTTCAGACCCTCGGCCTGGGTCGGGTACGGGAAGATCACTTTCGCGAAGGTGCCGAGGCCGAGCTTGCCGACCATCGCCAGCGTGACCTGGCTGATCCAGTCGCCCGCGTGGGAGGCCACGATCGTCGCGCCGACGATCTCGTCGCTGCCCTTGCGCGTGTGGAGCTTCACGAAGCCCTCGTCCTCGCCGTCGGTGACCGCGCGGTTCACCTGCTCGAGCGGGACCTGATAGGTGTCGATCTGGATCCCGCGCTCCGCGGCCTCGTGCGGATACAGCCCGACGTGTGCGACCTCTGGATCGGTGTAGGTGCACCAGGGCATCACCAGGTTGGAGAGCTTGTCGCGGCCGAAGAAGAGCGCGTTGCGCACCACGATCTTCGCGGCCGCGTCCGCCGCGTGCGTGAACTTCCACTCCATGCAGCAGTCGCCGGCGGCGAAGATCTGGGGGTTCGTGGTGCGCAGGTGGTCGTCGACACGGATCCCGCGGCGAGGATCGAATTCGACGCCGACCCGCTCGAGCCCCATCCCCTCGACATTCGGCGCGCGGCCCGCGGCGACCAGCAGCTGGTCGAGCACAAATTCGCGCTTTTGGCCCGCGGCGTCGCTGAGCTGCACGATCTTCTGCGCGCCGCGCGCCAGGACGCGCTCGAAGCGACAGCCGAGCACGAGCTCGACGCCCTCCTCGACGAAGCGCCGCTGCACGATCTCCGCGGCGTCGGCGTCCTCGCGCGGCAGGATCTGTGGGCCGAGTTCGAAGATCAGCACCTGCGAGCCGAGCCGGCGGAAGGCCTGCGCGAGCTCGCAGCCGATCGGCCCGCCCCCGATCACGCCGAAGCGGGCGGGGCGCTCGGTGAGGTTGAAGACCGTCTCGTTCGTCAACACCTCGACCCCGGCCAGCCCGGGGATCTCGGGCGTCACGGGCCGGCCGCCGCTCGCGATCACTGCGCGCGCGAAGCGGAGGCGCTGGCCGTCGACCTCGACGGCGTCGCTGCCCGCGAAACGCGCGTCGCCGAGGAAGACGTCGACGCCGAGCTCGTCGCGGTAGCGCAGCGCCGCGTCCTCGCGGCTGATCTGCGCGCGGATCCGGCGCATGCGCTGCATCGCCGCGCCGAAGTCGATCTGCGCGTCGCGAGCGATCGGGAGCCCCAGCTCGGCCGCGCGGCGCAGCTCTGCGACACTGCGCGACGCGCGGATCAGGCCCTTCGAGGGCACGCAGCCGACGTTCAGGCAGTCGCCACCGAGGTGGTGTCGCTCGATCAGCGCGACCTTCGCACCGAGGCCGGCCGCGACCGCGGCCGTGATCAGCCCGGCCGAGCCCGCGCCGATCACGACGAGGTTGTAGCGGCCCTGCGGCTGCGGATTCTTCCAGTCCGGCGGATGCACGTTGCGCACCAGCTCGGCGTTGAACTCGTCCATCGGATGCACGGGGAAGGTCATGGCGGCTCCTCGATCGCGCGGGCCGGCGCGGGCTGGGTCAGAGCTTGGTCTGTGCGGCGAGCGCGCGACGCGCGGTGCGTGTGATCACGAGCGTGACCGCAACGGTCGCGGCGAGCCCGAGCCCGAGCACGCCGTAGTAGCCCGCGCCTTTCGGCAGCTGCGCGCCGCTGGCCAGAGCGGCGACGTCGCCCGCGAGCTTGCCCGAATACACGTAGAGCAGCGTTCCCGGGAGCATCCCGAAGCACGCGACCGCGTAGTCCGCGAAGCGCACGCGCGTGAGGCCGAGGGCGTAGTTCAGCAGATTGAAGGGAAACACCGGCGAGAGGCGCAGCAGGAACACGATCTTGCGGCCCTGCTCTCCCACGGCGCGGTCGATGGCGGCGAAGCGCTGGTTGCCGCGCAGGCGCTGCTCGACGATCCCGCGCGCCGCGTGCCGCGCGAGCAGGAAGGCGAGGCAGGCGCCGAGGCTCGCGGCGATGAACACGTAGAGCACGCCCTTGGCGACGCCGAAGATCGCGCCCGCGCCGAGGGTCAGCAGCGAGGCCGGCACGAAGGCGACGACCGCCACGGCGTAGGCCGCGATGAAGATCAGCGGCCCGAAGATTCCCTGGCCCTCGACCCAACGCGCGAACTCCGGGATGTAGCCGCCGGCGCTGCGCCCGAGTGCGATGAGCGCGGCGGCGGCGCCGAGGCCCAGCGCAATCTTCGCGAGCGGCCAGCGACCGCTTCCCGCGCTCTGCTTCGGCATCCCCATCGCGGTCTCGAGCTCCTTCTGCACGGCGTTCCCCCTGGTTGCGCTTCGGCCTTCTGATGCCGGCCGCGCGGGAGGAGGTACGCGGGGACGTTGTTGCCTATTGCCTTTTCGCAGGCGGCGCGGGGCCGCCGCCTGCGAAAAGGCAATAGGCAACGACGTCCCCCTACCGGAGCGAGCCGCCGCAGCTCGAGCCGGAGCCGGCGGTGCAGCCGAAGCAGTGCGAGCCGGTCGCGATCGGCAACTGCTCGACCTCGCAGAGATTTTCGATCTGCCACAGCGTGCGGGGCGTTCCCGCGAGCGGCAGCTCGAGCATCTGGTTGAAGTCGCAGTCGTAGAGCGAGCCGTCCCAGCCGACGGAGACGAGCGAGCGGCACATCAGCTCCGGCAGCGTCTCCGGATTGAAGTGGTTCACGAGCAGCGACAGGTACTCCTGCTCGCGGCCCTCGCGCGCGAGCGCGTGCGCGAAGCGCTTGATCGGCATGTTCGCAATCGCGAGCAGGCGGTCGAAGCGGATCCCGAACTGCTGCGCGAGCTCCCGCTTGTAGTCGGCTTCGAGCGCGGCCTGGGGCGCGGGCAGCGAAGGACCGAGCGGGTTGTAGACGAGGTTCAGCTGGAGCCCGCTTCCCGGCTGCGCATAGCCGAGGCGGTTCAGGATCTGCAGTGCGGCGATGCTGCGAGAGAAGACGTCGCGGCCGCGCTGGCGGTCGACGTTCTCCGGCGTGTAGCAGGGCAGGGAGGCCACGATCTGCACGCCAGACTCCGCGAGGAACTCCGCGGTGTCCTGCTGGCCGGGCTCGAAGAGCACGGTCAGGTTGCAGCGGTCGATGACTTCGAGTCCGAGACGTCGCGCGCCGCGCACGAGCGGGCGGAAGACCTCGTGGAGCTCGGGCGCGCCGCCCGTGAGGTCGAGCGTCTGGATGCCGGGGCTGCGCTCGAGCAGCGCGAGCACGCGCTCGGCCGTGCGCGCCTGCATGCGCTCCGTGCGTTTCGGGCCGGCCTCGACGTGGCAGTGGTGGCAGGCGAGGTCGCAGCGAAGCCCGACGTTGACCTGCAGCGCCCGCAGCTTCCCGCGCCGCAGCGGCGCGAGCGCGCGCTCGCGCAGCTGGAGCTCGAAGTCGAAGCCGGGCGTGGCGGTCGCAGGTGCGCTCAATGGGGCGGTGCCCTCCTCGCGGGCTGTGCTTCGGATCTCCGGGGGCGCGCTGTGGTTTCGCCGACCCGAGCCTGCCACCCGCCCCGCAACGCCGCAAACCGCGATTTGCCACACTGGCTCGGGAGCCTGGAGTATGATGCGCGCGCCCGAGCGCCGCCTGCGCGCGCCGGGCCTCATCGAACAGGAGAAGCCATGCCGATCGATCGCGCCAAGGCCGTCGGGGCCGAGCTCGGAGAGAGCACCACGAGCTGGGTCAAGGACGACGTCATCCTCTATCACCTCGGCCTCGGAGCGGGCGTCCCGCAGACCGATCCGAACGAGCTCGAGTACACCTACGAGAAGAACCTGAAGGTGCTGCCGAGCTTCGTGACCGTCGCGGGCGGGCGCACCCCGGCCCCCGGCGGCGGCGGCGGGATGCGCGACATCCCGGGCGTCTCCTTCAATCCGCGCCTGCTGCTGCACGGCGAGCAGGACATCGAGATCCACCAGCCGCTTCCGGTCGAGGCGAGCGTGAAGGTGAAGCGCCGCGTCGCCGACGTCTTCGACAAGGGCAAGGCCGCCCTGCTGATCCTCGAGGGCACGGCGCGCGACGACGCCGGCAAGCTGCTGTTCACGAACCGCATGTCGCTATTTCTGCGCGGCGAGGGCGGCTTCGGCGGCCCCTCGGGTCCAAAGGTCGGCAACGAGACCCCGGAGCGGAAGCCGGACGCCGTCGTCGAGCGCAAGACGCTGCCGCAGCAAGCACTGCTCTACCGCCTCTGCGGAGACAAGAACCCGCTGCACTGCGATCCGGACTTCGCGAAGGGCGGCGGCTTCGACCTCCCGATCATCCACGGCCTCTGCTCCTACGGGATCGCCTGCAAGGCGGTCGTCGACCACGCGCTGAAGGGCGACACGACGCAGGTCACGCGCTACCAGGCGCGCTTCGCGGGCGTTGCGTTCCCGGGCGAGACCTATCTGGTCTCGTACTGGAAGGAAGGCAACACCTACCTGATCCAGGCGAAGTCGAAGGAGCGCGACGCCGTGATCATCTCGAACGCGGCGATCA
>CAYTJA010000322.1:0-8830 GCA_964437835.1 uncultured Spirochaetales bacterium
GCGAGGCCCGCGAGGAGCGCGGCGACGACGAGGCGCCATCGGCTCGCGTCCCGAAGCCCCTGGTCCCACAGCACGAGGGCCCACAGCCAGAGCGCCACGGCCAGCGTGTCCGACATCGTCATCGTGCAGGAGACCAGGAACGCGGGTGTCCAGAGGGTCGCGAGGGCGGCGATCAGCGGCCGCGACGAGAATCGGGCGGCTAGCGCATAGGTGCCGAGCAGCGCGGCGAGGGCCACAGGAACGCAGGCCGCGTGCAGTGCCGCCTCGCTCCAGCCGACCGCGCTGGCGACGAGCGCGAGGTAGTAGCTGGCGAGGGGTGGATTCATCATGAACTCGTGCACCGGCTGCAGCGTGCCGGTCCAGTTGATCTGGAAGCCGTAGAAATCGAGTGGGTCTCGCGCGATCTGGCGGGCGACCCAGACGAAGACCGGTTCGTCGAGGTGGATCGGCCGCGCGAGGAAGGGGCCCACGGAAACCAACAGCAAGAGCGCCAGCCCGGCGGGCCTTCGCCACGCGATGCGAAGCGCCTCGCTCGTCACCTCGTTGCGCACTCGCGGGCCGTCGCAGCGGGGAAGGACGGCGTGGCCGTGGCCGGGCCTGCCACCCGCTCTTCGCTGCGACCCGTGCCGCAAGATCCGCCGCGCAGCGCAACGCGGGGAAGCGCGAATGCGTCGGCGCCGCCGTGTTCGAGTGAAGTTCGCTCGAAGACCACGGCGTTCCGGGTCTCGAGGACTTTCCTCCAGTTTCGTTGGCGGCGCAGCCACGGCCCCAGAGATCTGAGCTGCGTGGAGTCTTTGTGCAGGAGGATGGCCTCCACGCGGTATGTCGAGAGAAACGGTTCGAAGTGACGCGGGTCGTTCAAGCGACGCACCAACTCGGGGTCCCCGTACACCTCCCAGCGACCGTCCAGCGCGACCTGGTGACGCGGGTACAACTGCCAGATCAGGTACCCGCCGATCTCGGGATTGTTGAAGATGCGCCCCTGGATCCCACGGCGCTCCAGGTACTCGACCGCCTGGCGCGGAAACCAATCCGAGACGCCCGTGCCGAAGCGCCGGAGCAGACCCATGCTCTGGTAGAGCCGATCGTTCTGGACACACACGATCGAGCCGATCATCGACAAGAGCACCAGCGCCGGCAGTGCAAAGGATCCGATCGCATGCTTCGAGCGAACATGGAAGCTGCCGGCGCTGTCGGCGATCCCGTACAGGTTTCGAATCGTCACCGGAACCGCGACGACGGCGAACAGCGACATGTTTCGGAGTGCGAGCGTGGATAGGTAGAGAAACGCCAGATACGGCAGCACGTGCGCGAGGCGGACGCGCCTCCACTGCAGCAACAGTGCCGCGCAGGAGACCCCGACGAACAGCAGGTAGAACGACTGCGCGGAAGGGAATTCGGGCCACGGCCCGGCGAAGGGCGATGCGAGCTCTCCGAGCTGGCTGAAGATCCCGGGCTTCGACTGGAGCTCGGAATACACGGTGGTGGGATACAGGATCCCCGCTCGGCCGTTCGCGTTGAGCAAGATCATCAGGCCCGTGACCATCACCAGAATCGCTTTCGCCCTCCACTCCCGCGCTGTCACGCCCGTGGCGGGAATCCCGATCCCGATCCGCCTCAGCCAGTCCTGCAACAGGTCCCCGGCGAGATAGGCGGCCAGGAACCCGATGCCCATGGCGTGCAGGCCGTGCATGTTTGTCCAGACGAGTTGACACACTGCGATCATGGCGATCGAGGTGCGCGGGTGTTTCGAGAAGTTCTCCGCGAAGTAGAAGAACGCCGCGAGGAACATCAGCGAGAAGATCTCGGGTCGGAGCAGGAAGCGCTGCAGGCTCACGAGCAGGGCCAGCGTGCAGACCGCGATGGAAATCCAGAAATATTCCTTGCGGTAGACGGTGAGGAACAGCAGGACGAAGGTCAGGCCGACGATCGGAAGGCGCAGGAGAATCAGATTCGGGATCCCCAAGACTGCGTAGGCGCCGTAGAGCAGGATCTGGAACAGCCAGTGAGAATCGACCCAAGGCCGACCCTCGGCCACGTACGAGAACATGTCGTGCGTCGGAATGGAACGCGTGGAGACGATCCACTTCCCCGTCGCGAGGTGCCACCAGAAATCCCAGTCGACGATCTCGAACCAGCACACGCTCGCGACGAGCGCGAAAAACGAGGCGATCGCGACGCGCCGCAAGCTGGCGACGACAGCGCTCTCTGCCGGTGCGGGCGAAGGGACGTCGTGCGTCATTCTCGAGCGTTGCGAAGCGTCTGAGGGGATTGCCGGTGAGGCAGATCAGCCGGCTTGGGCCCGCGCTGCGATCGTGCAGTTCATGGCGCGCAGTGTCATCGTCGGCCTCCGGCCCGCTCGCGGGCGCGGTGTGGGCCGCCGGCGGGTGTGAGGCCCCTTTTCTACCACGGATGGAGCGCCGTCCCGAGCACCCGTTTCAGCACCTGGGGCCGCGCGGAAGGGAAAGGATGCCTGAGCAGGGCCGCCGGCGGTTATAACTGGGCGACATCCGCAGGAGGCGACCCGTCAGCTGTGAGCCAAACGCGATCCGCACAGATCAGGGCGAGCCTCGATCACCCGATCGTCGACTCCGACGGCCATCTGCTGGAGTTCGAGCCGGCGCTGCTCGATTCGCTCGCGCAGGTCGCGGGGCCCGGGATGGTGGCGCGCTACCAGAAGGCCGCAGGCGATGGCCTGTTGCAGTGGGGCCTCGGCGATCGCGAGCGCCGCGACCGGCGCAGCCAGGCCTTGATCGACGGCGCCGGCATCCGCGGCGACCGTATCGACGACCCCTATTCGCTGGACGAGTTCGCGGCCTGCGGCATCGACAGCGCCGAGGACGTCCGCGAGCGCTTCGTGCCGAGCTTCTACTTCGGCTGCGAAGCCGACGATCCCATGAACGCCCTGGCCTTCGACCCGCGCATCAACCCGATGGGCGCCCGTCTGCACGCGATCTTCGGCTCCGACATCGGGCACTGGGACGTGACGGATGCGCGGCAGGTGGTCGAGGAGGCCTACGAGTCGGTCGAGCACGGCCTGTTGTCGAAGCAGGACTTCCGCGCCTTCAGCTTCGAGAACCCCGTGCGCTTCTGGACCGCGCTCAACCCTGGCTTCTTCGACGGAACGGCAATCGAGTCCGCCGCGCGCGCGCTGCGCGCGGCCTAGGAGAGATCACGAGATGGCGACTCACTACGAGGTACTCCCGATCCCCGCCCTGCTCGAGCATACGCGGATGTTCGCGGCCGGAGCCGTGACCTTCGGCGTGGAGTACCGACTCCTCGACGAGGCGATCATCGCGGCCGAGTACGGCGCCGACGCGCGCGCGAAGTTTGGCAACGAGCTGCCGCCGGGCTTGCCCGCGCAGCTCGCCGAGGACGGCGTTTCGGTGCACGTCTTCGACACCGCAGACGGCGGCGAGTACCTGCGCTTCGACTGCTTCTCCGACTATCCGCACTACCACTACATCACGCCGGGAGAGCGACGCCAGAGCGTGCTGGAGTTCGATTCCGTGGCGAACGGCCCGATGTTCGCGTGGCTGATCGGGCGGCTGCACTCGGATCTCGGCGCGATGCTCCGCCACGCGAAGGCCGCGGAGCTCGCGGAGAAGCTGGATCGCGCGTTGCTCGAGCGCGTGCTGCCGGAGGTCGAGCGCGAGATGCTCGCAGCGGCGGCGCGCGGCCGACCGACGCGCGTCTGAAGGGGCCCCGATGGCAACGTACGGTGTGCTTCGATGCAGCAGCGCTACGAGCGGCGCGAAGCCAGGATCGCCGCGATGAGCTCTTCGGGAGCCTCCCCCGCGAGCTCATTCTCGCCAGCCAACGCCGCCTTGCCGAGGCGGATCGACTCGCGATAGCCGTGCAGGTAGTCCACGCAGTGGGGACACACGGAGAGGTGCGCGTCGAAGGCGGCGCGTTCGCCCGCGGAGAGCTCCCCGTCGAGATAGGCGGCGAGGAACTCGATCAGCTCGCGACAGCTGAGGGGGCGCGGAGGCGTCATTCGCTCGCGCCCGCGAAGTGCGGCGCGAGCAGGGTGCGCAGCGCCTGGCGCGCCCGATGCAGGCGCACCTTGACCGTATCGGCCTTCACATCGAGCAAGCGGGCGGTCTCCTCCGTGTCGAGCCCTTCGATGTCGCGGAGCAGGAGTACGTTACGGTGGATCTCCGGGAGCCTTTCGATGGCGGCGCGCACCTGCTCGCGGGTCTGGCGCTGCTCCACCGGGTCGGCCGCCTCCCTGCGCCAGGCCGGGCCTGGATCGATGCGGTGGCCATCCTCGTAGAAGCGCGGCAGCAGCTCCTCGATCGGCTGCTCCGGCTTGCGGCCCCGGCTGCGCAACTTCATCAGGCTGGCGTTGATCGCGATCCGGTGCAGCCAGGTGGAGAGGCGCGCTCCGCCCTGGAAGCTCCCGATGCCCCGAAAGGCCTGGAGGAAGGCGTCCTGGAGCGCGTCGCGCGCGTCCTCCTCCGAGCGCAGCATGCGGCGCGCCACGGCCAGCATGCGACCGGCGTTGGCGCGCACCAGCAGGGCGAAGGCCGCTTCGTCGCCGGCCCGCAAGCGCGCGAGCAGCGCCTGCTCGTCGTCGGCGGGCTGCGGCATGCCTGATCTCGAAGCCACTCTGCGCTCACCCCTTTGGCAGACTCATTGCTGATGCGAATGGCGCGCTGTCGAGGCCCGTTTCGCTGCCCTCGAAGGTACCCGAGAATTCGCGGCTCTTCGCGGATGCGTGTGCCTGCGCAGCTTCGGGAGCGCGCTAATCAGTGATCGGCCCTCGATTCGCCGCTGTTCCTGCTGCGCGCCGAGCGGTCGGTTCCGGCGCGACGCGCAGCGGGGTCCATCGCCAGCTGCCGTCGGCGTTCAGATCGAGCTCGGCTTCGTAGCGATCCTGCCAGCCGTTGCGCTCGCCGCTGGTGATGTAGGTGATGCCGTGCGCGGCGAAGGCGCTGAGCAGCTCGGCGACCTGGTCCGCGGACAGGATCGTCTGCGGGCGGTCGAGGAAGACGAAGTGCGGAGCCGCCAGCATGACGCGCACGACGGCGAGCAGCTGTTGCTCGCCGAGCGACAACCGGCTCGCCCAGTCGTGCTCGGTGTCCAGCCCGCCGGCCGCTGCGACCACTGGCGTCAGGTGGAGCGCCTCGACCAGGGACAGGATCTCCGCGTCGGCGATGGCGTGCGCCAATCCGGGCGGAGCCAGCACTTCTCGCAGCGTGCCCGCCGGCAGATAGGGGCGTTCGGGCAGGAAGGCGATGCCGGGCTCGGCGGGCCGCACCACGCGTCCCTCGCCGACATCCCAGATACCGGCGGTGACGCGAAACAGCGCGACCTTCGCTGCGTCGTTCGCCCCCAGGATGAGCACCCGGGTGTGCTGCGGAATCACGATCGACAGCTCGCTGAGCAGCGGGTGCCCATCCTGCGGCGAGCGCAGCGTCAGTCCCTCGAATGCCAGGCGTCCGGCCGCCTCACGGAACGTGATCGACGGCATGGCGTGCGGGACCTTGCTGTGCGCCAGACAAATGGGACAGTCGACGACGAAGCGCGGATGGCCGCAGCTTTCCGTCGAGAGCAGCGTCACGGCTCGCGCTTCCTCGATGGCTTCCGCCAACGAGCCGAGCCGGGCGACGACGGCGGTGAACGAGGAGATCGACTGGAACTGGGTGACGATCAGTGAGAACGCGCCGAGCAACTGGGAGAAGGCCATGGCGGACTGGGTGATGACGCCGAACTCGATCTGGCCGCTGAAGAATAGCGGTGCGACGATCAGCGCCGGGATGATCTGGATCAGGTAGTTGTAGCCGGTGGTGAAGAATCCGAGGTTGCGGTTGACACCGATCAGGCGTCGCGCGTTGGCGATCAGCGCATCGAGGTGCAGGCCCAGGCGGGCCTGCACCGGGCGCTCGTAGCGCGCGGCGGTGATCGATTCGGCGTTCTCGCGCACGTGCACCAGACCGGCGCGGAAGGTCGCCTCGCGGTCGAGTTGGGTGTAATTCAAACCGATCAGCGAGTAGCCGAACCGGATCGTCAGCAGCGAGCCGACGCCGGCGTAGAGCACGCCGACGACGAAGAGCGGCGGGCTGATCGACCACATCACGCCGGAAAACGCCAGGGCGGTGAACGTCCCGTTGAGCATGAGCAGGACGAAGGACAGGGTGGTGGTGGTGAACGCCCGTACATCCTCGGCGATGCGCTGATCTGGGTTGGCGATCTCGCCGTTGGCGATGAGCCGGTCGCTCAGTCGGTAGGCGGTGGGATGCTCAAGGTAGCTGGCCAGCAGCCGGTGGGTGAGCCACTCCCGCCACAGCAGGCCGAGACGCTCCTCGCTGAAGCGATAGAGCACGGCGGCCACGGTCGCGGCCGCAAACACTCCGATGTAGGCGATCGCCAGCGAGACGAACCCGCCGCGGTTGCGCTCGGCGATCGCGGTCACGAAGTCGCGGCCGACATAGCTGTTGACCACGTTGAGGCTATTGATGACCACCAGCAGGCCGATCAGCGCCGCGCAGAGCGCCTTGCCCCGGCCGCCGACCTCGGAGCGGGCGAAGTTGCGCGCCGCCTGGATGAAACGACCCCAGGTCCGCCGATCGAGCGAGAGCTGCGGAGTGGGAGAGCTGAGAGACGACATGGGCTAGAGGCTACAACTCCCCCACCAGCCGCATGAGCTGTGCGTTATTGATCACCAGGCATCCGATCCACACGAACAGCGCGACCTCGAAGCGGCGGCCGATGCCGGCTCCCCATCCGGAATGCACGAGCATGAGCCAGGGCAGAAGGATCGGCAGGGAGTAGATGAAACTCTCGCGCGGATTGAAGCACCAGAAGAACAGGCTGTAGCCGCTCAACAGGAACGCTGCCCCGGGCGCGAAAGCGGTCCAGGGCGCCTGGGAACGGCGCGCTCTCCAGAGCCCACGCCCCGCGCAGGCGACATAGGCCGCAAGTCCGAACAACCAAGGCCACGAAACCCGCCCGAGCACAGCCAGCGATCGGTCTCCGTAGAGGCGGGGTTCCGCCACCGGACCGATCACCGAGAACACGAAGAAGTTGAGCAGCGTCACTGCTCCCCAGCGCGGCTCCCAGAGGCGTCCGATGGCTCCCACGTGCTCGAGATAGGCGGTCCAACTGAGGTCGGCCCAGCGCAGCCAGAGTTGGTAGGGCAGAACGAATAGCAGAAACAGCAGCAGGCCGTAACGCGCGACCTCCGACCATGCCTGCCTCGATCCGCGCTCGATCTGCAACTCGCGCAAGCAGGGAACCACCGCCAGCATCAGCTGATGTGGCGCGGCGTAGGCAGCCAGCGCGTTCAACACGGCGAGCACGGTCATTCGGCGTCGCAGAGGCGCCGGCTTCAGCAGTACGGTGAAGAAGAGGTTGGTGCAGACGCTGGTCAGGACATAGGTCTCGGGGTAGCTGGAGAAGAACCACGACGAGGCGGAGAGCCCAAAGATCAATGCGAAGGGCAGTGCGATCCGGAGCGACGCAATGTTCGCGAGTAGCAGTCGCAGTGCCAGGCAGACGTTCACTGCTCCGAGGAACGCGAAAGGAAAGGCCGCAGCGAGTTGAGCTCGCTGTCGCTCGGGCCACGCGAAATAGACCCGTTTCCCGAAGGCGTGCAACGGGGGCATCACGACCGCGAAGAGCGGGTGCTTGACCAGGTGGATGCTCAGCTCTCCCCCAGGACGGGGCTCGCGCAGCACCTGGACCATGTTGTCGGCGCCAAAGTGCTCGTACAGTGTTCGCGATCTCGGCGGCGGGTATGCCCTCGGGTGCAATGAGAATGTCAGTTGGTAGAGAGCGAAGAAACCCGCAAAGAGCAGGGCGGTGAGGAGTACGCCCGACGGCCGCTCCCGGGCCCTGGTGGAGCTGCGCATCGAGGCTAGACCTGGAAGTACAGCTCCCCGTCGCCGAGGTCGCCGTCGCGGCGCGGGCAGCGCTCGCAGCGCGAGCTCAGGATTCGATACGCGTGGCGGATCGCGAGCAGGGTGCTGGTCTGGCGCACGGGCTGCTCCAGGAATACGCGCTCGCCGAGGCGCTCGATCAGGCCGGTCTTGTTCATCTTCCTCGCGAACTCTGGGCGCACGCCGCAGAGCAGCACGTGGATTCCGCGCAACTTCAGGCGCTCGAGAAAGCCCTCTAGCTGTGCCAGGCCCACGGCATCGGGACTGCGCGCGCGCTTGACCCGCAGCACCAGGACCTGCGTGCTGGGCGTCACGCGCTGGTCGATCGTGGCGAAGTGCTGCTCGAGCGCAGCGGTCGCGCCGAAGAACATTTCGCCCTCGATACCGAAGATCAGGATGCGCTCGCAGGCGGCGTCTTCGGGCAGCCGCTCGTGGACGCGGCCCTCGGGCGTGATCACGAACTCCGTGAGCAACATGCGACCCGCCCGCGGCACCGCGAGCAGGAAGGACATCATCACGCCGATCAGCACGCAGAACTCGATCGAGATTGCGACCGCGGAAAACGCGGTGACGACTACGATCGCGCGGTCGAACTGGGTCGCCTGCAGGTGATATCGGAGCGCACGCCAGTCGACCATCTTCCAGGACGCCGTGATCAGGATGCCCGCGAGCGCCGCGCGCGGGATGAAGCGGGCGTAGGGTGCGAAGGCCAGCATGATCAGCGCGACGGCCCCGGCCGACACGACTCCCGACCATTGCGTGACGGCGCCCGCCTGCTGGTTGATCGCCGAGCGCGTGAGCGAGCCCGAGCCCGGCATGCATTGGAACAGGCTGCCCGAGAAGTTCGTGAGACCCTCGGACAGGCACTGCTGATTCATGTCGAGATTCTGGCCGGTCACGGCTGCGATGGCCTTGGCCATCGAGATGGCCTCGAGCAGGCCGAGCAC
>CAYTJA010000323.1:0-7750 GCA_964437835.1 uncultured Spirochaetales bacterium
GCCCACGCGCGCGAGCAGCGCGGGAGCGTCGTACGCGAACACCAGCGCGGGCCCGATCAGCGGCAGGTAGAGGTAGCGGTCGGCGCGCGCCTGCGACCCGACCTGCACCAGTCCGCTGCAGGGAAGCAGCAGGATCAGGAACCAGAGCCAGCCGACGATCCGCTGCGGGTGGTTGCGCGCGCTCGCGAGCGCGGCCGCAGTCGCGAGGCCGAAGAGCAGCACGCCGAGCAGGACCTGCGACAGCGGCTGCGCAGCCTCGAGATGCGGATAGGGAATCGCGAGCCGCAGCGGCCACATTAGCGCTCCGAGATAGGCGGGCAGCTGCGCGAGCGCGTTCGCTACGCGGGCTGCGAGGTCCAGCTGTTCGAGGCTCGCGACGGTTCCCGCCGAGGACTGCGCCGCGAACACTACCGCCGTGTGTGCAACGCCTAGCGCGAAGAGCGGGAGCTTCTCGAGCACGCAGCGGCGCAGCGCTCTGCGGTCGATGCGCGAGCGCTCGCTGCCGGCGGCTCCGGCTGCGCCGCCGGCGAGGCGCCCGAGCGGCCAGTAGTCGAGCAGCAGCAGCAGGGCCGGCAGTGGGATCACGCTCGGCTTCGCGAGCAGCCCGAGTGCGTAGAGAGCGGCCACGCCCGCGAGTCGCGCGGCGCCGGGCCCCGGCGCGCGCTGGCCCGCGTAGGCGGAGAGTGCCGCGGCCGCGAAGAGTGCCGAGAGCGGATCCTTGCGTGCGGCGATCCAGGCGACTGCCTCGACGCGCGTCGGGTGCAGCGCGAAGAGCGCGGCCGCAAACGCCGCGGTCCAGACGCAGCCCGTGAGCCGACGCAGCGCGGTGTAGATCAGGGCACTCGCGCCGGCGTGGAGCAGCACGTTCGTCGCGTGCAGCGCGCGCGCGTCGAAGCCGAAGAGCGAGACGTCGAGCAGCCACGAGAGCCACGTCAGCGGGAACCAGTTCGCGCCGTAGAAGCTCGTGAACGCGAAGCGCAGGCTCTCGGCGTCGAGGCCGTTTGCCAGCGCCGGGTTCGCACTCACGTAGAGATCGTCGTCGTAGTTCAAGAAGTCGCCGCAGAGGGAGGGCGCGAAGACGGCGGCGGTCAGCGCGAAGAGTGCCAGGCCGAGGCCGCGCGGCGCAGCCGCCCTCAATCCTGCCACGCAGGCATCCAGTCGGGCATGAAGCCCGAGGTCTCGCGCAGCAGGCGGCCGCTGCGGTCGAAGACGAGGATGCGCGTCTCGCGCAGCGCGTCGCCGTCGGCGAGCGTGGGCACGACGCCGCGTGCGGTCGCGACGGCGGCGATCCGCTCGCCATCGGGCGACCAGCGCGGAGCGTACTCGTCCTGATCCGGGCTCTCGCGCAGCGCGCGGATCCCGCCGCCCGCGAGATCGGCCAGGAAGAGGTCGTGGCTGCCGTTGCCCGCGCGATCCGAGCTGAACACGAGCTCGTCGCGCGCGGGCGAGGGGCGCGCCGAGTGCTGGTCGAAGGCCGCTTCGGCGAGCAGTGGCTGCGGCGCAGCGCCGGCAGTGGCGACGCTCCAGATCGAGTGGCGGCCACCCGAGCCCGGGCGCCGCGAGAAGACCACGCGCGCGCCGTCGCGCGTGAAGGCGGCCCTGAAGTCGTGCCAGTTGGGATCCGAGACGAGCAGGCGCGCGGCTTCCTTACGATCGCGCGCGAAGATCCAGAGGTCGCTCGCGGCATCGCTCGCGCTGCGCCGCTGCTGCGCGACGAGCTGCCGGCCGTCCGGAGAGAACTCGGGCCGCAGGAAGAGGTAGGGCGGCTCGGCACTCGCGAGGTTCGCGACCGCTCCAGCGCCCCCCGCGCCGAACTCGCGCAGCGCGATGCCCGCGCCGGGCCGGCCGCCGCGGAAGGCCCACGCGAGCGCGCTGCCGTCCGGCGCCCAGGTCGGCCAGTGCTCCTCGCGCGCCTGGGTCTGCGTGAGCGACTGCGTCTGGCCGGCCGCGGGGTCTAGCAGAAACAGGTCGCTCGCCTCCCCGCGCAGCACAGACTCGAAGAGCAGGCGCGCCGCGCGCTCCGACCAGTAGGGCCAGCTCTCGTCGCGTCCAGAGCTCGTGACGAGCGGGAGCTCTGCGCCGTCCGCGAGCCGCAGCCGGAACAGATCTCGAGAATCGCCGTGCACGCGCGCAAATACGAGTCCATCGCTGCTGCTGCCCGAGAGGATCGCGCGCGCGATCGGCGGATCCGCGCCGTCGGATGCGCGACACGCGGCGCCAGCGCAGCCGCACAGCAGCGCGAGCGCTGCGAGCGCATGCGGCGCGCGCGCAGTCCTGTGTGAGCGAGTCGCGTCCACCCTCGAGCCACCTCTCGCAGCGCGGGCCCGGTAGACTCCGCCGCGATGTCCCGCGTGTTCGCCGCGTTGCTCTTCGCCGCGTTCGCGGGCATCGCGCTGGCGGTGTATCGCCCGGCGCTGCGCGGGCCCTTCCTCTCGGACGACTACGGCTACATCGTCGCGAATCCCTATACCGCATCGCTTGCCCCCGGCGCGCTGCTGCAGCTCTTCGATCCGACCGGTCCGGCTCGCCTGCACACCGCGAACTACGCGCCCGTCCACCTGCTCGCGACCGCCTTCGAGCGCCAGATCTTCGCCAACGACGTCACCGGCTACCACCTGATCAACGTGCTGTGCCACGCGTTCGCGGGCTGGCTCTTCGTCGCGCTGCTGCTGCGCGCGGAGCTGCCTGCCCCGGTCGCGGTGCTCGCGGGCCTGGCTTTCGTGCTGCATCCCGCGAACGTCGAGGCCGTCGCCTGGATCTCCCAGCTCAAGACCACGGCCTCGCTCGGCTTCGCGCTCGCTGCGTTGCTCCAGTTTCCGCAGCGGCCCCGCCTGGCGACCGCGCTCTTCGCCCTGGGCCTGCTGACGAAGGCCTCGGCAGCCGCCGCACTGCCGGCCGCGGCCGCCTTCGCCTGGGCTCGGGCGGGTGCGCGCCCGATTCCCGCGCTCGAGCGCCGCTGGCTCGGCGTCTGGATCGCGCTCTTCGCGCTCTTCGCACTCGCGGAGTTCGGGGCGCAGCGCGGTGCCGGAGAGGCGCAGATCGCGGCGCAGGGCGGCCTCGCGGCGCGGCTGCAGGCGATCTTCGCGGGTGGCGCGCACTACGTCGCGATGGCGGCGACCGGAACGGGCCTCTCGGCCTTTCACGAGCCCGACCCGATTGCACGCTGGCTCGATCCGTGGTTTCTCGCCGGCTGCATCTGCGCGCTCGTGTTGGGATTTCGCAGCTGGGCGGCGCTGCGCGCGCGGCGCGCCGAGGCGGGCTTCTGGGTCTTCGCCGCGGCGTCCTTCCTGCCGGTGTCTCAGCTGGTGCCTTTCGTGAATCCGATCGCCGATCGCTACCTCTACTTCCTGCTGCCGGGCCTGCTCGGCGGGGCGCTGCTCGCGGGGCGTGAGCTCTGGGAGCGCCTGCAGCTCCCCGCGGCCGCTGCGCGGTCGCTCGCGCTCGCGGCACTCGCAGTCCTGCTCGCCTTCGGCTGGCAGAGCACCCATCGCGCGCGCCTCTGGCAGAGCGAGATGCTGCTCCTGCTCGACGCCGCGAAGAACTACCCGCGCGGCGGAACGGCCGCCTATCTCGAGGCGCTGCGCGCGGCGGAACGCGGCGATGCCGTGCGCGCGGTGCTCGCGCTGCGACGTGCGGAGGAGCGACAGGCGGCGCGCTTCGCGGTGCTGCTCGAGGATCCCGGCCTGGCAAAGGTGCGCGCGGCCCCGGAATTCCAGGCCCTGCTGCGCGAGATGGCCGGCCGCTGGATCGAGCGCTCGCGGTCGCTCGGCATCCAGAGCCAGCCCGAGCTGCGCTTGCGCGCGCTCGCGCACCGCGTGCGCGACGACCGCGCCGCGGCGATCGCCGCGCTCGAGACTGCGCTCGCGCTGGGTGGACCGCTCGACGCCGAGCTGCGAATGGACCTCGCCCAGCTGCGCAGGGAGGCGGGCGCCTCGGCCCCGCTGCAGGACTAGCATAGAATGCCCCGCTGGTTCCTCGCCTGCGCCGCGCTCGGCGCGGTGCTCTGGGTGTATGCGCCCGCGCTGCAGGGGCCCTTCCTCTCCGACGACCTGCACTATGTCGAGCAGAACTCCTACCTGCACGAGCTGAGTGCGCGAAACCTCTGGGAGATCCTGTCGCCGACCGGCGCGGCCGCGCGCAACGTGGTGAACTGGAGTCCGGTGCAGCTGCTGTTGCACGCGGCGGTCTGGCAGCTCTGCGGAGCGAACACCAGCGGGCATCACCTGCTGAACGTGGTACTGCACACGCTCGCGTCGCTACTGCTCGTGCCTCTCTTCGAGCGCATCGGACTCTCTCGCGTGGCGGCAGTCTGCGGCGCGGGACTCTTCCTGCTGCACCCCGCGAACGTCGAGGCGGTCGCGTGGATCTCGCAGCTCAAGAGCAGCGCCTCGCTGCTGCTGTCGCTGCTCGCGCTGCAGTGGCAGCCGCGGCGCCCGGGAGCGGCCGCGGCCGCTTTCCTGCTGGCGCTGCTGGCCAAGCCCACGGCGGCCTTCGCGCTGCCGGTCGGCGCGCTGCTGCTCGCGAGTGAGCGCCGCCCGCAGCCCTGGGCCTGGCACGCGCTCTCAGCGCTCGGCTTCGCGGCCTTCGCGCTGATCGAGTTCGGCCTGCACCAGCGCTCGGGAGCCGCGCCGGCGGAGCTCCACGGCGACCCGCTGCTGCTGCTGCGCAGCGTGCTCGCGCTGCTGTCGCGCTATGCGTGGATCGCCGCGACTTCCTTCGGCGTCTCGGCCTTCCACGAACCCGAGCCGGCGCGCTCGTGGCTGGATCCGTGGTGGCTCGCGGCGCTGCCGCTCGCAGCCGCGATCGCGACGCGCTGCGTGGTGCTGCTCCGGCGCCCGGCTCCGCTGGCGCCGGAGCTCGCCTGCTGGGCCTGGGCCGCTCTCTCCTTCGCGCCGATCTGCCAGATCTTTCCGTTCCTGTATCCGATGGCCGACCGCTATCTGTATTTCATCCTGCCGGGTCTGCTCGGGGCGCTGCTGCTCGCCGGCCGGGAGCTCGCGGGGGTCGCGCTGCGGCGAGCCCCGCAGCTTGCGAGCGCCCCCGCGCTGCGCGCTGTTGCGCTGCTCGCAGCCGCGGCGCTGCTGCTCGGCTTCGGCGCGCGTTCTCACGCGCGCGCGCGGATCTGGAGCTCGCCGGTGCTGCTGATGGCCGACAGCGCGGCGCATTATCCCGACGGCGTGGCGGGCCAGCTCCAGCTCGCCAAACGCGCGGCTCAAAGGGGTGATCTCGACGCCGCGCTGCGCGGAATCCGCGCTGCCGTAGCAAACGGCTTCAACCGCTTCGAGCAGCTCGAGGAGGACCCGGCCTGGGACCCGATCGCGCGCCAGCCCCGCTTCCGCGCGCTCGTCGCCGAGATCGCCGGCACGCGGATCCAGTGGTTCGAGAGCCAGGCCTCGCTGACGCAGCTCGAGTGGCGCGGCCTCGCCGCGGCGCGCGTTGCGCGGGGCGAGTACCGCGAGGCCCTCGCGGCGCTCGAGCGCGGACTCGCGACCGGCGGCGCCCAGGACGAGCTGATCCGACGGGAAATCGAGGGGTTGCGGCCCTTCGTGCCCTAGGTCGGCCGCTCCGGCGCGCGGCGGTCTGCCGGCGAGCGGGATCCGACAGGCAGCGCCCTGACCCGCGGGGCTTCCCCGCGGCCCTGCTGCGGATGGTAGGATGCCTCCCGCTGAGACTGGGAATGATATGCGGTTGCCGCGGCCGGGGGTGTGATATGCGGATCTTGTCTCACTGTTTCGGGTTCGGGATTCTATTATTTTCATTCGTCGACTGTGCGAGTCGCGCGCCGGCCGTGAGCGCTCCGCTCGACGCTTGGCTCGCGCGCGCGCAGGCATCCATCTCCGCGCGCGAATATCAAGCGAGTGACGACGGTGGGGGCCTGCAGGCGCCGAACCGCCGCCAGAACCTGCGCAGCTACTTCGAGCCCGATGGGATCCGCATCGTGGATCGCAAGGCGGCCGGCAGCCCGCCGCTGCTCGAGTTATCGCTCGTGGGCGTCGGGCGCGCGGAAGCGTTGATGCGCGTGCCGGCCGGCCGCACGCGGGCTCTCGGCGCGCGCGTCGAGCTCTTGCGGCCGGGTGTGGTCGAGTGGTACGAGAATCGCGCCGAGGGCCTCGAACACGGATTCACGCTGGTGCAGAGGCCTGCTGGCGAAGGTGCGCTCGTGCTCGAGCTCGCACTGCGCGGCGCTCGTGCCGCGAAGGGCGCACAGGGCCTCGTGTTCGAGACCGCGCACGGGCGCGAGCTCGGCTATGCCGGGCTCGCCGCGTGGGACGCGCAGGGTCGCCCGCTCGCGGCGAGCTTCGAGCTCGCAAGCGCGAGCTCCTTTTCGATCGGCGTGGACGATGCTGCGGCGCAGTATCCGATCACGATCGACCCGCTGCTCTTCGACACGGCAGATGCAGACACCGCGCTCGCGGGCGATCAGCTCGGAGCCGCATTCGGCGCGAGCGTCGCGTCTGCGGGCGACGTCGATGGCGACGGCTTCGGCGATCTGATCGTCGGAGCGCCGCAGTACGACGCGGGCCAGACGGATGAAGGAGCGGCGTTCGTATTTCTCGGCAGCGCGTCGGGCATCGCGAGCGGCCCCGCCGCCGCAGCCGGCGCGCAGCTCGAGGGCGATCAGGCCGGCGCACATCTGGGCGGCAGCGTCGCGGCGGCCGGGGACGTCGACGCGGACAGCTTCGACGACGTGATCGTCGGTGCCCCGGAATACGATTCCGGCGAGAACGACGAGGGTGCGGCCTTCCTGTTCCGCGGCACTGCGACGGGGATCGCCGCGGCCGGCGCTGCGAGCGCCGCGGCCCGCTTCGAGAGCGACCAGGTCGGCGCGAGTCTCGGCGTCGGCGTGGCCAGCGCGGGTGACATCGACAGCGATGGATTTTCAGACCTGATCCTCGGCGCGCCTGACTACGACGGCGTTCTGGCGGACGAGGGCGCCGCCTTCGTGTTCCGCGGCAGCGCCACGGGCATCGCGAGCGGCGGCCCCGCGAGCGCCTCCGCGCTGCTCTCGGGGGGGCAGCTGAACGCCCTCTTCGGCAGCAGCGTTGCGGCGGCGGGCGACGTGAACGGCGATCTCTTCGGCGATGCCATCGTCGGCGCGCCCAACTTCGACGCGGGGCAGACGAACGAGGGCGCCGCCTTCGTGTTCCTCGGCTCTGCGAGCGGCATTGCGAGCGAGAGCTCGGCCGCCGCCGACGCACAGCTCGAGGGCGACCAGGCGAGCGCGGTGCTCGGCATCAGCGTGGCCTCCGCGGGCGACGTCGACGCAGACGACTTCGACGACGTGATCGCCGGCGCGCCGCGCTACAGCGCGGGCCAGTTCCTCGAGGGCGCGGCCTTCGTGTTCCACGGCAGTGCGACGGGAATTGCCGACGCCGGCGCGGGTTCGGCCGCGACGCAGCTCGAGGGCGATCAGATCGGCGCGCAGTTCGGCGTCAGCGTCGCGTCGGCCGGAGATCCGAGCCTCGACGGCTTCGACGACGTGGTCGTCGGCGCGTCTGCGTACAGCGTCGACCAAAGCGTCGTGGGCGCGGCCTTCGTGTTCCTTGGCGGCGCGTCGGGAATCTCCAGCGCGGCCGCGGGCGCCGCGAGCACGCGCTTCGCGGGCCTGCAGGCGCTCGCGTTCTTCGGCTCGAGTGCAGCGTCCGCCGGGGACGTCGACGGCGATGCGATCGCCGACCTCGTGGTCGGCGCGCCCTTCCACAGCGAAGCTGCGAGCGGCGAGGGGGGCGCCTTCGTCTTCTTGCCGGAG
>CAYTJA010000324.1:0-4925 GCA_964437835.1 uncultured Spirochaetales bacterium
CGAGCCCGGCATGCACTGGAACAGGGTCCCGCCGAAGTTGGCGAACCCTTCGCTGAGGCACTGCTGGTTCAAGTCGAGCTTCTGGCCGGTCACGGCTGCGATGGCCTTGGCCATCGAGATGGCCTCGAGCAGGCCGAGCACCGCGATCGCGAGCGCGCCAGTCGCGAAGTCCCGGATCTGCTCGGGCGGGAGTTCGGGCCAGCGGAACGACGGCAGGCTCGCGGGGATCTCGCCGATCACCGTGACGCCGTGCGCGTCGAGACCGAGCCAATCGACGAGCCCCGCCATCACGATCACGACCAGCAGCAGATCGGGAAGCAGCGGCGCTGCGAGCCGACGCTTCAGCCAGCGCAGCGCGATGACGAGCGCGATCGATCCGAGGCCGATCGCAGCCGTCTCGAGATGCACGCTGCCACCCTGCGTCAGCGTGAGCCACAGGCGAACCAGGAAATGGTCGTGGACATCGCCGATCGCCCGGAGTCCCAACAGGTTCTTGATCTGATCGAGGACCAACAGGCTGCCCGCGCCGAGCGTGAAGCCGACGATCACCGAGTGCGAGATGTAGCGGGTCAGGTCGCCGAGCCGCAGCAGCGTGATCCCGAGCTGAATCGCGCCGATCAGGAAGGCGAGCAGGATCGCCGCCTGCGGCTTCTGCTCGGCGGGCACTACCGCGATCACCGAGAGCAGCGCGATCGAGATCGCGTTGGTGGGACCGTTGATGAGCTGGCGGGAGGAGTCGAAGAGCGCGCCGACTGCGGTCATCACGATCGCGGTGTAGAGGCCATATTCCGCCGGCAGTCCGGCGACCATCGCGTAGGCCATCGCCTGCGGAACGGCGACCGCGGCGACCGTGAGGCCGGCCAGGCAGTCCGCGCGCGCGTCCGCCGCGCGATAGCGGCGCAGCGAGTCGAAGGCCGGAACGATCCGGAACAGCCATTCCCGGACCGGAGAGGCGGAATTTTGGGCGGGCGCGGTCACCGGCCCTGCGAGATCGGCATGCGCGGCAGGATGCCCGAGGACCCGAGTCCCTCCAAACGGCGCGCGGCGGCGCTGCGCCCTGCCGAGCCCCGGTCGGGTCGTGGTTGCGCAATCGAAGTACCGCCGCGGAGGCGTTCCAGCGCGAGATGGCGATATGATGCCCAGCAGCCCTCTGGCGCGCGCCCGAGGAGGAGATGTGATCGATGCGAAGCCAGTTCCCGCTGTCCGTCTCGCGTCAGGCGGCGATCGCCGGCGTCGGCGAGACGGACTACCTGCGCGGCGCGCCGGAGCATCCGGTCGAGCTGATCCTGCGCGCCTCGCGCACGGCGATCGCCGATGCGGGGCTCGAGCCCTCGGAAATCGACGCCATCCTGCTCGCGCCGGCCTTCGGCAGCGTCGAGGAGGTCGCCGCGAATCTCGGCGTGCCCGATCTCCACTATGCGGTGAAGTCGCACCTGGGCGGCGCGTCCTGCACGGCCTCGCTGCTCTCGGCCGCGATGGCGATCTCGGCCGGCGTCGCGAAACACGTGCTGATCGCAATCGGCTGGAACGGCTTCTCGGCGCTGCGCCCGCGGCCCGGCGGCGCACCGCCGCGGCGCATGGCCGGTGGGATGCCTTCGAGCGTGACGGGAGATTTCTACGCGCCCTACGGAATCCGCGCTCCCGCGCAGCTCTACTCGCTGATCTTCAGCCGCTACAAGCAGCTCTACGACATCCGCGACGAAGACGCGGCCGAGATCGCGATGATCTGCCGCGCCCACGCGCAGCACAACGCCAAGGCATTGATGCGCGGCCGCCCGCTCGGACTCTCGGAATACCTGGCTTCGGAGTGGATCGCGGAGCCGCTGCGCAAGCTCGACTGCTGCGTCGAGACGGACTGCGCGGGCGCGATCGTCATGACGAGTGCGGAGCGCGCGCGCGACCTTCCGCATCACCCGGTGCTCTACCTCGGCGGCGCGCAGGGCCAGCCCGCGCCGGCCGACGATCTCGCGAGCCGCGAGGACCCGCTGCAGATCGGTCTCTCGTACGCCGCGCCGCGTGGATTCGCGATGGCGGGCATCGATCCTCACGACGTCGACTTCCTGTGCATCTACGACTGCTTCACCTACATCGTGCTGTTGCAGCTCGAGGCGCTCGGCTTCTGCAAGCGCGGTGAGGCGGGCGACTTCGTGCGCGAAGGCGCGCTGCGGCACGGAGGCCGCTATCCGCTCAACACGCACGGCGGATTGCTGAGCCAGGGGCACTGTTGGGGCATGAACCACATCATCGAAGCGACGAGGCAGCTGCGGCATGACGCCGGCGAGCTGCAGGTGGTCGGTGCGAGGCTCGGCCTCGTGACGGGCTACGGCGATCTCGGCGACGGCAGCCTCGCGATCCTCGGGAGGGCCTGATGGGCAGCCCGACGGGCGCCGCCGCCGCGCGCCCCGCGAAACGCGCGCCGCAGCCGGAGCCGGGCAGCCTGAACGCCGAGTTCTACGCGCGTGCGGCGCAAGGGAAGCTCGAGCTCCAGCGCTGCAGCGCCTGCGAAGTGTTCCGGCATCCACCGCGCTTCCTGTGCGCGAAGTGCGGCTCGGCCGAATTCCGCTGGCAGGCGGTCAGCGGGCGCGGCGAGGTATTTGCGTGGACCGTCACGCACCGCGTGCTGGATCCGGCCTGGGGCCCCGATCCCTATGCGGCGCTCGTGGTGCAGCTCGAGGAGGGCCCGCGGGTGCTCGGCGTGCTGCGAGGGTCGGACCCGGCGCAGCTGCGCCTGGGTCTTCCGGTCGTGCTCGAGATCGAGCCGAGCGGCGCCGCGGCCTTCCTCTACTTCCGCCCGCGCGGAAACTAGCAGGAGATCCCACCGCGAGCGCGGCGGGCTGGGTGTACGAAAGGGGAGGTTCCGATGCTGGCACCGCTCGCAGGTCGCATCGCGCTCGTGACGGGCGCGAGCCGCGGCATCGGGGTTGGGATCGCGAAGTGCCTGGCGGCGGAGGGCGCGACGGTCGCGGTCGCGGCGCGCAATCGCAGCGGGCTCGAGGAGACCTGCAAGGCGATCGAAGTTGCGGGAGGCAAGGCGCTCGCGGTTCCGACCGACGTCTCGGTCGAGGCGCAGGTGCGCGAGATGGTGTCTGCCACCGCGCGCGCGCTCGGCCCGATCGACTTCCTGATCAACAACGCCGGCGTGCACGGGGACGACGACTGGAGCGACCACTACCCCGAGGAAACGCGCGATTGGGAGAAGGCCTTCCGCGTGAACACGCTCTCGCGCGTCTGGGCCTGCGAGGCCGTGCTGCCCTCGATGAAGCAGCGCCGCTTCGGGCGCATCATCAACATCTCGTCGGTCGCGGCGCTCGAGGGCCAGCCCGCGCACGTCGCCTACAACGCGACGCGCGCGGCTGAAGTCAGCTACACGCAGTCGCTGGCCAAGGAAGTCGGCGCCTGGTCGATCACCGTGAACGCGATCCTGCCGGGCCTCGTCGAGACAGACATGGCCGAGTCGCTCTGGAAGCACCTGGGCCTGCGCTATGGCGCGGCGACGGCCGGTCCGGATCCGAAGGCCTGGTTCCAGAACACCGTGAAGATGCTCACGCCGCTGCGCCGACCGCAGACGCCCGAGGACATCGGCTGGCTCGCATGCTTCCTCTGCTCCGAGCGCGGCCGCAACATCACCGCCCAGTCGCTCAACGTGGACGGGGGGATGCGGGTGCACTGAGGTGGAGCTTCTCCGCGCAGCGCTCTCGGTGGCACTCTGGATCGCAGCGGCGCTGGGCATCTTCCTGCTCTCGACGCTCGCCTTCGACGTCGTCCACTACGTGCTGCACCTGTGCTCGCGTTCGCGCTTCCGCGCGCTGCGCCGCATCGGCGCGCTGCACCAGACGCACCACCGCTTCCTGCCGCCGGATCTGCAGGTGCGCGCGGAGCTGATTCCGGCGAACCTGCGCCACCACGTGATTCCGGAGTACCTGACGCATCTCGCCGTCAGCGCGGCGTGGCTCTGGCTGGCGCCGCTGCCCGCGGTGCTGGGCGCCGTCGCGCTCCAGACGTCACTGGTCGCGTACATCCTCTCGCAGCGCGGCCTCGACGTGAATCACCGCAGCCGCAGCTGCGTGCGCGCCTACCAGCCGAAGTACCTGTGTGTGCCGAGCTACCACGCGCTGCACCACGCGTACCCGGACGCGCACTACGCGGCCTATCTCAAGACCTTCGACCACCTGATGGGGACGGGAGCCTCGCTCGCGGGGCTGCGCGTGGGGCTCGTCGGGGCGGACACTCCCTTCGGCTCCGCGCTGCGCGCGGAGCTGGCCCGGAACGGAGTCGCAGGCGTCGCGGCGCTGGATGCGGGCGCGGAGATCGCGGGTGAGCGGCTCGCCGAGCTCGATGTGCTCGCCGTGCTCCACGCTGGGGCGAATCCGTGCTTGGATTCGGAGCGCGCGCATCACGCGATCGAGCGCTTCGCGGAGGCCACGCGCGGGCGCAAGCTGCCGCCGGAAGTCTGGGCCACGGGCTCGGAGCTCGAAGTCGCAGCAAGCCGCGGCGACGCCGTGCGGCTCGAAGCTGCGCGGGCCGCGCGCGACTTCGCCGCGCGCGCCCGCGCGCTGTACGAAGACAGGCGTTTCATCTACCGGCACCTGGTGCTGCCCGAGCCGCGCGGGCCGCGCGGCTTCGGACTGCTCTCGCCGCGCGCTGCCGCGCGCATGGCGCTCTTTTTCGTGCGCCGCGGCTTCCGCTACGTGCCCGTCACGGTGACGGGCCTGGCCTTCGCCAACTACCTGCGTTTCCGATACGCCATCGCCCCGCGCCGCGAGCCGCAGCTCGCCCCGCGCGTGGCCTGAAGGAGCGACCATGAAGGGCTTTCGCGACTACCGGGGCAAGACTGCGATCGTGACCGGAGCCTCGAGCGGCATCGGCGCCGCGACCGCGCGCGAGCTCGCGCGCCGCGGGATGCGCGTCGCACTGGTCGCGCGCCG
>CAYTJA010000325.1:0-31261 GCA_964437835.1 uncultured Spirochaetales bacterium
GGGCTCGACCAGATCGCCCAGGGAATGGGCGGGCTCATGAGTGTGACGGGGCCCCCCGGAAGCGGTCCCTGGCGCGCCGGCATCGAATGGCTCCGCCGGCTGCGCCCACGCAGGAAGGTCTACGCGCAGCTCGCGACGCTGAGCGGGCGCGTGACTGCGAAGCTCGCGCTGTAGCGAGCATCCGGCACGACGTCCGCACGACGCTGGAGGAAGACGTCGATGACTTCACCGCTCTCGGCGCGCAGTGACCAGGTGCCGTCCGCGAGTGCGTCGCGGGCGTCGACCCGGAAGACCAGCGTGAACTGGTCGAACTGACTCGAGGCGGGCCCATCTTCGAGGGCGACCAGCTCGAGGAAGAGCGCGCGTCCGGCTTCGAACCAGCGGCCCACCCGCTGGGTGAAGAACTCCCGGCTGTAGGGTTCGGCGCTGCCGCCGGTGCTGCCCCCCAGGAAGGGACCGAAGATCAGGACGATGGCGCTCCCCTTCAAGAAGTCCCGACGCTCCATCCTTCCCTCCTGCGACGACCGCCGCATCTTATCAGCGTGCCAGCGCGAGAATCCATCGGAGAATCCATCACCGGTGGATTCACGTCGACAGGCGCCGTGACGCCAGTTTATGATGAGCGCCGCTGTCGAGGAGAACGTCGTGGCGGATCCCTTCCTGGCCGAAATCCGGATCGTGAGCTTCGGCTTTGCGCCGAGGGGTTGGGCGCTTTGCAACGGGCAACTGCTGCCTATCAACCAGAACCAGGCATTGTTCGCGCTGCTCGGAACCACCTTTGGCGGCGACGGCAGTGTCAACTTCGCGTTGCCGAACCTGCAAGGCCGCACCCCCCTGCACGACGGAGACGGGCTCGTCCTCGGCACGGCGGGCGGGGCCGAGAGCATCACGCTCTCGGCCGCGGAATTGCCCGCGCACACGCACACCCTCTATGCGACGGCGGACGTCGCTTCGTCGGCCGTTCCCTCGGGTGCGGTGCCGGCCAAGAAGCCGCGGTTCGGCGCCGACATCTATGCGGCGCCCGCCAACCCGACGCCGCTCGCGCCGGGATCGCTCAGCTCCGTCGGCGGTAGCCAGCCGCACACGAACATGCAGCCCTTTCTCACACTGAATTTCGTAATCGCGCTCGGAGGGATCTTCCCGAGCCCGAACTGAGGTCGTCGTGGGGCAGCCCTACGTAGGCGAGATCCGGATGTTTGCGGGGAATTTTGCGCCCGAGGGATGGATGTTCTGCACCGGGCAGCTCCTGCCGATCTCCGAGTACGAGACGCTCTTCAACCTGATCGGGACCACCTACGGTGGCGACGGGCAGACCACCTTCGGCCTGCCCGACCTGCGCAGCCGCATTCCCATCCACCAGGGAGCGGGATTCGCGCTGGCAGGGACCGGCGGTTCCGAAAGCGTGACGTTGACACAGAATCAGGTGGCGGCGCACAGCCATGCGCTCCTGGCGTCGGCCAACGCGGCGCAGCTCAGCGCCGGGCCGAATGGAAACCTGCTTGCCGCGGCCGGCACCACGCAGCTCTATGGCAGCGCAGCTCCGAATGTGGCGATGAACCCGGCCGCAGTGGGAGCCGCCACGGGTGGCACGCAGCCGCACACGAACGTCGCCCCCTATCTCTGTGTGAGCTTCATCATCTCACTCTTCGGGATCTTTCCCTCGCCTAGTTGAGGAATGCATGTCTGATCCCTTCGTCGCCGAGATCCGCATCGTCCCCTTCAATTTCGCACCCCGGGGCTGGGCGTTCTGCGACGGGCAGCTGATTCCGCTCTCGCAGAACACGGCGTTGTTCGCGCTGCTGGGAACCACCTACGGCGGCAACGGCACGACCAACTTCGGGCTGCCGAATCTTCAGGGCCGCTCGCCGATGCAATGGGGCCAGGGGCCCGGCCTCTCCCTACGTGACATCGGCGAGAGTGGCGGCCAAGCGAGCGTGACGCTGTTGCCGTCCCAGACGCCTAGCCATACCCATGGACTGATGGCGGCCGCGGGTCCTGCCACCACCGGCACGCCTTCTGCCGCCTCCGCCCTCGCAATGGCGTCGGCCGCGGTCTACGGGCCGCCGTCGGATCCCGTCGCGATGTCGAGCGGCGCGATCTCGGCCGTCGGGGGCTCGCCGCACGAGAACCGGCAACCCTTCTTGACGCTCAACTTCGTGATCGCGCTCCAGGGCGTCTTTCCGCCGCGGAGCTGAGCGCGTGCGCGTGACGTTGCGCGAGATTCGCGACGTCGATGCGCCGCTCCTGTTCCGTATCTATGCGAGCACTCGCGCGGAGGAGCTCGCGCGAGTGGACTGGAGCGGCGCCCAGAAGGACGTCTTCCTGCGCCAGCAGTTCGAGGCCCAGACGAAGCACTACGGCGCGCATTTTGCCGACGCGCGCTTCAACGTGATCGAATGCGATGGCGAGGACGCGGGCCGCCTGATCGTGTGGCGAGGGCAGGACGAGATGCGTCTGGTGGACATCGCACTCCTGTCTGGCTTCCGCGGCCGAGGCATCGGCGAACGGCTGGTGAGATCGATCCTCGACGAGGCGGCGGAGCTCGGGCTGCCGGTTCGCATCCACGTGGAGCGTTCGAACCCGGCCCACCGACTCTATGCGAGGCTCGGCTTCGTGCCGATCGGGGAGCAGGGTCTCTATTTCCTGCTCGAGTGGCGTGCCGCCGCGAGCGTTCAGGAGAAGACGGCCTCGTAGCGCCGCCCGGCCGAGTCCGGCTCGATCGGAACCAGGAAGATCTCGAGCACACCGAGGCACGTGCTCTCGAGCCGATGGATGCTCTGGGGCAGCGCATGGGCGCGCGGCCCCCGGAAGACGAGCGAATATGCCACGCGCCCGCTGGCAGGCGCCTGTTCGCCGAGTGCATTGGCGCTCACCAGCTCCAGCTCGAGCACTGTGTCACCGGCAAGCAGGTGAAAGCGCTCGCCCAGGCGGGACGCGAACTCCGGAAGCGTGAGGCTCGCGAGATCCCGCGGAGCGTCGCTCACGAGCACGCTCAGGTGCGCGTGTGACGACGGAACGCCAGCAGGGCAAGACCGCTCGCGAGCAACAGCGCCGTGCCGGGCTCCGGTACCGCTGTCTGGAGCGTGAGCGTCACAAGTCCGATGTCCACGGCGTTCGGGATGTCGCCGATCACGAGGCTATCGATCAACAAGGAGACGAAGTTGTATCCGAACGTGACTTGCGATCCGAGGGCCACACCGGTGATGTTCACGAGCGAGAGGGTGACATCGGAGATGATCAGCGACGGATCCAGGAACGACAGGTTCGAAAACAGATAGTGGGTGCCGACCCCGTAGCCGGTGGTGCCATTCGGCGCACCTTCCTCGAGCACGACATCGATCGTGAGGGCGCCGAAGTCGATCGACTCGTTCGGAAGCAGCAGAGCCCCCACATTCGAGCCGCTTCCCGGCGTGATCTCGGGGCCGCCGCCGACCACGACCACGTCGCTCGCATCGAGGCTCCCGTCGTCGGTGAGCGTCACCCCCACGCTCCGGCCGATCATCGTGGCGTGTGCGGCGCCTGCGAGGAATACAGCCAGCGCGGCCGCGCACGGCATCCAGATCCAGCGACGACTCTGCATGTGCCTGCTCTCCATTGGCGTCGAAAAATAGAAAGGGGACCACCGTGACGATGGTCCCCTTCCCGGACACCACTCTACAGGGTGCCGGCGAGCAACCGCAAGAACATTCGTCGGGGGCTACCGGTCGAGCGGATGGGCGTTTCACGCGGGCGTCATACGGCGGATTAGGGACCGAAGTTGCACGTCGCGGGGGTCAGGCTCGTAGAACCATGGGCGGGTTCACGGGGCCGCTTCTGCCCGCGCCGAGGCAGGCCCTGTGAGTCCCGCGCAGGTATCCCCGAGCGAGTCGATCGGCGCGCCGCGGCAGCGCAGCCCCGGCAACCTGGGGTTTCGCGCCCAGCGCAGCGACAGCGCACCCTCCGCGTGACCCGCCTTGTCGAGCCCATTCGGATGGCCGGGGTCGCGGCCAGCGACGGCGAAGCGCACGCTGCGGCCGGCGGCGGAGCGAAGCACCTCGAAGTCGTCGAGCGACACGCGCAGCGGCGCAGCGTTTCCCGTGGCCGCGTCGGCCAGGCGGCGCCAACCCAGCGTGAAGTCGACGCCAAAGGTTTCGAGCAGCGCCAACCAGTCGTCGGCCAGGAGCGGCAGCAAGGTTTCGGCCAGTCTTGCGAGGTTCCATTGCGCGATCCGCGGTTGATTGGCGTAGGCATAACGCCAGCCGTGATCGATCGAGCTGAACACGCCGCCGGTTGCCAGGGTACGTAGAAACCCTGCAGCTCGCGCGCGTAGCTGTTGTCGAAACCGAAGGGGGCGATTATTGCGAGTGTCATTCTTGGGGCCCGACCTCGCTGGACAATTCCACGCTTCGGTGCGAGTCGCACAGCCTCGAGATGATCGAGGACGGTCGCCGCCGGTCGGTACTCCTAGGGAGCGTCCAGAATACCCAGGGAGCTATTTCTGCCATTCCTCGCCGCCTGGATTTTGCCAGTACGCTGACGCGATCGAGTCGACTACGGTCGACCCGCCTTTCTATTCCTCATTCTACGACCTTGGCACTTGGACATTTCATGCGACCGGATTCACCGCGACCCTTTTGTCCACCGGCAGTTCCAATCTGGTGGAAACGCGCAGTGGATCTTCCGCGGCTGCCGCAGTGAGCGTTTCCTCCCGGTCTTCGCAACCGGCGCTGCGTGGGCGCGGAGAACCTGAACATCAGACCTGGCAATGAGCGAAGGCCTCGCCCTCCGATCCGAGTTGCCTGCCCTGGGATGACCGGACTCCTACCTCAGCGGAACCGCAGGGGGTTCGGCCATTCGAATTCCAGCGTTGACTCGCAGGGCTAGGCGCAGGAAGCTCCGTGCGATGGACCTGTATCGACCCCGAGATCGCGAGCCGGGGGCCCTCGCGGGGATTCGCGTGCTCGATCTCTCGCATGCGCGCTCGGGGCCGACCTGTGCGCGCCAGCTCGCCGACTTCGGGGCCGACGTGGTGCAGATCCGACCGCCGCAGCGCGGCGACCTGCCCGGCTCCGATGGCTTCAACCTGCAGCGCGCCAAACGCTCGCTGCTGCTCGACCTCAAGCACGCGCGCGGACTCGAGGCCTTCCTGCGCCTGGTCGCGCGCGCGGACGTGCTGGTCGAGAACTTCCGGCCCGGGGTCACGCGGCGCCTCGGGATCGACTACGAAACGCTCGCAGCGCTGTGTCCGCGCCTGATCTACGCGAGCATCTCGGGCTTCGGCCAGCAGGGGCCCTGGGCCGAGCGGCGCGGGCTCGACCAGATCGCCCAGGGAATGGGCGGGCTCATGAGTGTGACGGGGCCCCCCGGAAGCGGTCCCTGGCGCGCCGGCATCGCGATCTCGGACACGGCCTCGGGCAGCTTCCTGACCCAGGGCGTGCTCGCAGCGCTATTCGCGCGCGAGCGCACGGGGCGCGGCCAGTGGGTCCACACCTCGCTGCTCGAAGCGATGATCAACTTCATGGACTTCCAGGCGCTGCGCTGGCTCGTCGACCGCGAGGTCCCGGGCCAGGCCGGAAACGACCATCCGACGATCTTCCCGATGGGCACCTATCGCACCCGCGACGGCCATCTGAACGTCGCCGCGGTGATGGGCTTCGAACGCTTCCTGACGGCGATCGGGGCTCCCGAGCTCGCGCGCGATCCCCGCTTCGCAGACCCGCGCGAGCGCGCGAAGCACCGCGACGCGCTGCGGGAGCGGGTCGAAGAGCAGCTCGCCGCGCAGAGCACGGCCGAATGGGTCGAGCGGCTCGCAAGCGAAGACCTGCCCTGCGGCCCCGTCTACGCGCTGGACGAGGTCTTCGCCGATCCCCAGGTCGCCGAGCTACGGCTGACGCGCCGCGTGCCGGCGCCGCCGGAGCGGATCGCGAGCGGCGGCGCCCCGGCCCCGGCCTCTGTGGCGGACGAGCTCGAACTGCTGCGGCACCCGGTCAGCTTCTCCGAGACCCCGGCGGGTGTGCGCGGCGGCCCGCCGGGCCCCGGCGCACACACGCGCGAGGTCCTGCGCGAGGCGGGCTTTACCGACGCCGAGATCGACGCGCTACTCGCCGAGGGCGTCGCCGCGGAGGCAGCCCCCGCGAGCGGATTCTTCGCCTGAGCAGCGCAGTGCTGGAGATCGCGCCGCCGGACGCGTAGGCTGTTCGACATGCCCTGGACCCTGTTGGCCCGCGACCTGCTGATTTCCGCCCTGCTGCTCTCGCTCTGGGCCGGAGCCGACGCCGCCTACGCGGTGATGGGCAGCGGCTTCGTCGGTGCGATCTCCGTGCTCGATGCCTTCCTCGCCGCGCTCGCCGTCGGCTACATCGTGCACGAGTGGGGACACTTCGCGGGCGCGCGCCTCTCGGGCGGAGTCGCGCCGGCCAACGACTGGAAGAACCTCCAGCTCTTCCGCTTCGACTTCGAAAAGAGCCAGCCGATCCACTTTCAGTGGATGAGCGTAGGCGGCAACCTGACCCCGTGGCTGCTCACGGGACTGATCGCCTCGAGCGTCCCGCTCGACACGCCTGGCCGCACCTTCCTGTTCGCGGTCGCGTTTTCGGGCGCGGTCTTCGTGAACATCACCGAGCTGCCGATCCTGTGGATGACCATGAAGGGAGCCGACCCGCTGACCGCGCTCAAGACCGTGCGCGGGCCGGTGTTGATGCGCAACGGGATCGCGGCCCTCGGCCTGGCACTGCTAGTCGCGGCGGTGTTCTAGCCCGCGCTGTTTCAGGCGCACCCGGCTGTGCGCATCAGCATGGCTCGGTGCGCGCGAGCACTGCGGTCGTGAGGCGATCGCCGTTGCCGCGGTCGCGCAGCTCGACGCGCAGCGCGCCGCTGCCGGGCTCGCCGATCCACCACGCACGCGAGCAGATCGGTCCTACGCGGCCCATCGCGAGATAGCGGATGTCGAGCTCGGTCACGAGCTGAGGTTGGCCCGTCGTGTGTTCAGCGAGCGTCTCGGCAGCGACCTCCGCGATCAGCGAGACGATCGCGCCCTGCAGCACGCGCGCGGGATTCAGCAGCTCGTCGCGCAGTGCGAGCTCACAGCGGCCGGTCGCGGCGTCGAGCACCTGGATGCCGACCTCCTCGACGAGCGGCCGCTCGATCGGCGCGTGCTCGATGAATTCCTCGTCGGGATGCAGGTGCGGCTTTGGCGGATCGCCGTGCCGGCGCGGAATCCGGATGAAGCCGCTCTGCCCGTACGCGAAGGGCTGACCGCCCGCCGAGAGGCTGACGTCGCAGGAGATCGAGCCGCGCCCCACGCGCAGCGGCTGGCCCGTCGCAACCACCTGCTCGGGAACGCGCCGGACAGGGGCGCGCAGCGAGAGGTCGGTCGTAAAGACCCAGTCCGTTCCGGCGCCCGCTTCGGCGTGGAAGCCGGCCATCATGTCTACCATCAGCACCAGGACCGAGGGCCGCACGGCGCCCTTCGCGCAGATCTCGGGAAAGGGATCCAGGCGGACGGGACTGTTCGGATCGCGGCGACTCGAAACCCCGAGGCGCGTGAAGATCCCTGGCTTGAAGTCGCGCATCGCTGCTCTCCGGCACGGGGAAGGCGCGGAACCCTAGCCCGCGGGCCCGCGCTTGCAACGCGCAACTCCTTTCGCCGATGATGAGGCACGTTCGCAGACGAGCAGCCGGAGGAGCCTCTCGCATGACCGAGAATCAGCAGCGCATCGTCGATGGCCGCGCGTGGCACGCATTCTGCGACGCACTGAAATCGACCGGGGACATCTTGATGCGAGAAGGGACGCCCGCGACGCCCTTCGACCGTGCCGAAGGCATGCGTTATTTGACCCGCCTCTTGCGCGCAGCGCTCGACAAGGAGCTCGAACACGGAGATCCGCGCTTCCCCGAGTTCTACCAGCTCTCGAATCAGACGATCAAGATCGGGAACGACAACCCGGACAATCTCTACCACAACAGCACGATCAGCGGGCGCTACGACTACCGCATCAGCGGCACGCGCGGCAGCGCCCCCTACATCAGCTTCGGCACCAAGGCGGGCGGCTACGAGTCGGGTGGCACGATGCAGCCGACCGGCCAGCTCGACGCGCACCAGCTCCGCGTCGAGGTCGACGGCAGCTTCGAGATCCTCGTATCGAGCAAGCCGCAGCTCGGCAACTGGCTGCCGATGAAGCCCGAGTCCACGGGCATCATCGTCCGGCAGACCTTCACCGACCGCGCGCGCCAGACTCCCGCGCAATATCGGATCGAGTGTCTGAACCGCGAAGGCGAGAGCCGCCTCGACCCGGAGACTCTCGAAGCGACGCTGTTGAGCTCGGTCGCCTTCGTGCGCGGCACCGCGAATCTCTTCGTCGACTGGATGAACGATTACGCGCGGCACCTGAACCAGCTCCCCTCCGACGACCAGGCGCGCTGCCAGCAGGCCGGAGGCGACTCCAACATCCACTACCTCCAGAGCCATTGGAAGCTCGCGCAGGACGAAGCGCTGCTGATCGAGCCGACGCGCATCCCGGACTGCGAATTCTGGAACCTGCAGATCAGCAATTTCTGGATGGAGTCGCTCGACTACCGCCATCACCACATCTGTGCAAATTCGCATAACACAAAACGCGAGGCCGACGGCTCGCTGCGGATCCTGCTGGCGCACCAGAATCCCGGCCCGCGCTTCCCGAACTGGCTCGAGACGACGGGCCACACACAGGGCGGGATGCTGTGGCGCTGGATCGGCGCAACGGAGTTTCCGCCCGTTCGCACCCGCGTCGTGAAGTTCGCCGAGCTCGGATAGCAGGATCTCCCCGGGGGACTGTGCGCTGGCTCACTCGTGGGTGGGGCACGTTGCGCCGATCCATTCTCCATGAGCGGGACTCTGTTCTTCGGGGCTGCGGTCGCGGCGGGTCTGTTGCTGCTCGGCGCGGTCGTCTACAGCTACCTGCAGCCGCAGCCCGGACAGCGCACGTCGGTCACCTCGCTGCTCGGGATCCTCGGCTTCGCCCTGGTCGCGAGTCCGAACTGGACCTCGATCTCGATCAAGAGCGAGGGCCTCGAGCTGTCGCTGATCCGCGAGCTGCAGGCACGCCAGCTCGCGATCCTGTCCGAGATCCGGAGCGACGACGCAGCGGCGGCGCCCGCCGCCAGCGACGCGCGTCCCGACCCTCCCGGCGCGCACAGCGCGCCCCCGGCGCCGCGGCTCGAATCAGCGCCCGCTCCGCCCGCGGCGAGCGATCCAGTCGGGAGACCGCGCGCGGTCGCCCGCAGCGCGGCGAGCGGCGTCTCTCCGCAGCGGGTCGAGCATCTGTTCGACGCCTTCGAGCGCGGCGAGCTCGCGCTCGCGCAGCTCTCGGACGGCGAGCTGCTCGCCCTCTCCCAGCAGATCACGTCGCGCCTGCACGAGCGCTAGCTAGATCTCCTGCCTCGCGCAAGAACCCGAAGGCGAGCACAGGTCATCCGCCGCAAGGGGCCTTGCCCCGCGCAGTGAGCCAGAGGCGAACGAAGCTGATCAGAACCTGGTCGTCCCCGCGCAGTGAGCCGAAGGCGAACGAAGGCATCAGGCGTGACGCTTTCGGGTAGCATGCCGGCCGCATGACCTATCCCCCCGAGCGCCACATGCTGCGCGACCTCGCGATCAGCGCCACACGCTGCGAGGATGGAAGCACCCTCGCGAGTGCCCCGATCCATCCTCAGGTCTGCAACGAGTTTGGCCATCTGCGCATCGGTGTGATCGCATCCGTGATCGACGTCGCCGGCGCCGCGCTCGCACTGGCAGAACTCCACCCCGACCGCATCGCGACGATCGAGCTCACCTATCAGAGCCAAGGGCCGGGCCGCGTCGGCCCACTGCTCGCGAGCGCCCGCATCCTGCGCCGCGGCAGCGTGCAGATCGTCGTCTCCGTAGAAGTCATGGATGGACATGGGCGCGAGGATCTCGCTCAGGCGGAGGCGATCGGCAGCGGCCTGATCGTCTTTCGCCGCCTGCCGAAGCGAGACGACCACGCGCACATCCCGGCCCCTGCCGAGCGCAGCGCGCGCGCAGCACTCGGCCTGCCGGGTTCGCGGCTCGACGAGCCCTTCCTCGAGCGCGCGCGCCTGCGCGTGATCGACGCGGCCGCAGGCATCGTCGAGATCGACAACCACGACTACGTGCGCAACAGCTTCGGCACCTTGAACGGCGGCATGGTCGCCACGTTGATCGAGGTCGCGGCGGAGCACGCGGCACGCGCGCGCTGCGGCAGCGATCTCGTCTCGGCAGACCTCGCGGTCCACTACGTCGGTCAGGCCGGTCCGGGTCCACTGCGCACGCGCACCCGCGTCGTGCGCGCGGGTCGCGAGCACGCGGTCTGCCGTGTCGAGCTCATCGACGCGGGCGCTGGAGATCGCCTGCTCTCGATCGGAATGGTAACCGCCGCGAAATTCTGAGGTGACCCATGGCCATCGACTTCAGCTTCCCTCCCGAGCTAGAGGCACTGCGCGCGCGCGTGCGCGCGTTCATCGCCGAAGTCGTGCTGCCCGCCGAGGCCGAAATCGACGACGAAGATCGCGACTCCGTGCGTTCGGGCGTGATCCGCATGCGCCGGGAAGCGCGCAGCCGCGGCCTGTGGCTGCCGCACATGCCGAGAGAGTTCGGCGGTATGGGGCTCTCGCATGTCGAGATGGCGATGGTCTCGGCCGAGGCCGCCCGCGCGCGCTACGGCCCCTTCGCGCTCAACTGCCAGGCGCCCGACGAAGGCAACATGCACACGCTGCTGCACTGGGCCACGCCCGAGCAGCAGGAGAAGTACCTGCGCCCGCTCTGCGAGGGCCGCGCGCGATCCTGCTTTGCGATGACCGAGCCCGAAGTCGCCGGGTCGGATCCGACGCTGATCCAGACCCGTGCGGTCCTGGAAGGCGACCACTGGCGGATCGACGGGCACAAATGGTTCATCTCGGGTGCGCGCCGCGCGCGCTTCGCGATCTTGATCGCGCGCAGCGAGGAAGACCCGGAGATCCCGCAGGCCGCAAACTCTGCCTTCCTGGTCGACCTGCCCGCCGAAGGCTGGACCGACGTGCGCGAGATCGCGACGATGCACGGCGCGCGCGGCCACTCGGAGATCCGGATCGCGGGGCTGCGCCTGCACGCATCACAGCTGCTCGGCGGCCGCGGCCAGGGGCATCTGCTCGGCCAGGCACGCCTCGGACCGGCGCGGCTCGCGCACTGCATGCGCTGGATCGGCCAGATGGAAATGGCGCTCGAGCGCATGGTCGACCGCTCGACGAAGCGCTTCGCGTTCGGTTCGCTGCTCGCGGAGAAGCAGGGCATCCAGTGGCTGATCGCAGATTCCACGCTGGAGCTCTACCAGAGCAAGCTCATGGTGCTACACGCGGCCTATCGGGTCGATCGCGGAGAGGACTTCCGCTCCGAGGTCTCGATGGCCAAACATTTCATCGCGAACGCGCTGAATCGCGTGATCGACCGCGCGATCCAGGTGCACGGCGCGCTCGGCTACTCGCTCGATACCCCGCTCGCCGCGATGGCGCAGCAGGCGCGCTGGGCGCGCTTCGCCGATGGCGCCGACGAAGTCCACCAGATGCGCATCGCCGAGCGCACGCTCGCGGCCTGGCGCCAGCACGCTTCGCTCGCGACCGCGACTGGAAATCTCCCGTTCTAGACCCACTGGAGTGACCGGCTCCATTCACCACGCTCGTGCTCAGTCGGAGCCCGATACCGGTCGAAGTCTCGACCCGTTAGGCAGCGCTCGAGCGCTGCTTCGCCGGAGCCGGAGCCCCGCGGAGAAGGCCCTCGGAACTAAGATCCTCATCGAGATCCGGCCAGTGGATCCCGTAGCCCGCGCCGGAAAGGACCCAGTTTTCCCGTTGCCCGCGCGTGGCGTGCAGCAGGCGGGGGAACCAGACGAGCGGAACAGAAATCACGCGTCCATCCGCCAAGCGCGCGTTCAACGTGTCTTCGTCGAGCGTGACGTCCACGATCCGCTCTCCCGCTCCAGGCTCCGAAGTAGCCACGCCAAGCCTCCAAGAGGAACTGCTCATTCGCCCGAATCAGGCTCTCGACCCGCTTGAGCTCGTGAGCCGAAAAGCCAAGATTCCGCGCGAGACCCACGGGACCGATCCAGAATTTCGCCGACTGATCGTCGCGATCCACATGAACGTGCGGCGGCTCGTTCGGCTCATGGCTGAAGAAGTATACCCGGTACGGCCCCGATCGTAGAACGGTCGGCATTCCGGCACGAAGCTCAGCGGATCGTGCGGCTACCGCGCCCCTTCCGCGGCCTAACGGACCGGTGCTCAGCTACGTGGCCCAGAGCCGCCGAGCCTCACTCAAGCGCCTTGTTCTGTGCGAAACGGTACCACGCCTCGATTACGGTCAGCTGGGACACGTCAGCTGCAGCACATTGGGCGGCGAGCCCCCGTGATAAACGCTCTACTCCGGCACGAGCGGCATGAATATGCGTAGGAGCACAGCCACCCCGATGAGTGCTATTTGCAGAAACGCGCTTATTCGGCGGTAGTCTTGGAACCGGCGATTGAGGAGAAAGGCCTGCGCGTAACAGAGCAGCACTGACAATGCGGCGAGAGCCATTACCTCGACTACGTTGGACAGGCTCTGCGGGCCCACGCCGAGTCCGACCAACGCTACCCACCCGAGGATCGCTGGCGCTCCGATCAGAGGCAGCCACCATGTCGCACGATCTCGGCTGCGCGCGAAGAACCATGCCGGGAGGTTTAGTACGGCCGATCCTGCCAGAAGCGCGGCGAAGAGCGGGAACATCTCGAAGTACGTCCTCGCCACTCAACGCCCGGCATCACACGCGGGCGGGCTTCCTGCGCGTCGTGTGCATGCGATAGTTCGGCCCGGCGTTTGAGTACTATTGAAATCAACGCACGCGTAGCGGTGCTACAAGGACTCGATCGGTCTCCCCAGGTCGCGATGGAGGAAAGTACGTATGCGATCCGCGATATTCTCGGCATAGCTCTGCGGAATCGTGCCAGTGAAATCTTGAGTAATCTTGAAGATGACCTTGACCTCGAGGTCCGCGCCTTGCCGACGCGAATACACTCCGACGACGGAACTCCACTCGTTGGCGCGTAGGCCGCGATCGGCCGTGATGACTCTGGCCTCTGGATCATCACGCCTGATTTGAAAGCCGTTGGTGGAAAGGGCCTGACGAACGGCGTGGACGAACTGCTCATTTGTGATGTCGTGCAACAAGAACTCGTACTCGTAGTATCCATACTCTTCCTTCTCGGGTCGCCCGTAATGAAGAGAATCAGTGGCTACCGGCAGATCTGCGAGCCTGGCAACACTGATGCACCCGGAACACAACGCGGCCGCCACGACGAGAGGAAAAAGCTTTTGTATCGAGCGCCGGCGGCTCATTTGTCGTCGAAGCGGCCACTCGAAGAAACCAGCCGTGATCATGACGCACCCACATCAGCCGAACGTTCAGCATCAGCGGCGGCGCAAAGCGCCGTCCGTTGCATGCTGTTGCTATGCCGCTCTGTTCGTACCACCCGGTCTACCTCACCGACGACTGCGGATCGCGCCGACCCAGTTTTCCAGCGTCTCGATGTCGGCCTTGAGTTCCGCAGGCTCTGGCACCGGCGCACGCGCCGCCGGGGCCTGATCGTGGCCGGGCAGCCATTCGGGCTTGAAGGTGACCTCCTTACCCGGCTGGAACTCGTCCGTGCAGTCGGGCTGGTTCTGCAACCGGCGAATTTAGAACCCCTGCTCGGCCCCGCCTCGCTGAGCGGCCGCTTCGCGGCCTCGTGCGGCGCTTCGGTCTCCCCGCTCAGAACGTCGGCGGCGGACCGATCTGCACTGGAAGATTGATCGGGCGCCGGAACAGGCCCATGTCGCGATACTCGAGCGCCTCGATGCACAAGCTCGATCCCGGCGGCACGACGTCGAGCAGTGCGTTGAGCATGGACGCGATTTCCTCGCGCGCAAGGTTGGCGCCGAGACAGTAGTGCGGGCCGTTGCCGAACGTCAGTAGATCGCGGACGCTGCGATCGAGATCGAGCACATCCGGATTCTCGTAGACGGTCGGATCGCGGTTCGCGCCGCCGATCGAGAGCATGATCATCTGGCCTTTGCGGATCCGCTTCTCGCGCAGCTCGAACTCGCGCAACGCGAACCGCAACGTGCCCGTCGGCTCCCTGAACGCGTAGCGGAGGATCTCGTCGATCGAGCGGCGGATGAGCGCGCGATCGCTCCGGAGGCGCTGCATCGAGGCGGGTTCGTCGAGCAGCATGCGCACGATCGATGCGCCGACGAACGACGTCGCCTCGCTGCCCGCGCCGATCAACGACGCGAGCAGCAAGACGATGTCGTCCTCGCACAGCGCGTCGTCGGCGTCTTGCGCTTGTACGAGGTCCGTCACGAGGTCCTCCTCGGGATGGGTGCGGCGCTTCGCCACCATCTCGCGTACCCAGACCGAGAGCTCCCGGAAGCCGCGCTCGGCCTCGACCTGGACCGCCTCGGGCGTGAACGGCATGAAGCCCTGGATCACCGCCTGCGCGATGCTGCAAAAGCGCGCCTCGTCATCGCCGGGTGGCACGCCGGTGATCCGACTGATCACGGCGTTGGGCACCACGTTCGTAAACTCGCGCAGCAGGTCGAGCACCTCGCCATGGCGCCCGCGAAGCGGCACGACGATGCGGTCGATCACTTCGCCGATCTGTTGCTCCATGCGCCGAATGGCGCGCGGAGTGAACGCAGCGGAGACCAACCGCCGTACCCGCGCGTGCTCTTCTCGGCCCACAGCGAATATCCCTCGGTCTTCGGCCCAGCGTCGCATCGTCCCTGCGGGCGGAGGTACGTAGTGTTCCCACGCGCGCTTGTCGTGCGTGACGTGGTCGGGATCGTGGAAGAGCCGCTTCACATCGTCGTGACGGGTGACGAGCCAGAACCCGGGCGGCTCGACGAAGTGCACTGGATCCGAGGCGCGCTGCGCGTGCAGCGTAGAGATGGGATCGTCGGCGGCAAGCATCTGAAAGAACACGTCGCTCATGAGACTCTCTCGCGGATGGTTACCGCTCATGGACGAGAAATTGCCATTGCACTCGAAGTCCAGTCAACGCCGCTTGCGCCTCGTGCACCGCGACGAGATCGCGGCTTTGGTCTGAAGGTAACCTCCAAGCGATCCTGAATCCCGAAGCGCATCGAGAAATCGGCAATCTCGAGCCCTGAGCGTCAGATCGAACCGGCCCGCGGTGTCCGTGAACGTACCGAAGGGTGACCCAACCTCGCGAGCGGAAAACAAGGCGGTCTGGACTTCATCCTCAGTTGGAACATTCATATGGCGAAGCGAAATGACTGCCACGTGGCGAGATGCCGGCTCCGGAGGAGCTGTGCACGACCACCCCTGTAGTGGAGACAGCGTAGGCGCTGATCGCGCAAATGCCGAGGACGGAATCCACCAACAGACCGCCGACGACTCTGGGAGTCGCAACCGAAATCTCCCAAAGGAAGCATCGCGTGCCCGTCAGACGCCTAACGGATTGCGCATCAGCTGACGCCCGCCGTGCAGCAATCCTACACGCCCGGCGGCCCGAGGCGGGGCCGCCCAGCCAGCCCGAAGCTCGAACGGCCGCCGGCCCGCAGCATGCGAGGACCAGAAGCTGCGGGCAGCCAGCTGCATGCGAATGTTATGCGGAACTTTTACTTTGCGCTTTGCAGTTCGCGGAGCCCATTCTTCATGCCCTCGAACTGGCGCTGGAGATAGTTCGGATCCCGATCCAAGAGCGCTGCATCGATCTCCCGGGCGAGATCCGCTGGAAAGTTGGTCTTCATCTCCTTCCACCAGACTCTCCCGAATGGAAAGCTGATCCAGTCTGCTGCCTTGCTCGCGGCGGCCTTCCGATCAGCTTCGGTCGCAAGGCCCAACGCGTACATTGAGTAGGTTTGCTCGACGGCTATCACCGCGGTGTTGAGGTAGGCCCACATCTGGAGGGTCTGTTCGTCGGATAGCAGCTCAGGTGAGACCAAGGCCACCGCCATAGCCGCCGCTGTATCGTCGCCCATGAAGGCTGTCTCTGCTGATGCCTGCCCCACAAGAAGACTCGCGACGGCCTGCGCGCGCACCACCTGAGTGTTCTGTCGTAACTCCACAGCCAACAGAACCAAGCCGCCCACCACTCCGAGATTCGCCACTATGGCTAGCCATCCGCTGAATCGCTCGAGATTCAAAGAGCCTCCTGTCCCGGACGAGGTAGCCAGAGGGCTGCTTTCCTGCCGCATAACGGCTCGGCGCTCAGCTGCGAGCCACAGCGCCTCCGCGGGCCGCTCGAAGCGCTCATGTTCGATGCCAAATGGTACCGCGGGCCGATTGCGCGGCGCTGTGGCTCGGCAGCTGCAGCGCATTGTTGGGCTGCACGCCAATCACTCTCGATGGCGCCAGTAGCCAGGGCGGCGGCGCAAGTGAGCGACCGCCACGATGAAGATGCGATCTGGATTGGCACGATACAACAGGCCGTAGGGAAACCGTGGGACCAGGACTCGGCGGAGTCAACGACCAAACGGATGGCCGCTCTCGGGAAAGGTCATCAGTCTCTGGTAGGAGCGCTCTACCGCCGAGATGAAATCGAGGCCGAGGTTCTCGGTCTGGTCCTCGTAGTACCGTGCCGCCGCAATGAACTCGGCTTCGGCCTCGGGGTGAAACTCGACAGACTTCACCGCAGAGATGAACGCGCCTTCTCGAGGACTTGCTCGGCGGAAATGGCGGCAAAGGCTCCCGACTCGAGCTCCGCGAGCCGACGCTCCGCTTCCAGAATCCAGAGCTCCTCGGAATCAGCGTCGGCCTCGTGATCGAGACTAGAGATAAGTCGCTCTGCCAATCGCGCACGGTCCTCGGGAGGGAGCTTGAGCGCTTTGGCTTCTAGTTTGCTCGCAGGGTCGGCCACACGCGCAGGATAGCACCGACTCTCGGGCCTGGGTCCGGCCGCGGCGTCTCTCTCTACGTTCGCCGTGCTGCCAACGGATCGAGCAGGTCGGCGCGTCGAGCTCCGGGGCGGGAGTTCCCGAACCAGACCGGCAGCGCAGCGTTGGCGCCGCGATCTATGTGGTCTGGTGGCGTGCCTCGCGGGCCAGACTTGCCCGCTTTTCTCAGCAGGTCGCGTCGCTAGGCCCGCTCAGGCACCGCGCAGCGGGCTGCCGGGCCATTCGAGCTTCGAGAGCCTCGCGAGCGCGAGCAGCAGCGCCTGGGTTCCGAGCCGCGCGCCGCCCTGCTCGGCCAGCGCGCGGTAGAGCTGCTGCGCGAGCGCGAGCCCGGGCAGCGAGAGACCCATGCGCGCGGCTTCGTCGAGCGCGATCGCCATGTCCTTCAGGAAATGCTCCACCAAGAAGCCCGGTGCGAAGTCGCCGCGCAGTGCGCGCGGCGCGAGATTCGAGAGCCCCCAGCTTCCGGCAGCGCCCGAGGAGACGGACTCGAGCACACGGTCGACGTCGAGACCCGCGCGCCACGCATACAGCAGCCCTTCGCAGATGCCGATCATGTTGGATGCAATCAGCGTCTGATTCACGATCTTGGTGTGTTGACCGGAGCCCGCTCCGCCCTGGTGGACGAGCGTGCGCCCCATCTTCTCGAAGAGCGGCCAGACCGCTGCGACGGGCTCGCGCTCGCCGCCGATCATGATCGAGAGCCGCGCTTCGCGCGCGCCGACGTCGCCGCCAGACACGGGCGCGTCGATCGCGTGTACCCCGCGAGCGGCCGCGAGCTCGGCGATCTCGCGCGCGAGCCCAGGCTCGCTCGTCGTCATGTCGATCAGCACCGAACCGGGGCGGCAGCCCGCGAGCGCGCCGTCCGCGCCGAGCATGACCTCGCGCAGGTCGCGCGGGTGTCCGACGATGCTGACGATCACGTCGCTCTCACGCGCGAGCTCGCGCGGCGTCGCGGCCCAGCGTGCACCCCGAGCGAGCAGCGGCTCTGCCTTCGCGCGCGTTCGCGTCGTCAGCGCAACCGCATAGCCCGCGCCAACGAGGTGGCCGCACATCGACGCCCCCATCACACCGGTCCCGATCCAGCCGACGCGCGTGCGTCCCGGCTCCGCTCGCTCGGCGCGCGGCAGCTCCATTTCGCTCTCCTCCGTGCCGAGCCGCAAGTTACACTCCGCTGCGGGAGGTCCACCTGACGTGAGCTCCGAAAAGCCGCGGACCGAGGGACCGGCGGGAAAACGCATCGAGAGCTGGATGGAACGCGCGGCCTCGCAGCCGCCGCAGGAGGGCATCGCGGCGGCGACCGTGATCCTGCTGCGCGACGCAGCCACCGGCCTCGAGACGCTGATGCTGCGGCGCGACTCGAAGCTCGATTTCGTCGGCGGGATGTGGGTCTTCGCGGGCGGGCGCGTCGATGCCGGGGATCGCGCGGGCCTCGCCGAGGGCGACGAGCTCGGAGCCGCGCGGCGCGCCGCGGTGCGCGAGGCGATGGAGGAATCCGGGCTCGAGGTGGCCGAATCGCAGCTCGTGACGTGGTCGCACTGGACGCCGCCCTCCGTCACCCCGAAGCGCTTCCTGACCTGGTTCTTCGCCGCGCTCGCGCCGCAGGGGAAGGTCGAGATCGACGACGGCGAAATCCGCGACCACGCGTGGATGCGGCCCTCCGATGCGCTCGCGCGACGCGACGCGAAAGAGATCGAGCTCGCGCCGCCGACGGTCGTCACGCTGCATCAGCTCTCGGCCTTCGCAACGGTCGAGGCCGCGCTCGCGGCCGCGCGCGCGTGGACGCCGGAGCGCTACACGACGCGCATCGGCAAGGGAGCCGATGGAGTGGTCGCGCTCTGGCACGGCGACGCCGGCTACGAGTCCGGCGACGCGAACGCCCCCGGTGCGCGCCACCGGTTGTCGATGCTCGACAGCGGCTGGCGCTACGAGCGGAGCTAGGAGCGGGGACGGAGCTTACGAAGTGCAGGAAACTGAAATGTTTCCCGTGGGAAACATTTCAGTTTCCTGCACTTCGTAAGCTCCGTCCCCGGAGGCCTAGCGCGGGGCGGGCTGGGCGCCGCGGATCAGGCGGCCGGGGAGCGCTCCGGTGGCTTCGCCGTGCTGCATGATGACTTCTCCTGAGACGATATTGGACACATAGCCGTCCGCGCGTTGCAGCAGGCGGCGTGCGCCGGCCGGGAGGTCGTAGGCCATCTCCGGGCGGCGCAGCGCGAGCTTCTGCATGTCGATCAGATTCAAGTCCGCCTTGTAGCCCGGAGCCAGCACGCCGCGGTCGAGCAGGCCGTAGAGCCGCGCAGTCCCGCGCGTGAGCTTCTCGATCACGAACTCGAGCGGAAGCTTTTCACCGCGCTTCCGGTCGCGCACCCAGTGCACGAGCATGAAGGTCGGGATGCTCGCGTCGCAGATCAGGCCGCAATGTGCGCCGCCGTCGCCGAGGCCGAGGATCGCGCGCGGGTGCAGCATCATCTCGCGCTGCGGCTCGAGGTCCCCCGCGCAGTAGTTCATGTACGGAAACAGCAGCAGCTCGCGGCACTCGTCGTTCAGCATCAGGTCGTAGACGACTTCGAGCGCCGGACGGCCCTCGCGCCGCGCGATGGCGGCGACGCTCTGCTCGGGCGAGGGCTCGTAGTCCGGCGGATCGCCGAGCGGGAAGATGTTCTCGAAGACCTTCTCGGACAGGAAGAAGTTCATCCGGCGCTCGACTTTCTCGGCCAGGATCCGGCGGCGCAGCTCCGGATCGCGCAGCCGCGCCGCTCGCTCGGGCAGCGGCAACGACGCAACGGCGTCGTAGCTCGGCCGGCCGAGGAAGGGGTTCGCGACCGTCTGGTGCCCGGCGAGGATGCCGAAGGGCCGGCCCGCGACCTGCGGGAAGATCTCGGCGCCCTGCTTCTCGGCCTCGTCCGCGCGCCGAAACACTTCGCGCCAGATGTCGGGGCGCGAGGGATACTGCAGCATCACGAAGGAGACCGGCCGCCGGATCGCCGCGGAGAGGCGCACCGCCCAGTCCATCTCCTCGAGGATCGCCTCCACGCCGTCCATTCCCGCGTCGCCGCCCGCGCCGGCGGGTGCGAGTTCGAAGATGCCCTTGCCCGCGGCCTCGAGCGCGCGCCCGATCCCGAATAGCTCGTCCTCGCGCGCGAAGGTGCCCGGTACGGGCTCGCCGTCGACCGCCTTGTGGCCCATGGTGCGAGACGACGAGAAGCCGAGCGCGCCCGCGAGCACGCCTTCTTTCACGATGCGCGCCATGCCGGCGATGTCGTCCGCGGTCGCAGGCTCGTTCTTCGCGCCGCGCTCGCCCATCACGTAGGCGCGCACGGCGCCGTGCGGCACCTGTGCGCCGATGTCGAGCGCGTGCGGCGCGCGCTCGAGTGCGTCGAGATATTCGGGGAAGCTCTCCCAATCCCACTTGATGCCCTCGGAGAGCGCCGCGCCCGGGATGTCCTCGACGCCCTCCATCAGCCCGATCAGCCACTGGTGTCGCTCCGGCGCGGCCGGTGCGAAGCCGACGCCGCAGTTGCCGGCCACGGCCGTCGTGACGCCGTGCCAGCAGGAGGGAGTCAGGTGCGGGTCCCAGGTAGCTTGCGCGTCGTAGTGGGTGTGGACGTCGACGAAGCCCGGAGTCACGAGCAGGCCGTCCGCATCGAGAGTGCGCCTGGCCGCGCCCGTCACGCGCCCGACTTCGCTCACGCGGCCGGCGTCGATCGCGACGTCGGCGCTGCGCGCCGGAGCACCCGTCCCATCGACAACGGTGCCGCCGCGGATCACGAGATCGTGCATGGAGGGCCTCCTGGGGTGAGAACGGTAACCAGACTACCAGCCGGGGACGTTGTTGCCTATTGCCTTTTCGCTGCGAAAAGGCAATAGGCAACAACGTCCTCGTCGGTCACTGCTTGGCCTTCTTCGCTGCGGCCGCCTTCTCCATCATCTCGATGCGATCGAGGATCGGCATGCGTTCCTGGCCGACCTCCGCGTCGAGGCGCTGGGCCAGCTCCTCGATCGTCCAGCGGCCCTGCTTGCGCATCTCGCGCACTTCTTTCGGTTGGTTCCAGACCGCGACGGTCCCGCCGTTCACGGTGTAGATCTGGCCGGTGATGTGCTTCGCCTTGTCGCCTAGCAGAAAGGATACGAAGGGCGCGACGTCCTCGGGCTCGCCCATCTCGAAGCCGAAGGGCACCTGGCCCGACATGCGGCTCTTCGCGACCGGCGCGACGCAATTCGCAGTCACGCCGTACTTTTGGAGACCGGCGGCGGCGCTGCGCACGAGCGACACGATGCCGCCCTTGGCCGCGCTGTAGTTCGGCTGCGCGACGCTCGCCGAGAACGCGCCCGAGGTGAAGCCGATCAGCGCGCCGGATTTCTGCTGGCGCATCGCCGCCGAGGCCGCACGGAAGACCGTGAAGGTGCCCTTCAGATGGGTCGCGATCACGGGATCCCACTCTTCCTCTGTCATGTTGAAGAGCATGCGCTCGCGCAGGATGCCCGCCACGCAGACGACGCCGTCGATGCGGCCCCATTTGTCGATCGCCGACTGCACGATGCTCGCGCCGCCAGCCATCTCGGCCACGCTGCGCGCGTTCGCGATCGCGTCGCCACCGGCTTTGCGGATCTCCTCCACGACCGACTGCGCGACTTCGCTCGTCGGCTCGGCACCGTCGATCGAGACGCCGTAGTCGTTCACGACCACGCGCGCGCCGTGGCCGGCAGCATCCAGAGCGATCGCGCGGCCGATCCCGCGGCCGGCGCCCGTCACGGCAACCACTTTCCCGTCGAGATAACCCATGAGTCCTCCGAAGGGCGCCAACCTTAGCCGGAGCGCCCGGCGGCGGCGAGCGCCTCGCGCACTCGCGGGAGCTGACGGCGGGCCCCGGCGTGGCCGGGGTCGAGGCGCAGCACCTGCTCCAGGTGTGCGAGCGCCTGCGCGGGGCGCCCGGCCCGTAGCTCGAGCATGCCGAGATTGAACCATGCGGGGACATATTCGGGGGCCTCTGCCGTGACACGCTGCAGCTCCGCGCGCGCGGCCTCGAGCTGGCCCTCGTGTTGGAGGATCAGTGCGAGGTTGCTGCGCGCCTGCTCGAGCCCCGGATCGAGCTCGAGCGCCCGGCGGTAGACCTGCGCCGCCTCCGGGTTGCCCGCCTGCTGCAGCGCGAGGCCCAGGTTCACGAGGTTCACGGAATCGCGCGGGTCGATCTCGGCGGCGTGGGCGAAGTCGGCGAGGGCCGCCGCCAGATTTCCGAGCTTGGCGTGGAGCTCCCCGCGCATCGCGAAGATCTTCGGCGCATCCGGCTCGAGCTCGATCGCACGCTCGAGCGGAAGCAGCGCCTCCGCGAGCCGGCCCTGGTCGCGCAGCCCGGCGGCGAGCCGCTCCTGGGCGACGGCGCTCCCGGGCAGCGATTCCGCGAGGCGCTGTTGCCACACGAGTGGCTCCGTCCGCTCGAAGCCCTGCGCAACCAGCAACAGCGACAGCGGCAGCACCAGCCAGGACCAGTTCCACGCCTGGGCGAGCCAGGCCGGCGGTGTAACGCGCGGCGCGATCGGCACGGGCGCGGCAGAGACGTCGAGATCCTGCCGCGTCGAGGCGTCGCGCAGGTTCCACAGGAAGCTGTCGTAGTAGAAGTGCAGGAATCCGGAACACAGCAGCAGCGCGCCTAGCGCCTGATTCAGCTCGCCCGTCGAGAGCTGCCGGCCGAAGAAGTCGATCCCTCCGTAGGCGGCGACGAGTCCGAGGTAGATCAGCACGCGCGGCAGACCCGGCTCGAAGACGAAGTGATTGAAGCGACCGAGCTTCTGGCCCCGGATCGCGAGCTTGCGGTTGTATAGCCAGACGATGCTCAGGTACTGGACGTCGTGAAAGACCTCGAAGAGCGCGATGCCGATGATCGCGTGCTCTACCGGAACCGTCGCATACCACCAGTACGAGAAGCTCGAGACGAAGAGCAGCAGCTTCGCGTCGTTGGGGCGCGCGGCGCCAGCGCCCTTCGCAGCACTCCCGCGCAGGCGGTCGCGCGCGAACTGCGCGAGCCAGAGCGCCGTCAGCAGCAGCGTCGCGCCGAGCCAGAGCTGCTGGAACGAATGCACGGCTGCGGGCGCGATCGGCGGCACGCCGCACTTGTAGAGCTCCTCGAGCAGGTCTGCGCTGCGGCCCGAGGAGAGCACCAGCCCGCCGCCGAACCACGCGATGCAGAGCGCCTTGTCGAGCCTCGCTGCAGCTGGCGAGAAATAACCCGTGCGCGCATCGTAGATGCGGCCGAGGCCGTAGACCTGCGCGAGACCGTGCCAGGTGCCCCAGGTGATCGAGAGGAACATCAGGCCGCGCAGGTCGGCGAAGCTCATGCCGAGACAGAGCGCGGCGAGCAGCAGCGGGCCGAGCACGAAGCGCGTGCGGTAGCGCGCGAAGAGCTCGCGGTCGCCGTAGGCACGCAGCAGGCCCGGCAGGTGGTGACCCGTCGCCCCGAAGGCCGCGACCGCCGCGTAGATCGAGACGTCGTCGGCGCCCTGGCGCAGCAGCGCGAAGAGCGGAATCAGCAGCGCGGGGGTCGCGATGAAGAGCAGCAGGTCGCGCGGCAGATCGAGGAGCCAGGGTCCAGGTGCCGGGCCCGGGGAGGCGGCGGGAACGGATGCAGCGAGAGCCATGGCTCCACCGGCGGGTACGTGGCGAGACGCGCGAGCGACGCGGTCGACAGTCTAACCCGCCGGCCTGTAGCATGAGCGCCCGCGCGGTCGCAGCCGCGCGGATCGCGCGCCGCGAGCCCGCAGCCACTCGAGATGCAAGCGGCCAGGCCGCGCGCAGTGAGCCGGAGGCGAGCGAAGTCAATGCGCAAGCGGCCTTGCCCCGCGCAGTGAGCCGCAGGCGAACGAAGGCCATCAGGAAAGGAGCCCAGATGGGCCGTCTCGACGACAAGATCGCCCTCATCACCGGAGCCGCATCGGGCATCGGCGCCGCCTGCGCCGAGCGCTTCGCGCGCGAGGGCGCGACGATCGCCGGCCTCGATCGGCAGAAGCCGGTGGACCCTGCGCAGTGGAGCCGGGTGCAGGCGGCCGCGCCGCGCTCGCTGTTCCGCGACGGCCTCGACGTGCGCGTCGAATCGCAGATCGAGGCCGCGGTGAAGGCCGTGCTCGCAGCGCTCGGCCGCATCGACGTGCTCGTGAACGCCGCGGGCGTCGGCGGCGGCGCTCCCGCGCATCAGCTCGACACCGCCGAGTGGGACCGCGTCCTCGACATCAATCTGAAGGGCTCCTTTCTCGTCGCCAAACACGTGCTCCCGAGCATGCTCGCGCAGCACAAGGGCGCGATCGTGCACCTCGCGAGCGTCGAAGGCCTCGAGGGCATGGCCGGCTCACTGCCCTACCACGCCTCGAAGGGCGGCGTCGTGCTGATGACGAAGAACATGGCGCTCGACTACGCCGCTGCCGGTATCCGCGTGAATTGCCTGTGCCCGGGGCTGATCGACACCCCGATCATCCGGGAGCTCGCGCGCCCGGAGCTGCAACACGTGCGCGAGCAGATGCGCAGCTGGCACGCGATGGAGCGGCTCGGCAAGCCCGAGGAAGTCGCGAACTGCGCACTCTTCCTCGCCTCGGACGAGGCCTCCTTCGTCACCGGCAGCTCACTCGTCGTCGACGGCGGCTGGACGGCCGGCCGCCGCGTGGTGCCGCGCTGACGTCGGGCCCGAAGCGCGCAAACCGCTGAAGCAGTCCGCGGCGTTCACCCAGCGGCATCACCGCCCACCGCGACCGGCGCCTCGTGGAACTGCCGCGCCCAGCGGCGCAGCAGCGCGATCGGGCCGTCGCCGGGGACGAGGGCGGGCTTATCTCGGTACACCTTGTGCTCCCAGATCGGCACGTCGCGTGCGGTCGTTGCGGAGATCAGATCGATCATCGCGCGGCTCGAGGGCGAGAGCTCTCGCGCGCCGGGCTGCTCACGCGCGAGATACAAGAGCTTCAGCTCGCAGCGCTCCGCGTCGAGCGGCGTCGTCGCGGTCAGGAACACGAGGTTGTCGCCGCTGCGCAGCCAGACGAGGCCGAGCCCGTGCGCCTCCTGCACGGTGAAGGTCGCACCGGTCTCCTTGAAATAACTGCGTTGGCGGTAGATGTGGCCCTGGGTCTCGACCTCGGCGGCCGGAGTGCCGGGCACTTCGTGCACGTAGGCAAAGTGCGCGGTATCCGGGATGTTCTCGCAGAGCTCCTGTACGTGCATGCGGATCTTCCAGCTCACGGTCTCGTAGCCGAGCCAGCCAGGCAGGCCCCACTCGGGCAGGTCCGGAATGCGCCAGCTCGGCTCCGCGCGGGACTCGCTGTAGTGGATCAGCACGAGGCCGCTGGTCTCGTGCACGGGCCACGCGCGCAAGCCCGCGTTCGGGAGCCTGTGCTCGCGGTCGTAGGGCACATCATCGCAGCGGCCGCGGAGGTCGAAGCGCCAGCGGTGGAAGGGGCAGCGGATGCCCTCGCCGTCGACCGCGCCGCCGTAGCCCAGGTGTGCGCCCATGTGCGGGCAGTGCGCGTCGAGGATCACCGCACGGCCGCTCGGCTCGCTGCGGAACGCGACCAGCTCGCGGCCGAAGAGGATCAGCGGTACCACCGCGCCGCTCGCTAGCTCCTTCGACTCGAGCGCGAGATACCAGCCCGTCGGATAGGGGCCGAAGGGATAGCGATAGGCAGTGGAGTTGCCTGCTTCCACGGCGTTCGCCTGCATCTGGCTGCCTCCGCTCCACGTCTCAGGGATCGACGAGCCGTCCCTCGTCGTCGCGGATCTCCGGACCGCGCACGCGCGCGCGGCCGTCGCCGAACGCGGCGTCGCGCTGCTTGAACGCGCGTGTGACGCCGAGCTCCTTGACGCGCTCATAATAGACGCGCGTGCCCGGAGCGAGGTGCGCGCGCGCGTCGTTCTCGGCCGCGAGGCGCTGGAGCGTGCGCGCGCCCATCAGCTCGAGGCCGATGTTGACGATGCGCTTGTTCGCGCTGAGCAGGTGATGGTCGATCTTCGCGAAGCGGTCGAGCAGCTGCTCGACCTCGGCCTCGAGCAGCGCCGCCGGCACGGACTTCAGCGCAAAGCCGATCTCCGCGGCCTCGGCGCCGGTGATCGAGTCTCCGGTCATCGTGAGCCGCTTCGCCCACTGCGGGCCCACGTGATAGAGCCACATGTTCGAGGGCAGCGCGCCCAGATCGCGCGCGGGCGGGAACGCGATGCGCGCGTCGTCCGCGCAGATCACGAGGTCGCAGAAGAGCGCGATCACGGTTCCGAGCGCAAGGCAGTTGCCGTGCACCTGCGCGATCACGGGCTTGTGCATGTCGAAGGCCGTGAGGTTCAGGCGCTGGCCCTGCTCGATCTGCCAGGCGTCGTCGTCGATGTGGCGCGTGCCCTTGCGCCCGATCCGCTCGGGGGAGCTCTCGTAGCCGCGCAGGTCCGCGCCGGAGCAGAAGGAAGCTCCGTTGCCCTTGATCACGACCGCGTGCACTTCGTCGTCGGCGTCGGCCGTCCAGAGCGCGTCGGACAGCTCGCGCGAAGTGAGGCCGTCGACCGCGTTGTGCCGCTCCGGCCGATTGAAGACGATGCGCGCGCGGCCGCGCTCCTTCTCGTACAGGATCCGCTGGTAGTCGGGCATGGTTCCTCCGGGGCCGCACGATACCAGCTGGAGCTTCCCACCGAGCTGCGAAGCGGTGTAGGCTGCTGCGCGGGGTCGGCGCCCGGATCGGAGGACGTCATGGGGGCTCCCCGCCCTCGCTCCCATCGGCTTCGCCTCGCTGGCTTCGCGGCCGCGATCGCAGTTTTCCCCGGCCTCGCCGCCGGCGCTGTCGCCGACCTCCGCCGTCGGGGCACGGACTGAAGCGCGCGACATCGGCGCGCGGAGCTCGGGTTGCCTCCGTGATCGGCGTGTGATAGCACTGTGCCATCACCCCGAGGTCCCGCAATGGGTGCCATGACCGTCCGCAACCTTTCCCCGAACGTCACCGCAGCCCTGAAGCGCCGCGCCCGAGAAGAGAGTCGCAGCCTGAACGCGCTGATCAACGAGATCCTGCAGCGCGCCGTCGAAGAGGATCTGCGCCGCCGGCGGATTCTCCTCTCACTTCCGAAGCTGAAGCGGTTGCAGCGAAAGCTGGCGCGCAAGTTTCGCGGGACCCTGTCCAGCGAAGAAATCATCCGCCGGTCTCGCGGCAAGTGAACCGCGTCGTCGACGTCAGCGTGGTCATGCGCTGGTATTTCCCTGAGTCCGGCTCGGAGGCTTCGCGCCAGCTGCTCGGCGACTATGCCGCACAGGACTGCGAGCTATTCGCACCCGACCTGATCGTTCCAGAGCTTCTGAACGTGCTGTGGACCCGAGTTCGACGCGGCGAGTGCAGCGCCGCCGAAGCCCAGGCAATCCGCGAGCTCTGGGGCGATGAGCAGCCCGAGCTGCTCGCGAGCAGCACGCTCGCCGCGCGAGGCCTGCTCCTCGCGACGGCCTTCCAGCATTCCGTCTACGGCTGCCTCTACCTGGCCGCCGCGATCGAGCTCCGTGCGGTCCTCGTGACGGCGGATCGCATCCTCGCGCGCCTGGCGAAGCGCGTGCTTCCGGAGGTACAGCTGATTCGCTGATGGGTGCTTCGGCAGCGCGCCACCCTGGAGCGGCCGCCGGCGCTGTGCTTCCCTTGCCGCGTGCTCGACCCCCGCTCCCTCGCCGATCAGCGCGACCGCATCGCCGAGAGCCTGCAGCGCCGCGGCTCGCACGCGGATCTCGGGGCCGCGATCGCGGCCTACGATCGCAGTGCCGCCGCGCAGACGCAGCTGAACGAGTGCAACCGGCGCCGCAACGAGCACCAGGAGACGGGCAAGCGCAAGCTCGCGCCCGAGGAGCGCGAGGCGCACGTCGCGGAGGGGAGGCGGCTCAAGGAAGCCGTCGCCGCCCTCGAGCAGACCGCCGAGCGAACGCGCTCCGAGCTCGAAGCGCTGCTGCTCGCGATTCCGAACCTGGTCCACCCGGAGGTGCCGGCCGGCGGCGAGCAGGATTTCCGCGAGCTGCGCCAGGTCGGAAAGCCGCGCAGCTTCGACTTCGAGCCGAAGGATCACCTCGCGCTCGCGGCCGCGCTCGACCTGCTCGACTTCGAAGCCGGCGCGCGCGTGACGGGGCAGAAGTTCTACTTCCTGAAACGCGAGGCCGTGCTGCTCGAGCTCGCGCTGCAGCGCTTTGCGCTCGATCGCGCGATCCGCGCCGGCTTCACGCCCTACCTCACACCCGACCTCGCGAAGCGCAGCGTCGTCGACGGCCTCGCGTTCAGCCCGCGCGGTCCCGAAACCCAGATCTACTCGGTGCAGGGAACCGATCTCGACCTGATCGGCACCGCCGAGATCACCCTCGGCGGCCTCTACGCCGACACAATGCTCGAAGCGGAACAGCTCCCGCTGCGCATGGCCGGCCTCTCGCACTGCTTCCGCACCGAGGCCGGCTCTGCGGGGCGCGAGAGCAAGGGCCTCTACCGCGTGCACCAGTTCACCAAGGTCGAGCTCTTCGCACTGACGCTGCCCGAGGCCTCGGAGGCGATGCACGCGGAGATCCTCGCGCTCGAGGAGCAGATCTACAGAGAGCTCGAGCTGCCGTACCGCGTGATCGACGTCGCCGCCGGAGACCTCGGCGCTCCCGCCTATCGCAAGTTCGACCTCGAGGCCTGGATTCCCGGGCGCGGCGAAAAGGGCGATTGGGGAGAAATCACCAGCACCTCGAACTGCACCGACTATCAGGCCCGCAGGCTCAAGATCCGCTTCCGGCAGAAGCAGCCGAAACGCAGCGGGCACGCTCACACGCTGAACGGCACCGCGATCGCAGTGCCGCGGGTGCTGATCGCGCTGCTCGAGAACCACCAGCAGCGCGACGGCTCGGTGAGGATCCCGGCGGCGCTCGCGCCCTACGCGGGCTTCGAGGTGATCGCCGCGCGGCGCACCTGAGCGCCGACCGCGTGCGGCTCGTGCTGCGCAGCCCGCGCGAAACGTGAGAGAATGGGGCCTGCTGGAGTCGATCCAGCGAGGCCCCGGCAATGCGCACCAGAGCGATCCTGCATCTCCCCCTGCTCGCGCTCTGCTTCGCTGCGCTGCCGAGCCCGTCCGCCGCCGCCCCCGGCCCCTCTGGAATGCTGCTCTTCGCGACCGAGGGCAACAGGCTGCGGCGCTTCGACGTCGACACCCTCGGGACACCCGGTCAACTCGACGAGATCTTCATTCCGACTGCCGCGGCCGGTGGCCGCGACGTGAACGGCATGATCTGCCGCCTTCCGGACGGCAGCGGGCGCTTTGTCATGGGCGAGGATTCGGGCCAGCCGAATCCGCCGCCCGGCTGGGGTGTGTTCGCGCCGGACGGGCAGCAGGTCGGCAAGCTCACGGCGAGCTATCTGATCGCGCAGGCCGAGCCCCACGGCTGCGCGACGACGCCCGAGGGTCTGCTCTTCACGACCGAGGTCGGCGGCCAGAGCATCGGCGAGACCACGGGCCAGCTGATGCTCTGGTTTCCGCCCTACGACGTGTTTCCGGGCCCGCCCGGCGCCTATCCCGCGACGAACGCCCGCAGCACGAATTTCTGCAAGCTCGCGACCGACATCGGAACCGCGGGCGGGGTCGCGATCGACGACCAGGGGCGCGTCTACGTCGCCTCGAGCAGCAGCTTCCAGGTGCTGCGCTTCTCGCCGCCCTTCCCCACCGGCAGCGATGCCGCGCACGGCTGCGGCCTGCAGGACGCCACCGGCGCCCCCTTCGCAACCACAGTGAACCGCGAGGTGTTCCTGCCCTTCAGCGGCCTCAACACCTACACCGGCATCGCGATCGCTCCGAACGGAAATCTGTACGTCTCAGAAGTGCTAGGTGGAGACATCGGCGAGTACGACACGAACGGCGCGCTGGTGCGCATGATCGTCGACCCGCCGAATCCCGTACCGCCGCACGCGACCGGCACGCCGCAGGGCATCGCGGTCGGACCCGACGGCACGCTCTACTACGCGGATCTCGACCTCGTCGGCACTTTCCCGAACCTGGGGCCCGGTCCCAACGGCAAGGTCTGGCGCGTGCGCTTCGACGGGCTCGGCAACCCGCTGGCGCCCGAGATCCTGCGCCAGAATCTCGCGTTTCCGGACGGCGTCGCAGTCCACCCCGGCAATCTCGAGCCCTTGACCGAGTGGCCGACCTACGCCGGCAGCGAGGCCCGCACCTTCTTCAACGCGGGCGAGTCGATCGTCACCAGCGCGAACGTTCACCTGCTGCAGCCGCGCTGGAGCTTCCTCGCCGACGCGATCATCACGGGATCGCCTAGCGTGGCGGCCGTCGAGCTCCCGAACGAGGGGCCGACGCAGGTGGTCTACTTCCTCTCCTGGGATCGCAACGTCTACGCGCTGCGCATGCGCGAGGGCAGCGAGCTGTGGCGCTTCACGACCGCGCAGCAGCCCGGCGCGGCCTTCCCGCACGCCGCGTCCGTAACCGTTGGCGAGGTGAACGGCGCCCGGGCCGTGTTCATCGGCTCCGGCGAGATCTTCTACGCGCTCGACGCCGTCACGGGTGCCGAGCTCTGGCGCTTCACGGCCGGCACCGGCTGCGTCGACGGCCTGGGCCAACCGCCCGGCCTCTGCGGCTTCGCGGGCGAGCGCAACCAGATCGAGAGCTCGGCGCTGTTCGCGAACGGCCAGCTCTACTTCGGCATGGACGTGAACGACGTCGGCACCGGCAAGGGCGGCTTCTACTCGCTCGACGCCGACAGCGGCGAGTTCGCCTTCTTCTTCGATCTCGAGACCGGCAGCACTTGCCGGCCGGACGCCGGCGACGAGATCCGCCGCTTCGACGGCTACCACAGCGAGGCCGAGCTGGGACTCCCGGCCGGCTTCTTCGCGACGCGCAGCGGCTGCAACTTCGACCGCACGCTGACGGGCTGTGCGAACGTCTGGTCGACGCCCGCGGCCGACCTCGCGCGCGGCCTGCTCTACTTCGCGAGCAGCAACTGCGACACCGACGCGAACCCCGGGACGCCCGAGCCGCCGCCGCCGATGCCGCCCTACGACGAGGCGATCGTGGCGCTGCAGCTCGACGGCACGCCGGCCTGGCGTTGGCGTCCGCGCGAGATCGACAATGCCGACCTCGCCTTCGGCGCCGCGCCGAATCTGTTCACGATCAGCTTCGGCGGGTCCCCGCGTGATGTGCTCGGGATCGGCAACAAGGACGGCACCTACTACGTGATCGACCGCGATGGCGTGAACGAAGTGAGCGGCGTCGCGTGGAACGACCTGGATCCCTCCGCGCTGCCCTACTGGACGCGCAACGTCGTCCCCGGCGGCGACATCGGCGGGATCGTCGGAACCGCAGCCGTCGACGCAGCCGCGGGCCGCATCTACTTCAGCACCGCC
>CAYTJA010000326.1:0-30861 GCA_964437835.1 uncultured Spirochaetales bacterium
GCCGCGTGCAGCTCGCGCAGCTGGGCCCAACTCATCCACGCCGGCGCGGGCTCGATTCCGGCGTCCCACCACGCGCGGGTCTGGGTGCCGAGGAAGCTGCTCACCGCGAAGAAGGTGGCCGGCAGCCCCAGCTCTGCGAGCACCGGTGCGGCGCAGCTGTAGTTATCGAGGTAGCCGTCGTCGAAGCTGATCGCGAGGCAACCTGCGAGCGGCTGCCTCGCCTCGAGGCGATCGAGCAGCGCGCCGAGCGGGATCACGTCGAAGTGGCGGCGGAAGAAGCGGCAGAGTCTTGCAAAGTGCGCCACGCTCACCGAGAGCGCGTCGCCGGCCGTGCGGTCGTTCACGCGGTGGAACGCGACCACGACGCCCGTCTCGCGCAGCAGCGCGCGCTGTGCGCCGAGCGCGCAGAGCGCGCTGCCGGCGACGCCTTTCAGCGTGCGCGCGAAGTCCCTCACGCGGCGCTCCGCAGGCAGTCGGCCCGCAGCGGCGCGGGAGCATCCACGGGACGCTCGAAGCTGAGGCGATAGCGGCGCAGCTCGGCGTCGGGGCGCAGCAGTGTTGCGAGCTCGCGGTAGGCCGGCTCGAGGCGCTCGCGCAGCGTCGGATCGCAGTACTGGAGATTCGGGTCGTTCTTCTTGGCGTAGAGCCCGCGGATCCAGGGATGGCCTTCGGCCACCGCGCGCGCGCAGAGCACCCGCTCGAGCTCGCGCGTCGAGGCCTCGATCGACGCATTCTCCTGCCACCAGCGCTGCGGATCCAGGCGGCTGCCGGCAGCTCGCAGCTGCAGCATCGCGCCCGCGAGCGCATGCGGCGCTGCGAGCATTCCAGTTCGCTCGTTGACGTGCGCGTGCGGCACGCCCTCGTGGTCGGCCGCCATCAGCACCGGGGTGCCGGCCGCGAGCGACTCGTAGAAGATCTTGGCCGAGCCCTCCTTGCGCGAGAGCAGCAGCGTGCAGTGCGAGCGGTTCAGGACCTGATTCACCGCGGCGCGGTCGATGCGCTCGTAGAAATCGACGCGCGACTCGAGGCCGCGCCGGCGCACCTGGTGTTGCACGCGTTCGCGCGTGTAATTGCGCCACGGGTAGCCGACGAGCGCGATGCGCGCGCCGGGGTCCGGGATCTGGGCCAGCGCATCCAGCGCAAGCTCGTGGCGCTTGTGGGGGGACCAGTTCGCGACGAAGACCGCGAGGTAGTCCTTGTGCGTTCCGGGCAGCGGGTGGAAGTGCTGGCAGTCGACCCAGTTGCCGGACGAGAAGGGGACCGGCACCAGGTTCGGACTCATGCACAGGAGGGTCTCGAAGTCGCGCGGCTGCTGTGCCTGCACGACGACGCCGCGCTCGCGGTCGAAGAAGAGTCGGAAGACGGGATCCTCGTAGCCGACCCAGCTAGGCTCGAGCACCAGCTGGTAGCGCTCCAGCACGCGCGGCAGGTCGTAGAGCGCGGCGAAGCAGCCGAAGCCCGGGCTGTACTTGAGCATGATCACGCCGAGCTCGCCGCTCGCCGGGTCGGGCTGCTTCAGGATCATGACCTGGTTCCCGATCGTCACCAGGCGCTCCCAGGTCTGGATGCGGCCGCGGAACAACGCCTGCGCGGCCCTGCTGGCGCGGAAGTCGTCCAGCAGGCGGTTGGCGCGGCTCGCGAGCGGGAGCCCATCGGCGCCGCGGCAGCTGCGCGCCTCGATCCGCTGCACGATCCGACCCGCCAGCCGATCGAGCGGGCCGATGCGCACGATGCGCCGGATCCGGCAGGCGCGGTCGAGAGCGCGGTAGCGCTGGCCCCTCGCGAGCCACACCAGGGCGGCCAGGAGGTCGAGGCAGCCGAGCGCGAAGCGCGGCGGGGCGCAGTCGCGCAGCGTCTCGAGCGCGCGCCACAGGCGCGCGCGCCATTGCATTCTGAGCAGGCTTTGGTTCATCGCTGCGCGTGTCGTCCAGTGGGCGTCTGCTCGTGAGTGGCTCCGCGCCCGAGTCGGGTGTCGGGCGCGCGGGTTGCGCGGGAGTTGCGCACGCGCTGCGCACGCGTGATAGGCGCTCCCGGGGGTGCAGAACTGCGTCAACTCGTGCGCGCCGGGGGCCGATAAAGGCTGCAGGCGGCGGCTAGGATGCTGCGCCCCCGGGGCAACCACGATGACTCACTCCCAGGCCGCGCCGATCGGCGCGCGCGAAGGCATCGCGGCTGCGCTGCCGCCGCCTCGCAGCCAGGCTCTCGGAAGCGAAGGGCGCCGCGTGCTGCGCAACACGGCGCTGCTCGGCGCGGGCAACGCCGTGCGTCTGGTGCTCGGCCTCGCGACGACGCTGCTGATCACCGACCAGCTCGGCACCGACTACGGGCTCCTGCTCGGCGCCCAGCGCTACGTCGACTTCTTTCGCAACATCGCGATGTTCGGGCTCAATTCGAGCCTGGTACGCGGTCTCGCGTCCGGGCGCGAGGACGCCGGCGAGCTCTTCGGCAGCGTGCTCGCGATGCGCGGCGTGCTCTCGGTCGCCTTCGCGGCCGCGACGCTGGGTGCCGCGGTCGCGACCGGGTACATGCCCGACCACCTCTGGCTGCTCGCGCTCTTCGTGGGGGTCGGACTGGGCCTCGTCGCCGTCGAGACACTGACGGCCTGCTCCGAGGCCTACGAGCGCATGGATCGCACCGCGACGCTGCCGGTCTCGCGCTCGCTGCTGATGCTGATCGGCGCGGGCCTCGTCTACGTGCTGGGCGGCGGCCTGCTCGGGATCGCGCTGGTCTTCCTCGTGACGCAGCTGCTCCAGATCGCGCTGATCGCGAAGCTCTCGCGTGACCTGCTGAGCGGGATGCGGCTGCGCGTCCGGCGCACGCGCGTGCTCGCGCTGCTGCGCGAGGGCCCGCATTTCATGGCGATCGGCTTCGCGTATGCGGCACTGCGCTCGGCGAGCGTGATGATCCTGACCCGCTTCTCGACCACGGAAGAGGCCGCGATGTTCGGCGCGGCGATCAACTTCGTCGACGTGCTGTTCCTCGTCCCGCTGCTCGCTCAGCGCGCGTTCCTGCCGGTCTTCAGCCGCGAGGGAAGCAGCGCGAACGCCGTCGGCCGCGACGGCCTGCAGGTCTTCTCCGCGGTGCTGACGCCGAGCGCGCTCGGACTCGCGCTGCTCTGCGAGAGCGCCGTTGCGCTCTATCCGAGCGGCGAGTTCGCGGCGGCGGCCCCGGTGCTGCGCATCCTCGCGCTCGGAATCGCCTGCTCGGGCCTCTCGTCGGTCTGCACCACCTTCCTCACCGGCCGCGGGCGGGTGGGCTCGATCCTCGGCGCCTACGCCTTCGCGCTGCCGGTGCAGGTCGGCTGCGCGATCTGGTGGGTCGAATCGCACGGGGCAGTCGGGGTGGCCGCAGCCACGGTCGCCGCCCAGGGAATCCTGTGCGTCTCGAACCTCGCCTCGGCGGCGCGCCTCGGCATGGGCATCCCGGGCCGCGCGCTGCTGCGGCACGCGCTGGCCGCCACGGCGATGGCTGGGGCAATCTGGCCCTGCCGCGAGCTCTTCGTGCTGCTCCCCGCGCTGCTCGGGATGGGGGTCTACAGCGCGGCTTTGCTCGCGATCTCGCCCGCGGCGAGTCTCGAGCGCCGCGCCGCCGCGCTGCTCTTCGCGCGCATCGGGCGGGGCACCCGCAGTCAATCGGGCCGCGAGGCGGGCCGATGAAGAGCCCGATGCCGCAATTCCCTGCCGCAGGGCTTCCGCTCCCGCCCGCGCTGATCGTGGGTGGCCTCGCGAACGCGCTCTCGGTCGCACGCAGCCTCGGCCGCCGCGGGGTGAAGGTCTACGCGCTGGCGGCGGCAAATAAAAACCTGCACCACTCGCGCTACGTGCACTGGATCCCGCTCGGCGGCGACGGCGGCAACGCCCAGGCCTGGGAGCGTTTCCTGCTCGGCCCCGAGTCGGAATTCCTGCGCGGTGCGGTGCTGCTGCTGTGTTGCGACGAGGGGCTCGAGATCGCCGCGCGCTACCACGCGGAGCTGGCAGCGAAATTCAAGATCGAGGAGGCGGACCCAGAAGTACGGCTGCGCCTGCTCAATAAGCTCAGCAGCTACCGCGCGGCGGCCGAGGCCGGGATCCCGACACCGCGTTTCTGGGAGATCTCGCGCGGAGCAGAGCTCGAGCCGATCGAAAAAGAGCTCGTTTTTCCGCTGCTGGTCAAGCCGCTGCTCAGCCACCGCTTCGAGCGCGTGTTCCGCCGCAAGTACCTGCGCGCCGAGTCGCTGGCGGAGCTGCGCGTGCAGCTGCAGGCAGTTGCCTCCCATGGCCTCGAAGTCGTACTGCTCGAGTTCATCCCCGGGCCGGACACCCTGCTCTGCAGCTACTACAGCTACCTCGACGCGGAAGGCCGGGCGCTGTTCCACTTCACGAAGCGGGTTCTGCGCCGCTATCCGCCAAACATGGGCGGAGCGACCTATCACATTACCGACTGGAACCCCGAGGTCGCCGATCTCGGACTCGCGCTGTTCCGAGCGGTCGGGCTGCGCGGGCTCGGAAACGTCGAGTTCAAGCGCGACCCTCGCGACGGCCGGCTCAAGCTGATCGAGTGCAACGCGCGCTTCACGGCGGGAAATCCGCTGGTCGCGGCGAGCGGCTTCGACCTCGGCAGCTTCGTCTACGACCGCCTCGTCGGGCTGCCGCCGGTAGTGTTTGGCGAGTATCGCCGCGGGCTCAGGCTCTGGTCTCCCTACGACGATTTTCTCGCCTACCACGAGCTGCGCGCGCGCGGAGAGCTCGGATTCTGGGGCTGGATCCGGAGCTTGCTGCACCCGCAGGTGCTGCCGCTCTTCGCGTGGGACGATCCCATGCCCTCGCTTGCGACGCTGGCTCCGCTGCTGCGCCGGCTGCTGCACCGGCGCCGGCTCACGAGCTAGTGGTGTCGGCGCAGGCTCAGAGCCTCGAGCGCATCGCGCTGCTCTACCCGGGCGATCTCGGCGCCGCATTCGGCAGCCGGCTGGTGCGCGCGGGTTTCTGCGTCGCGAGCTGGCTGCGCGAGCGCAGCGAGAGGACGCGGCGGGCGGCGTCCGCCGCGGGGCTGATCGCGCGCGACAGCCTGGATGCGCTGCTGGCCGACGCGGATCTGGTGGTCTCGCTCGTGCCCCAGCAGCACGCGCTCGCGACCGCGCGTCACTGCGCGGAGATCCTGCGCGCGCAGGGCGTTGCGGGCGCGCGAAATCCTCAGGCGGAGGGCCTGCTCTACCTCGACGCGAACTCGATCGCGCCCGCGACTGCGCGCGAGATCGCGCGAAATCTCGAAGCGGTTGGAGCGCGCGCGGTCGACGGCGCCTTCCTGGGCTCGGCGCGGGATCTCGGAACGCGGGGAGCGCTGCTGCTCTCCGGCGCGGACGCGGCCGGGCTCGCGAGCGAGCTCGCGCGCGCGCTGCCGGTGCGCGTCGTCGGAGCGGCGATCGGAGACGCCTCCGCGTTCAAGCTCTGCTTCTCGGGCTTCAACAAGGCCGTCGTCGCAGCCGGCTTCGAGAGCCTGTGCGCGGCGCAGCGCGCCGGCTTCGGCGAGGAGCTGCTCGCGGCCCTGCGCGAGTTCTATCCGGGCACCGTCGAGGCCCTCGAGCGGCAGATGCCGACCTATCCGCGTCACGCGTCACGCCGCGCGCAGGAAATGGCCGACGTCGGAGCGTGGCTCGCGGAGCAGGGCTCCGAGAGTTCGCTCGCGGACGCCTCGCGGGCGGTCTTCGGACGCCTCGCGCGCGCCAGCCTGGATGCGTCGCGCAGCTACCGCGTACCCGATCTGATGCGAGCGCTCGAGCCCGGGAGCGCCGCCGGCGCGGGCGCGGCGCCGGACCGAATCCATCCGCCGGGCGTGCAGGCCCGAGACGTACACGAAGGGAGTGCCATGACCGCCGATCAGAAGCCGCAGAGCTCCGAGCTCCACCCCGGGCCCGGATTCCGCATCCGCCACGAGATTCGCCGTCCGGACCCCGCGCTGGTCGCCGCGTTCCGCGGCTTCGAGGGGCCGATGATCTCGGACCTGATGAACCGCCTCTACACCATGCGGCCCGAGATCCAGAACCAGACCGACACCGATCTCATGCCGCTGGTCGGACCGGCCTGCACGGTCAAGGTCTTCCCGGGCGACAATCTGATGGTGCACGCGGCGCTCGACGTCGCGCGTCCTGGCGACGTACTGGTGATCGACGCCGGCGGCTCGCAGATGAACGCGGTGCTGGGCGATCTGGTCTCGAACAAGGCCAGACACCGCGGGATCGCCGGCATCGTCGTCGACGGTCTGGTGCGCGACATCGACGGCATCCGCGAAGCGCGGATTCCCGTGTTTGCGATCGGTGTGACGCCCGTGGGCCCGCTGCACCGCGGCCCGGGGGAGATCAACTTTCCGATTCAGTGCGGCGGCATCGTCGTGAAGCCGGGAGACCTGATCTTCGGCGACAACAACGGCGTCGTCGTGGTGCCGCTCGAAATCGCGGACGAGCTGCTGAAGCGCTGCCAGCAGAAGACCGAGCAGGAGGCCGCTTACGTGGCCTCCGTCAAGCAGGGAAAGTTCTCGAACGCCTGGGTCCACGTGGAGCTCGCGAGCAGCGGCTGCCTCGTGATCGACGCACAGGACTAGCGGCGCGCTTCGCGCGGCAGCGGCGGCGGGCCTGGATGTCGCGCATGGTCGGGGCGCTGCGCTGGTGGCGCGAGCTGCAACGCGCGGGTCTCGCCCTGCGGCGCCGACTCGCGCCGGATCCGCCGGCCTCGCAACCGCCCGAGTTCTGGGAGCGCATCTGGCGCGAGGCCGCGGGCGCACTCGCGGCCGAGATCGAGAGCCTCGGGGCCGGCTTCTTCGAGATTCGTCGTGCGGGCGTGCGCACGCGCGTCTGCGGGATGCGCGTTGCGCTCGACGACCCGGTGGCGCTCCGGATCGCCGGACACAAGCCGCTCGCACATCAGCTGCTCGCGCGCGCGGGACTACCGGTGCCGCGGGCGGAGCACTTCTCGCTGCACGATCAGGGGCCGGCTCGAACGCTGTTGCGCGCGCTCGGCCGCCCCTGTGTCGTCAAGCCGGCGCAGGGGACGGGCGGCGGCGCGGGCGTGACGCTCGGGGTCGAGACGCCGCGCGCGCTCGCGCGCGCGGCGCTGCACGCGTCGCTGCTCTCGCGCGAGCTCTGGATCGAGGAGCAGGTTCCGGGCGACGCCTATCGGCTGCTCCTCCTCGACGGCGAGTTGCTCGACGCGGTGCGGCGCAGCCCGGCCGCGGTCGTCGGCGACGGCCGGCACAGCGTGCGCGCGCTGATCGAACTCGAGAACCAGCGCCGCGCCTCGCGCGGCGGCTCGGGCAGCACCGGGCGCATCGCGATCGACCTCGACTGCGAGGCCGCGCTCCGGCGCGCGGGACGCCGGCTCGGCGAGGTGCCGCCGGCGGGCGCGCGCGTCGTGGTGAAGGGTGTCTCGAACGCCGGCAGCGAGCGCGAGAGCGAGTCGCTGCGGGCGAACATCGGCAAGGATCTCTGCGCCGAGGCCGGCCGCGCGGCCGAGGTGCTCGGCATCCGCCTCGCGGGCGTCGACGTGATCACACGCGATCCGGGCGTCTCGCTGCTGGAGAGCGGAGGCTGCATTGCCGAGGTCAACACGACCCCGGGCCTGCACTGGCACTATCTGGTGCGCAATCCCGAGGCCGGCGTCGCGGTCGCGATCCCGATCCTCGCGCGCCTGCTCCGTGCTCGCTAGAACAGATACATTCCGCCGTTGATGCCGAGGATCTGGCCGGTGCAGTAGCCGAGCAGCTTCGGGTCCGCGAGCGCGACGACCGCGGAGGCCATCTCGGCGGGTTGCGCGAGGCGGCCGAGGATCGTCGAGCGCATCATGCGCTCGCGTCCCGGGGCGTCGATCTTCGCGAGCATCGGCGTGTCGACCGGCCCCGGTGCGATCGCGTTCACGCGCGCGCCGTAGCCGGCGAATTCGCGCGCGGTGGTCTTCGTGACCCCCTCGATCGCGCCCTTTGCGGCGGTGTAGTCGACCTGTCCGATGTTGCCATTGCGCGCCGAGACCGACGAGAAGTTCACGATGAATCGATTCACGCCGTCCGTGAGAGGCTGATTGCCGTTCTGCTTGAACAGCGCGTGCCAGTGCTGCACCGCGACCTCGCGCGTGAACAAGAAGGTCCCGTGCAGGTGTACGCCGAGCACGAACTTGAACTCGTCGAGGCTCTTCTTGACGAGTCGCACATCGCGCGTGACGCCGGCGACGTTCACGAGGCCATGGATCGCGCCGGTTGCGGCGAGCGTGTCGGCCACGGTCTGCTGCACCTGCGCTTCGTTCGCGACGTCGGCCGCGGCGGCGATCGGCCGGACGCCGCCTGCGGCGGCGATCGCATCGCGCGACTTCGCGAGCTGCGCGGGGTCGAGGTCCACCATCACGACCTGCGCGCCGTGGACGGCGAGTGCCGAGGCGACCGCGAAGCCGATGCCCTGCGCGGCGCCGGTCACGATGTGGGTCTCGCCGCGGAAAGCATTTTCTCGGAGGATCCGCTCCATGGGTTCTGGCTCCTTGCGAGTGCCGGCGCTCCGGGGCGGGGGCGCGGGCAGCGGAGCATAGGCGAGCCGCGCGCCGCAGTCGGCGAGGTCGGGGGGCGAGGTCCGAGCGTGGCCCCGGGCCGGCCAGCCCCGGGCATGCGCGCCGCGATAACATGCGCGCCCCGAGCGCCCCGGCGCGCGGCGGCATCGAGACGCGAGCGGGAGGGGAAAGTCCAGGTGGCGGTGCAGAATGGCTTCTGGCGTCATGCGGAGCGCGCTCCGGGCGCGCTGGCGCTGGTGGATCCCGAAGGCCGCGAGTGGTCTCGCGGCGAGCTCCTCGCGCTCTCGAATCAGATCGTGCACGGCCTGCGCGCGCAGGGCCTCACGCGCGGAGACGCGGTCGCGGTGTGTCTGCCGAACTGCGCCGAGTTCTACGCGATCTACCTCGCCTGCCTGCAGGCGGGCTGGTACCTGACGCCGATCAACTGGCACCTGGCCGGCCCCGAAATCGTGCACATCGTCGGCGACTCCGGGGCGAAGGCCCTCTTCGGGCACGCGCGAGTCGCGGAGACCTGTGCGAAGGCCGCCCAGCAGATCGGCCTCCGCCCGGAAGGGCGCTTCGCAGTCGGCAGCGTGCCGGGCTTCCGTCCCTTCGCGGAGCTGGTTGCCGAACAGGACACCGGCCTGCCCGAGCAGCGCTGCGCGGGCGCGGTCATGAACTACACCTCGGGCACGACCGGAAAGCCGAAGGGCGTGCGGCGCGCCCTCGCGGCTGCCGAGATCTCCCCCGACGACGTTGCGGCGCTATTCGCGGCGGTGTGGTCGATGTTCGGGATCCAGCCCGAAGACGCCAACGTCCACATCTGCGGCTCGCCGCTCTACCACACGGCGGTGCTGATCTACTCGGGGGCCGCGATGCATCTCGGACATCCGGTCGTACTGATGGACCGTTGGGACCCCGAGCAGATGCTGCAGTGGATCGAGCGCTACCACGTGACGACGAGCCACATGGTGCCGACCCAATTCCACCGCATGCTGCTGCTGCCCGAAGCGCAGCGACTCCAGTACGACGTGAGCTCGACGCGCTGCATGATCCACGCGGCCGCGCCGTGCCCGCCCGACGTCAAACGGCGCATGATCGAGTGGTGGGGCAATTCGATCTACGAGTACTACGCGGCGACCGAAGGCGGCGGCACGATCGTCTCGCCGCAGGAGTGGATGAAGTACCCGGGTACGGTCGGGCGCGCCTGGCCGGGCGGAGAAGTGCGGATCTTCGACGATCAGGGGCAGCCCGTGCCCAGCGGCCTGCAGGGAACCGTCTACATGAAGCTAGGCGATGCATTCCAGTTCGAGTACAAGGGCGACGCGCAGAAGACGAAGCAGAACCGTCTCGTGCGCGACGGCGCGGTCTACTTCACGGTGGGCGACGTCGGCAGCCTGAACGACGAGGGCTATCTGTTCCTCAGCGACCGCAAGATCGACATGATCATCTCCGGCGGGGCGAATATCTATCCGGCCGAGATCGAGAATGTGCTGCTCTCCCACCCGAAGGTCGGCGACGCCGCGGTCTTCGGGATTCCGAACTCGGAGTGGGGCGAGGAGGTCAAGGCGGTCGTCGAGCCCGCGCCGGGCGCGCAGGCCTCGCCCGAGCTCGGCCGCGAGCTGCAGGCCTTCTGCGCCGAGCGCCTCGCGAAGTTCAAGATCCCGAAGAGCATCGACTTCCATGCAGAGCTCCCGCGCGATCCGAATGGCAAGCTCTACAAACGCCGCCTGCGCGATCCCTACTGGAAGGGCCGCGACCGCGCGATCTAGCGTCCAGGTTCTCCTACAGCCACATCCCGGCGTTGCAGTCGAGCACGTGGCCGGTGACGGGGCGCGCGAGATCGGAGGCGAGGAAGAGCACCGAGCCTGCGATCTCGTCGGGGCTCGGGATGTAGCCGAGCGCGCTGGCGTCCGCGATTTCGCGTTCGATCTGCGCGGCCTCGACGCCTCGCTGCCCGGCGCGGCGTCGGAAGGCGCTCTGGATCGGCTCGCCCTGGATGTAGCCGGGGTTGACCGCGTTCACGCGGATGCCGTCGCGGCCGAGCTCGACCGCGAGCGTGCGCACCGCCATCAAGAGCGCCGCCTTGGCCGCCGCGTAGGCGCCCTCGCCGGGCTTCGGATCGCGCGTCGCCATGCTGCCGATCATCACGACGCGCCCGCCGCCGCGCGCGCGCAGCGAGGGCAGCGCCGCGCGCGTGAGCGCGAGCGAGCCGAAGAAGCAGACCTCGAAGGCGCCGCGCAGGCTCTCGAGGTCTCCGGCGGCGAGCGGCTCGCCGCGGCCGAAGAACGCGGCGCCGTTCACGACGATGTCGATGCCGCCGCAGGCCTCGACCGCGCGCGCGGCGAGTGCCTCGCAGTCCTGCGGCTTTGCGACGTCCGTGGCACGCCAGACCGCTCGGCGGCCCAGCGACTCGACTTCCGCAGCGACACCGCGCAGTACGTCCTCGCTGCGCGCGCCGAGCGCGACGTCCGCGCCCTCACGCGCGAGCGCGAGCGCGACCGAGCGCCCGAGCCCCGGCCCGACGCCCGAGATCAGCGCGATCTTGCCCGCGAGCAGCATCAGCGCGCGTCCGCGCTGGCGTGGCTGCGCGCGAGCGAGGCGAGCGTCGCGTGGAACTCGGCCGCGATCTCCTCGAGGATCTCGCGCACCGGCCGCACGCTATCGATGCGACCGGCGACCTGCCCGCCGAGCGCGATGCTGGCGTCGAGATCGCCGTCGAAGTAGAGCCGCTTCACGTTGCCGAGCTCGCCAAACACGTTGTGTTCGGCCCATTCGAGGGCCTCGCTGTGCGGCGTGCGCAGGCAGCGCAGGCCGGGCTTGTGCCGGCGGTTCAGGAACACGCTGTCGGTTTCAGTGGCCTCGATCACCGCGCGCTTGTAGCGCTCGTGCACCGGCGACTCCAGCGCCGACACCATGCGGGTGCCGAGCTGGATGCCCTCCGCGCCGAGCGCGAAGGCCGCCGCCATCGTGCGCCCGCAGAGCATGCCGCCGGCCGCGATCACCGGAACCTCGAGCTTCGAGCACACGAGAGGCAGCAGCACCATCGACGCGACGTCGCGCGGGTTCTTGAAGCCGCCGCCTTCGCCGCCCTCGACCACGAGACCGTCGACGCCGGCCTCGACGGCCTTCAGCGCCGCGTGCAGGGTCGGGACGACGTGGAAGACGGTCAGTCCCGCGGCCTTGAGCGCGGCGGTGAAGCGCAGTGGGTTGCCGGCCGAGGTCGTCACGAAGCGCACGCCCTGCGAGGCGACGAAGTCGACGATGTCGGGATCGCGCACGAAGAGCTGCGCGATGTTCACGCCGAAGGGCTTGTCGGTGAGCTCGCGCATCTTCCGGATCTCGCCGCGGATCACGTCGAGCTCGCCGGAGCTCGTCTCGATGATGCCGAGCCCGCCCGCATTCGAGACCGCGGAGGCGAGCTGCGCGCGCGCGATGTAGCCCATCGGCGCCTGCACGATCGGGTAGTGCACGCCGAGCAGCTCGCTCACGCGGCTCTGGATCGGCGCCGGGCGCTCTGCGGCGCTCACGCAGCGGGTTCCTTGTCGCCGCAGGGCAGCAGCACGCGGAAGCGCGTGCCGCGGCCCGGCGCGCTGTCGATCTCGATGCAGCCCGCGTGCGCGCGCACGATGCCGAGCACCGCGGCGAGGCCCAGGCCGCGGCCCTTGAACTTGGTCGTGAAGAAGGGGTCGAAGATCCGGGAGCGGGTCTCGGCGTCCATGCCACAGCCGTCGTCCTCGACTTCGAGATACAGGTAGAGGCCGGGCGCGGGAGTGTCGCCGATCCACTCGCCGCGCCGCGCATACGCGGGCAGCTCGAGCAGCCCGCTGCGCAGGTCCACGCGCCCGCCCTGCTCGGACACGGCTTCGATCGCGTTCGTGATCAGGTTCATCGTGACCTGCGTCAGCTGGGACGCATCGCCCTGCAGCCGCGGGAGTCCGCGCGCGAGCTCGAAGTGGAGCTGGGCGCGCCCGGCGACGCCTCCCTGGAGCAAGCCGCCGAGCTCCCGCACCAGCGCCGAGACGTCGATCGCCTCGCGCGCGAGCGGCTCGGCGCCCGCGTAGGCGAGCATCTGGGCGGTGAGCTGGGACGCGCGCCGCGCGGCGCGCTCGATCCGCTGCAGGCGCGTGCGCAGCGGCGACTCCGCGGGCAGGTCCTCGAGCGCGAGGTGAGCGTCGCCGAGGATCGGCGTCAGCAGGTTGTTGAAGTCGTGAGCGATGCCGCCGGCGAGCACGCCCAGGCTCTCGAGGCGCTGCGCCTGCTGCATGCGCCGCTCGAGGTTGTGCTGCTCCTCTTCCCGGGCCAGCCGCTCGCTGACGTCGCGCGCGAGCATCAGCAGCCGGCGGTCGCCATTCCCACGTTGATAGGGGATGCCGCGCGCCTCCCAGTGGAGCCAGCGGCCGTCCGCGTGCCGCACGCGGAATGGCGTGAGCTCGACAGGGCGATTCTGGAGGAAGCTCGCGCTGAGTGCGCGAGCGACCACATCGCGGTCGTCGGGATGCACCAGGCTCAGATGCTTCAACTGCTGTAGCGCTTCGCTCGAGAGTCCGAGGCGGCTCGAGATCCGTTCCGAGAGATAGGTCGCCTTCCGGCTCTCGTCCAGCTCGATCAGCATGTCCGGGCTGGCTGCTGCGATCGCGCGGTAGCGCTCCTCGCTGACGAGGCGTGCGTCCTCGGCGTCCTTCTGTTCGGTGATGTCGCGGCTGAAGCTCGCGCTGTGGATACTGCCGTCTTCGGCCCGAAAGCGCGTGCTCGACAGCAGCTCGATCCATACCCAATGGCCGTCGCGGTGACGGGTACGAAATCGTGCCCGCAGCGCGCGCTCGCCCGCGGAGATGCGCTTCGAGGCCTCGAGCAGATTCGGGAGATCCTCGTCGTGGATCTCCGCGTGGACGTGGCTGCCGATCAGGTCGCGCGGCTCGAAGCCCGAGAGATCGCCGGAGTTCGGGCTCACGTAGACGATGCGGCCGTCCTGGTCGAACTCCGTCATCACCGCGCGCAGGTCCTCGAGCACGCGTCGGAAGCGCGGGTCCGATTCGAAGGGCCGCAACCACGCTGCGTCTGCGAGCGAAGCTTGCGGCGCGCCGCCCGGCAGGGCAGTGGCCCGGGCGATCCCGAGCTCCTGCAACAGGCGCTCGCGGCGCGCGCTCGCGGGCGGGACGCTCGGCGACATGGACGCATCCTATCGCGAGCGGGGTTCTGCAGGGGCGAGTCGTCGCCGGGCCAGCAGACTGCGCGAGACGACCGTCGAGACGAGCAGGCCGATCCAGAGCGCGGTGGTGAGGGGAAGCGCGCCCGGGAAGAGCAGGAACGCGCTGTACGCGAGGCCGGTTTCGCCGCCCTCCGCGAGCCCCGCGCCGAGGCGCAGGCCGCGCTCGTCGCGCGGCGGCAGCTGCCGCTGCTGCTCGAGCGAGCCGAGCGCGAGCGCGCTCGCGATGCAGAGCACGTAGAGGCCGAGCATCGCCATCCAGCGCGGGTGCAGCTCCGGAAAACGCGCGTCGAAGCCGAACAGCATCGAGCTGTAGGCCGCCATGTCGAGCAGGATGTCGAGGTAGCTGCCGAAGTCGCTGCTGCGGCCCGTCGCGCGCGCGAGGATGCCGTCTGTGCCGTCGAAGAGCCGCGACAGCCACCACAGCGCGAGCGCCGCGAGCAGCGCGCCCTGCGCAACGGCGACTGCGGCCGCGCAGGCGACCGCGAAGCCCAATCCCGTGACCTGGTTCGGCGTCAGGCCCAGCCGCTGGTAGGCGCGGATCAGCGGCTGGGTCAGGCGCGGAAGCGCGCGCCGGAACGGGTCGTCGAGCACGCCCGCGAGCTTACCCTAACGCGGGGCGACGCTGCCCCGGGGCTCGATCGCCGCGAGCAGGCGCGCCTGGCGCAGCAGCGAGTTGCGATCGTCGCGCAGCGAGTCGACGCCGGGCCTGGCGTCGATCTGGTCGCCGAGCTCGGCGAGCGCGTCGTACCAGAGGCCCTCTGCCGCGAGCTCCGCGGGCGAGCCCGGGCGGCTTCCGGCAGCCGCCGGAATGCGCTCGACGTAACCCAGGCCGATCACGTCGCGGGAGCGCCGCACCGGGTCGGAGACCAGGGCGACCGACCACACGTAGATGCGGCCGGGCAGGAGCTCGACGCCGAGCTCCGCGAGCCGGACGCGCTGGATGCCGGACTGCGTCGGAGAGGGAATCTCGCGTTCGACGAGCGGCTCGATGCCGTCCTCTTCGGCGAGCGTGAAGACGAAGCGCACGGCCGCCGGAGGTTGCAGGTCCAGATGCCAGAACAGGGACGGCTGCGCGCGCTGCGTCAGACCCACGTGATCGGGCGCGAGCGCGAGCGGCGTCGGGAGCGCGCCCGCACCGCGGTTGCCGCCGCCGACCTTCGCGCGCGGAGCCCCGCGGCTCGGAGGGCGGTACAGAACTTTCGATGTCTGTGCTCCCGAGAGCTCGTCGCCGGGATTCCCCGCAGCGCCTATCGGCGGCGCGGCCGGCGTGCCCTGGCGCGGGCTCAGAGCGGCCTCGGCCAGCACCAGCACCGGCCCGGGCTCGCGGCCGCTCGGATCGTCGGCAGCAGTGGGCGGTCCCCACAGCCCGAGCACCAGCGCCGAGAGCGCGAAGCGCGCCTTTGCTGAGCTGGAAGCAGCACGGAATCCGTTCCATTCGCGCATCGGAGCCTCCTGCAGTCGCCAGAGCATCGGAGATCCGCGCGGCCCGCCGCTGTGAACTATTTCACATCCCGCGCCGGAAGGCGCCGGGTGAGGGGGCGACCCTGGAGGCCGGAATCTTCGCGGGTCGAACGAAGCTCGCCGGACCCTCGTGTTGCGCGGGGCGCGGGCAGCAGGTACGAGCTGGGTCCAGATGATCGCGGACCGCAAAGCGCTGCTCGCAGGCCTTCCGCTCTTTGCCGGCCTATCGGATCGGGAGCTCGACGAGATCGCTCGCGCGACGCGTACGCGACTGCTCGAGGCTCGGGAAGAGCTCTTCCACAAAGGGGACGCCGGCGGCGACCTGTACGTGGTCGTGCGCGGTCGGATCAAGGCCTTCGCGACCGGCCCCGACGGCGACGACATCGTCTTCTCGTACCAGGACGCCGGCGAGGTCGTCGGCGAGCTCGCGGCCTTCGTGCAGCAGGAGCGCAGCGCGAGCGTCGAGGCGGTCGAGGCCAGCGAGCTGCTGGTCCTCCCGCGTCGCGACTTCCTCGCGGTGCTGAAGCGCCACCCCGAGATCGCAATCCGTCTGCTCGAGGTGCTCGCAGCGCGCGTGGTCCGCCTCTCCGAGTTCGTCGAGGACACGAACTTCAAACCCCTCTCGGCGCGGCTCGCGAAGTGCTTGCTCAGCTTCGCGGAACGTTGGGGGGAGCCGGCCCGCGAGGGCATTCGGATTCCGGTGACGCTCCGGCAGGGCGAGCTCGGACACCTGATCGGCGGCACCCGCGAGAGCGTGAACAAGCTGCTGCGTTCCTGGAGCGCGGCAGGCCTGGTGTCCTTTCACGACGGCGAGGTGATCCTGAAGAACCGCGACGCGCTCCAGGATCTCGCGGGCGAGTGAGTGCGCGGCCGCGCGTCACGCAGCCGGCGCGGCGCCGCCGGCAGCGCAGAGTCGGTACACGCGCACCGGGTGACTCTGGCCCTTGAGCGCGTGGCTGCCGAGGAATTCGCAGGGGAACGCCGGCCCGAGCAGCTCGCGCGTGCGCTCGGAGAGCAGGATGCGACACGCATGCTTGTCGAAGTCGTGCGGCGGGCCCTCGAGGCTCTCGAGCCGCTGCGCGGTCACGACGATGTCGCCGACGAGTGTGTACTTGAGCCGGTTCGCGTCGCCGAAGCTCCCGCCGACGACCGGACCCGAGTCGATGCCGATCCGCAGCGCAACCTCCGGCTGCCCCGACGCGCGGTAGCGGTCGTTGATCTCCGCCAGCGCTTCGCCCATCGCGAGCGCACAACCCGCCGCGCGGCGAGCGTCGGCGACGATTGCGGCCGGGCTCGTGACCGGGATCGGAGCGCCCCATTCGGCCTTGATGCCGTCGCCGAAGTAATCGTCGACATAGCCGCCGTGGGCGTCGATCAGGCGCGCCATCTCGCCCATGAAGTCCGAGATCCAGCGCATCAGCTCGGCCGGCTCGAGCTGCTCCGAGCGTGCGGTGTAGCCCTTCATGTCGAGAAACAGCACGCTGGCATCGAGGCGTTGCGGCGCGAGCCTTCCCCCCGCCGAGAAGAACTCCGCGCGGCGCCGCCACAGCTCGTCGGCGAGGCGCGGCGAGAGGTGCCGCGAGAAGAGCTGCATCAGCTCCGCACGCTGGCGCCGCTCGAGGCTCGCGAGCAGCGCCGTGACGGCCCCCTGACAGCCGAGCCACGCGAACGCCGGAGCGACCGCCGGCACCCAGACGCCGAGGCGCAGGGCCGCACCGCTGCCGCCGAAGAGCAGCAGCCCTCCGGCGAGCGCGCCTGCACTCTGGAGCAGCGCGCTGCTGCTGCGCAGACCCAGCGCGAGACCGGCCCCCGCAGCGGCGAAGATCAGCGCGAGCTCCTCGAACTCGCTCGAGACGCGCAGCAGCGGCTCCACGCCGCGCGCGGCGTCGATCAGCTGCTGCGCGAAGAACGCGTGCACGGCGACCCCCGGGCACTGACCGGTGGGTGTCGCACAGGGCACGGGTAGGCGGAAGCTATCGGGCAGGCTCTCGGCGTGCGTGCCGATCAGCGCGATGCGCCCGGCGAGCCGATCGTGCGCCACGCGCCCTTCCAGGAGGTCCCGAATCGGGATCCACTCCGGCTCGAAGCGCGCGCTCCAGGGCCGCGGCAGGAATTGATAGCCCGCGGCGTCGGCGCCCCGATAGCCGCCGTCGTTCGATTCGAAGGGCCGCAGCGTCGCCGCGCCGAGGCGCAGCCAGGCGGGATCCTCGCTCGCGGGCTGCGCTTCGATGCCTGCGTCGGCGAGCGCGCGCAGCGCGAGCCGCAATGCGAACGAGTACTCGACCGCGCCCTCGTGGTCGTCGAGGAAGAGCAGACCGCGCCTCACCATGCCGTCGGGATCCAGCAGGAGATCGTTCGAGCTGGCGCGATCGGTCCCGCGCAGCGCCCGGGGCGCAGGGATCGAATCGGCGTCGCTGTCGCCGACCTTGCGGACGCCGAGGATGCGCGGCTCCTCTCGCAGCAGCGCCTCGAAGAGCGCGTGGCCGGGCTCCACCGGCATATCGCGATAGACGTCGAGCCCGACGGCACTGGCACCTGCGTCCAGCAGCGCGCGCGAGAGATCGTGAATCACGCGGTCGCTGAGTGGCCAATGGCCGAAGCTGCGGATGTCCTGCTCCTCGATGGCGACGATCGCGACGTCGCGCGCAGGCGAGGGTGGCGGCGCGACCAGCAGCGCAAGCCGGTCGTAGGCCAGCAGCTCCGCGCTCTGCAACAGGCCGAGCGAGCGCAGGCCGAGTACAGTGCCGCAGGCGATCGCGGCCACCGCGGACGCCGCGGCAGCACGAGTCTCTAAGCCTTTCACAGCCAGCTCGAGATCAGCACGAAGGGCGACCAGTAGCCCGCGTGCCGGAAATGGGGCTGCGCGAGCAGCTTCTGCTGCGCGCGCTGCAGCGCCTTCGCGCGCGAGACGCCCGGCTGCTCCAGCTGGCGGTAGAACTCGCTCACGAGCTCGGTCGTGGCCTGGTCGTGAACCGACCACAGCGTCGCGAGCGCGCTGCGCGCACCCGAGCGCAGCGCGACGCCGGCCAGGCCGAGCGCGGCGCGCTCGTCGCCCGCGGCCGTCTCGCAGGCCGAAAGCGTCAGGAGCTCGAGGGGCTGCACGTCTCGGAATCGGGTCGCTCCGATCAGCGCGGAGAGCCGGGAGAGCGGAACGCGCCCGTCGAAGGTCAGCAGGAAGCTGCGCTCCGGGTCCGCGTTGAACTCTCCATGCGACGCGATGTGCACGATGCCGTAGGGGCGAGCGCCGAGCTCGCGCTCGAAGCGCTCGGTCGCGAAGTCGGCGTCGAGCAACGTGGTCGAGGCGCCGCCCGCTGCGACAGCGGCGAGCTCGGCCGGCACTTGCGGGAGTGCCGGAAAGCCCTGGACGGACGCGGAGAGACCGGCCGCGAGCAGCTGCTGCCCGCCGCGCTCTAGCGCGCGAGGCTCGGTGAGTGTGAGGCCCGGTGTCACGGCCACCGGATGCTGCTCGATCAGGTACTGGCTCGCACGCTGGTCGAAGAGCGCTGCAAACGGCACGCTGCGCAGCGCGCCGCTCGGCACGAACACGAGCGTGGTCTCCCGATCGCCGAGCTGCTCGGCCAGCGGGCGCACGAGCCACTCGTAGAGCTGGGCCGCCGGCCGCAGGTACTGGCGCGTGGTGCGCTTTTCCAGCCCCTCGCGAAAGCGCCGGAGCTCGCTCTCGAGGGCATCCCGGCCTACCGGGACCCGAACGCGGCGCAGCGTCCCGCCTCGGCTCGCAACCAGCTCGAGCCGATCTCGAAGCGCAATCGGATACACCACGAGCGCGCCGGGTACCTCGTCGGGCGCGGCCTTGCGCTGCGCGTCGAGGCAGGGATCGCGGAAGTAATCGCGCAGCTCGGCGGCCTTCCAGTCTTCGAAGACCGTGCGCGCCTCGCGCAGCAGCGCCTGCTCCTGCTCGCGCGCGGCGGGCACGCTTGCGGCGAGCGTCTCGGCGCGCCGCAGCAGCTCGTCCACGAGGCCGAGATAGATCGGCTCGACTTCGACCCGGAAGGCCGCCGCGGCTTCGGTTCCGGCCAGCGCGCTCGAGAGCCGGAGCTCCGCGAGACTCGCCACTGCGCGGCGATAGGCGGCGAGTGCCGCATCGCGATCTCCGGCGCCCGCTTCGATGCGACCGAGCAGAGCGTGCCAGCGGGACAGCGCTTCGGGGGCGTCGCCCCGCTCTGCGGCGAAGAGCGCGCGCCGCGCGAGCGCGCGCGCCTCGGTGGCGCGCCCGAGGTCGGCGTAGAGCGAAGCGAGCTCGCCCAGTGCGAAGGAGCGCAGACGGGCGTCCGCGGCGCTCCCGCCCTCGGCGTCTCTTGCAGCGAGGGACAGCAGCTCGGCGGCCCGGTGCCGCAGCGCCGTGCGCTCCTCTGCTGCCCGCTCGGCGCGGCGCAGCAGCGTCTTCGCCGCGTGGAGCCGCAGCTCCGCGCGCTCGCGCGCTTCGGGGAGCGCTCCGACCTCGACTAGCACTGCTTCGAGCTCTGCCGCAGACCACGGCAGAACCAGCTGCTCGACCCTCGCGCGACCAGCGCTCAGCGCGGCGCGCGCCGCGAGCGCCGCATCGCCCGCGCCGCGCGCGAGCGCCAGGCTCGCCTCGAAGCTCGTGAGCGCAGGCGCGGCATCGCCGACGGCGAGCCAGCGGTTGCCGCGCTCGAGCTCGAGGCCGGCCTCGAGCCCGCGCTGGGAGTCGATCCGCGCGCGCGCGATCGCGGCGTCGAGGGCCTCTAGGGATGCGCGCTCCGGAGGCACACAGGCCGGAGCAGAGCCTTCCTGTGCGCTCGCCTCGGGCAGCGCGCAGGCGGGCCCCGCGAGCGCGAGCAGCGCGAGGCCGAGCGGGAGCTGCTTCAACGGCGAGCCGTCGCCACGGCTCCCCGTCGGAACCTCGTGAGGCCCGCCAGACCCGCGAGGCCGCTTGCCAGCAGCAGGGATTCCCCGGGCTCGGGCACGGGCGACAGCGCGATCAGGTCCGCCTGAATCGACTCGACCTGGAGCGCCGCACCGACCGCCTCGATCCCCGCTGCGCGAACCTCGCCACCGAGAGTCTGGGCGTTCACCGTCAGCCGCCCGATGCGCGTGAGGCCGCTCGGGCTCGCGGTATCGAGCCCGTTCACGCGCAGCCCGGTCGGCGTGAGCTGCGCCTCGATGCTCAGACCCGAATTGCCGGTCTCCTCCTGGAAGCTCACCAGGGTCACGTTGCCGGTCGCGACGAGCTGTACGTCGAAGCCGCAGATCTCGTCGCCGTTGCCTGTGGTGCAGGGAGTGCCGCTGGTCGAGGCCGCGGCGCTATCCCAGCGAATCCAGAGATTCAGCGTCTCTGCACTGGTGTTGTAGAGCACCGCGGGGCCGATCGCCGCGCCGTCGTCACGTTCGCTGTGGAAGACGACTGGCGCCGCGGCGACGCCGCGAGCCCACAAGACCCAGGCAGCGCCGAGCAGCGGGAGCGCAGCCTGCGCCGAGAGCCTTCGAACGCGCGAGCTTCGCTTCATTGCGGAGTTCCTCCTTCCTCCACGCACACGGGGGCAGCGCCTGCGGCTGCGGCTACCGCGGGCAGCTCGCCCGAGACGCCCGCCAGCAGCTGCCCCGGAATCGGATCCGGCGCCTCGCGCCTCACCACCGCGAAGCTCCCGGCCGGGGCGCTGCGCGCGGCGCAGGCGTTCGTCAGCAGGGGGGAGCCGGTCAGGAAATCGGCCTGCAGCTTGGCGAGATCGCCTAGCAGATCGGTTTCGGGCGCATTGACCGCGACGTCTCCGGAGACTCCGAGCCGTGACGACGCATCGATCACGCTGTCGCCCGAGACCAGCAGGTCGCCGGCCGTGAGGTCGATGCTGCCGCCGGTACCCCGCACGGCCTGCGCGACGATACGCCCGCGGTTCAGTGCAGCCACTCCGGGCGCATGGATCGAGATGTTGCCGGCGTCTGAGCTCTGATCCTGCCCTTGCACCGAGGTCGTGATGCTCGCGTCCTCGAGCTGGAAGAGCTTGCTCGCGTGGATCTCGATGTTGCCACCGGAGGTGAAGGCAGACTCGGTCGCAATCGCGGAGGAGCCGGTCGCGATCAGCCGCGGCGCCTCGACCCTGATGTTGCCCGCGTCGCCGCTGCTGTCCGAAGAAGCCTGGATGCGACCCCGGTCGCCGAGACGCAGCTCACCCGAGAGCCGCAGCGCGATGTCGCCGCCGCGCCCGGTCGCCCCCCGCTCGCGCGATTGCGAGAGGATGCTCGAGAGGTCGAGACCCGAGGCGCCGGCGATCGCGACCGAATCCGCGTCGATCTCGATCCGCCCTGCGTCGCGCGCGCCGAAGGTAGTCGCGGTCAGCTGTCCGCCGTCTAGCAGCTCGAGGGTTCCCGTCCGCACGCAGAGCTGTGCGATGCAGCCGCTAGACGCTGCGCCGCCAAGCGGAGGCCCGGGGGCGGCGAGCACCCCCACCCGTGTCGAGATCTGCGCAATGCGATCGGGGCTTCCGCGAACCGAGATGCGATCCGCTGCGTCGATCTCGAGACGACCCGGAGCGCCGAACCCGTCGCTGATCGCAGACAGCTCGGCCCCATCGAGAACCTCGAGCTCCCGGGTCGCGATGAATAGCGCCCCGCCATTGCCCGAGGCGGCCGTCTCCACGCGCGAGAGGATCGCTGAAGGGAACGGAAGATCCGGGTTCAGCGGATTCGGGGCCTCGCCCGAGAGCCGCACCAGCTCGGCTGCGTCGACGCGGAGCTCGCCTGCGTCTCCGGAGCCGTCCGTGCGCGAGAAGATCTGTCCGCCCGACGAGATCTCCACGCGGCGCGATTGGACCTGCAGCCGTCCTGCGTCGCCGGCGCCCGTGGCGCGGCCCAGCGTGCTGGTCGAGATCAGAGCGCGGCTCCCCTGGCTCGCGTCGCCCGCGATCCCCACGCGCTCCGCAACGCGCTCGGGGCCGATGCCGAGGATCTCGATGTCGCCGCCGCGGCCCGTCCCCCGCGTTTCCGTCGCAACGCTCGCTCCGCCCGCGAACTCGAGCCCGAGCTCGAGCTCGCGGGCCGCGAGCTCGATCGTGCCCCCCGCTCCGGAAGCGGTGTTGGTGCTGCTGAGCGCCGCGGCGCCCGAGAGCTCCAGCGCATCGGCATGCAGCCGCAGGTCTCCACTCGCGCCCTCGCCGCTCGAGATCACCCGGACGCGCGTGCCTGCGCTCGCGCGCAGCTCGGGCGCGCGAAGGCGCAGGTCGCCCCCGCGACCGAGCGCGTCGGTCGAGGTCGTGAGCTGCGCGCCCTCCAGGATCAGCTTTTCCGCCGCGGAGATATCGAGCGCAGGCGCATCCGCGGAAGCGCCGTGATGGTTGGCCGAGATGCGGGCATTCGCGGCCTCGAAGCGGCCCGCGCGGATCACGATGCCGCCCGCGCTCTGTCCCGCTTCGCCAGACACGTCGATGCGCGCATTCCCCGTGATTCGCACCAGACCGAGGTCGGCGCGGCCGCTCGGATCGAAGCTGCCGAGGTCGAGCGGGATCTCCACCGGGCCCGCGGCGCTCGCGAGCTGCAAACGTGCACCGGGGGCAGACACGAGATTTCCCTGGAAGGGGCTCGGCAGGCCCGTGAGCTCGACGTCTCCCCCGACGAAGGAGAGCGTCTCGCCGGCGGGAACCCGCAGGGCTTCGCGGCCTTCCGGATCGACGACGCCGACGGAGATGACTCCGGCTGGCCCGTCGAAGCCGAAAGCCTCGGGAGGGGCAGCGCTGAGCAGCGCCGCAGGCGCGCTGCCATGCGCTGGGAACGCGGGCTCGAGGGCGCCGTGAAAGCGGAGCTCCTGCGCGGAGCTGATGTGCACCGAGCCGAGCACGTCGAGGCGTGCGCCGCTCCCGATCACGACACCGCCCGGGCTCAAGAGCGTGAGGTCTGCCCCGGGGATATCCGAGCGCAGGATGCCGAACAGGAAGCTTCCGTCCGGGCCGGTAGTGGCGCTCACGATGTGCTGCACCGAGTCGGGCCCCGAGAAGGTCGCGATCTGGCCGCTGCCGACGCTGAAGCTCGAGAAGCTGTGGAAAAGGTTCGGACCCGACTGCTCGCCTAGCTCGGCGCCGATCAGATAGTCGGCCGCTCGACCGAGACGGTCGATCCCGGCTCCGACCTCGAGCGGCAGATCGGGCTGGATCCTCCCATCGCGCACGACCTGCGCCTGCGCGGCTCCGAGCGGAGCCAGCGCGCAGACCAGCCACGCGAGGCTCTTCGACCGCAACGGCATCCGCTTCGCCTCAGTCGTCATCCGGGAGCCCCCACGTCGGCACCGAGCGGAGACAGACCGGGGCGATTCCCGGTCCAGATTGCTGTCCGATCGCGCGCGCGAGCACGACGAGGTCCCGGATCTCGCAGCGCGTGTCGCCGGAGACGCTGCAGAGGGCATCCTGTTCCGCGTTCTGGCTCGCGCCGGCGAGCAGCAGCTGGAGCGTGGGGACGTCGGGATCCGACCCAGCTCCGCCGACGGTGCCGACGATCCCATCGCCGTTGCCGTCGCCGCACTCGCAGGCGTCGCCGTCTCCGTTGGCGATGTTGGTGTTGAGCGCGCCGGAGTCTTTGTTCTGCGGGTTGTAGGCGAAGACGCAGTTGTCGTAGTCGTTGCCAACGCCGTCGCCGTCGAAATCGCCGCTCGTCGCTCCCGCGCCGGTGAGCAGGATGTTGCCGGCGGCGATGTCGATGCCGCCCGGCTCGACGAAGGGCGTCGTCGACCCGGCCAACAAGGCCGCGCCCTCGAGCGTGATCGCGGGCGGATCGCCTGTCGGACTCGTGACCTCGATCGTGCCCAGCCTCACGGTGCTATTCGCAGCGAGCAGGGTCGGATCCAGGGGGTCCTGGCCGTCCAGATTTCCCTGCACGGTGAGGTAGAGCGCGTCCTTGCGGGCCGGAGCGGGCAGATCCAGATCGGGGCCCAGCGTCTCGGAGTTCGCCGGATCGACGCTCCCCCCCAGCAGGGTCGGATCGTTCCCGCCGGCGGTGCTGCTGCAGGCGACCGGAGTTCCCGGGAATCCGTTCGTCGGGCAGCCGCGGAAGCGCAGGCTGCCGATGCCTGCGCCGGGCGGCGCCACGAAGCCGAGGGTCGCGCTGAAGATCTCGAAGTTCGACTCGAGGCTGACGTCCCAATAGCGCCCGGTGGTGTCGCCGATCGCCGGGCGCAGCAGCACTTCGATCGGCGCGAAGTTGCTCCCGACCGCAAAGGCATATTGCGCGAAGGCGAGCTGCTGGTTCGACGAGGTCTCGATCGCGTGTCCCTCGAAGCCGCTCGACGGATTCGCGGCAGCCACCGCGCTCAGCAGCTCGGGCGTGAGGGCTGGGTTCGAGCCGTCGCTCGGGAACGCGGTCACCTCGAGCTGAGCGAGCACCACGGTGCGAGACGGGCCGACCGGGCAGAGCTGCGGCGTGCTGCCGGCGCCCTGGAGCGACAGATAGAGCGTGTCTTGGCGCCCGCCGGCCACCTGCGGCAGCAGCACGAAGGACGCCGCCGCATCGACGGTCGGGTGGAGCGTGTTGCTCGGACATCCCGAGCTCGTGCAGCCCGGTCCGAAGTCGTAGCCGCTGCTCGCGATTTCGCTCGGCAGGATCATGCCGAGCTCGATCTGGCCGATCGGCTGGTTCGGACAGGTCAGGACGACGTCGTAGGCCGGCTGGCCGGGGGCCGCACCCGCGCCGCTGCCGCCGTCGCCGCTGCGCGCGCCCGCACCGCTGCCACCGCCGCCACCACCGACTAGCACCGGAACCAGTGAGACGAGGGTCTGGCAGATGCTGCCCGGGGCCGACTGCAGCGGGTTGTCCGGGCAGGCGTCGCAGAAGTCGCCGACGCCGTCGTCGTCGCGGTCGAATTGCTCCGGATTCGCCAACCCCAGGCAGTTGTCGCAGAGATCGCCGGCGCCGTCGGCGTCCGCATCGGCCTGCGGCGCGTTCGCGACCAGGGGGCAGTTGTCGATCGGATCCTCGCGGCCGTCGTCGTCCACGTCGAGCGGCGGCTCCGACTGATCGCTGCTGGTGTCGCCCCAGCAGGCGAGTGCGCCGCCGGGGTCGGACCCGCAGCTGAAGCCCGGATTGGTTTCCGTGCCGCCGGGATCCACGGCCGCGAACTGGAGCTCGGGCGCGGAGGTCTGGCCCTGGGTCGCGAGTCCCCAGCACAGCACCTCTCCGCTCGGCCGCAGACCACAGCTGTGCAGCGAGCCCGCGCGGGCCTCGCGGAAGATTCCGGTCGGTGCGAGGGTCTGGCCCTCGCTGTTGCGCCCCCAGCAGCGGGCGCTGCCGTCGCTGCGCACGCCGCAGCTGTGATAGGCGCCGGCCGAGAGCTGCTCGAACTTCCCGCTGGGGGCGTCGAGCTCGCCGAAGAGATTCGTGGCGCCGGCGCAGTCGACGTCGCCGTCGACCTCGATCCAGCACAGGTGCGCATGCCCCGCGGCGAGCTGCAGCACCGAGCCGCTCGGCAGCTGCGCGCTGAAGGCCGCGAAGTTGCCCCAGCAATTCACGAGAGCGTTGGACCTGAGGCCGCAGGCGAAATCGCTCCCGGTCGCCACCTGCGTGAAGCTGCCGCCTGGCGGCGAGGCCTGGCCCGACCCATTCGAGCCCCAACAGCTCGCCGCGCTGGTGAGCTCCGAGACCGCGCAGCTGAACGCATTTCCCGAATCGAGCTGCCGGAAGGCGCCTGCCGGCGGTGTGCCGGGCTGGATCTGGCTGGTCCAGCACGCGAGCGAGCCGTCGCTGCGGATCTCGCAGGCGTGGCGATAGCCGGTCGCGACCTGCGTGGCGCCCACCGGGGGCACTGCGACGCTGCCGGGCAGTTCGCCCCAGCACTCGAGCGCCCCGTCGCTGCGCAGGCCGCAGCTGTGGGCTGTCCCGACCGAGAGCGCAGTGAAGGTCGAGCTCGGGTTGCTGGGACCGTCGCTCTGACCGGAGGCGTTGCCGCCCCAGCATTGGATCGTCCCGTCCGTCTCGATGCCGCAGCTGTGCTGAGCGCCGGCCGAGATCTCCCGGAAGGGGCCCGTCTGGCTCGCGCTCTGACCGAAGCTGTTGTTGCCCCAGCACTCGACGCTGCCGTCGGGCCGAATTCCGCAGGTATGCAGCGCGCCGCCCGCGAGATCGATGAAGGCGCCGGCAAGCGGCGTAGATTTCGGCGACGCGTTCGGACCGCTCGCCTCCCAGCACGAAACCGTGCTGTCGAGACGCAGGCCGCAGACGTGGCTGTCGCCGCGCGTGAGCAGCCGGAAGGGTCCGGGCTGCGGCTGTCCCAGCGCGGGCGTGCCGGTGCTCCGGTTCCAGCATTCGGCCTCGAGGTCTTCGCGCAGGCCGCAGTAGTGGTCGCTGCCGCCGACGATCTCGAGATAGTTCGAGCCAGGCGGCGCCGCACCCGTTCCCCAGCAGGTCGCGGCGTTGGCCGCGTCGAGCGCACAGAAAGGCGCGCCGGCCGCGACGGCCGTCTGCCGGAAGCTTCCGGCCGGCGGCGCGCCCAGGCCCCCGATCGCCGCGCCGAAGCAGCGGATCTCGCCGCTGCCGAGCGTGCCACAGGTGTGGCTCGGGCCGGCGGATACGCTCGCCCAGCCGGTGTCGCCGACGCGCGCGACGACGACGCCGCCCGCCGGCAGCGTCTGGATCGAGCCGTTCGCGCTGACGAATCCCATGCCGGGCGGCGTCTCGACGCGCAGCTCCCCGCGCGTGCCGACGACGGAGACGGTCGCGAGCTTGACCGCGCCGAGCTGGCCCGCGACCGCGTTTCCGCCATTCCCCGCGCGATCGATCGCCGGAAGCACGGGCTCGTCGTCCTCTCGCGACACCGCGGCCCACGCGACGTCGGCGACTACCAGGTTGCCGGTCGTCTCGAAGCTCACCGCCCACTGGCAGATCTCGGTCCCGCTGCTGCCGCTCGTGCAGGCCGTTCCCGGCGGCGCGGGCGTGCTGCCGTTGTCGAAATACACGTGGACGAGCGCCTGACCGCTCACGCCGGCCGGGCTGGCCGGCACGCCGTTGTCGAGATCGCTCGAATACACGCCGACCGCCGCGAACGCGGCCGGAGTCGAGAGGAGGGCGGCGAGAGCCCCGAGCGAAGCGGAGAAGATGCGGCGGACCTCGTCGTGAGGCCGGCTCCGGAGGCATCGATCCTGCGTCGGGGGTGTAAGGTGTTCGAACCGCATCACGCCCTCCCTGCTTCGCCAACGCCAAGGACGACTCGCTGTGCACCATCGTACTGGAGATCTGCGTCGGAGCTGTGAAGCACTTCACAGAGGGATGCGCAGCCGCGAGGGGTAGAATCGAGGCGGATCGGAGGTCGCCGTGCGGATGCAGAGCCGAAGACACTCTCTCGTGGCTGCGCTGCTGGTGTCCGCGATCGGCCTCCCCACGGGTGCGATTGCCTCCCCGGATGCGGCCGGATCTTTCCCTGACTGGGCCCAGTCGGCCCAACGCTCGATCGCGGAGCGCGAGTATCACGCGACTGAGAGCGGGCAAGGTCTCCAGGCGCCCAACCGCGCGCACAACCTGCGAATCTGGTTCGAGCCCGACGGCATCCGCGTCCACGACCGCAGCGCGGGCGGCACCGGGCTGCTCTCCCTGACGCTCTCAGGCGTCGGGCGCGGCGGCGCGCTCGCGCCCGTCGCGCCGGGCGAGGTGGTGCACCAGGGCGCGCGGGTCGAGATCCGCAGGCCGGGGATCGTCGAGTGGTACCTGAACTCGGAGGCGGGTCTCGAACAGGGCTTCACGCTTGCCGAACGGCCGGCAGGCGACGGCGCGCTCGTGCTCGAGATTTCCTCGAATCTCTCTCGCGCCTCGATCTCGGGCGACCGTGTGGTATTCGTGACGCCCAGCGGCCGGCGGCTCGCGTACGGGTCGCTCGTGGCTCGCGACGCCGCGGGCACGGAGCTACCGGCCCGCTTCGCAGTCGCCGGGTCCGACCGCGTGCGTATCGCGGTGGAGGATGCGGGGGCCACCTATCCGGTCGTGATCGACCCGCTGCTGACCGAGACCGCCGACGCGCAGCTCGAATCGGACCAGGCCGGCGCGGAGTTCGGCGTCAACGTAACGGGTGCCGGGGACGTGAACGGCGATGGCTACGCCGACGTGATCGTCGGCGCCTACCAGTACGACGCCGGCGAGACCAACGAGGGGGCCGCTTTCGTGTTCCTGGGGAGCGCCTCCGGGATCGCGAACGGGAATCCCACAACAGCCGCCGCCCAGCTCGAGTCGGACCAGGCGGACGCGTGGTTCGGCTACAGCGTCGCCGCAGCCGGCGACGTGAACGGCGACGGGTATGCCGACGTGATCGTGGGCGCCTTCCGCTATGACGCGGGCCAGACCGACGAGGGCGCGGCGTTCGTCTTCCTCGGGAGTGCCGCCGGGATCGCGGACGGGAGCCCGGCGAATGCCGCCGCCCGGCTCGAGTCGGACCAGGCGGCTGCCATCCTCGGCTACAGCGTCGCCTCAGCCGGCGACGTGAACGGTGACGGCTATGCCGATGTGATCGTGGGCGCCCGTCACTACAGCGCCGGCCTGGCGCAGGAGGGCGCGGCCTTCCTCTTCCTGGGAAGCACCTCCGGGATCGCGGATGGGAACCCCGCGAGCGCCGCCGCCCGGTTCGAGTCCGACCAGGCTAGCGCGACGCTCGGCGACAGCGTCGCCTCAGCCGGGGACGTGAACGGCGACGGTTACGCCGACGTGATCGTAGGCGCTCGTTTCTACGATGCGGGGCAGACCGACGAGGGCGCGGCCTTCGTCTTCCTCGGGAGCGCTGGCGGAATCGCGGACGGGAGCCCCGCGAATGCTGCCGCTCAGCTCGAGTCGGATCAGGCGACCGCGTTCTTCGGCTTCACTGTCGCGTCCGCCGGGGACGTGAACGGCGACGCCTATTCGGACGTGATCGTGGGTGCCTACCTCTACGACGCCGGTGAGACGGACGAGGGCGCGGCCTTCGTCTTCCTGGGTAGCGCCACCGGGATCGCGGACGGGACTGCCGCTACTGCCGCCGCCCAGCTCGAGGCGGATCAGGCGCTCGCGCAGCTCGGCGTCGGCATTGCCTCGGCCGGGGATGTGAACGGCGACGGCTATGCCGACGTGATCGTGGGTGCGCACTTCTACGACGCCGGCCAGAACGAGGAGGGCGGGGCTTTTCTCTTCCTTGGGAGCAACAGCGGGATCGCGGACGGCAACCCCGCGACCGCCGCCGTCCGACTCGAGTCGGACCAGGTAGACGCAAGACTCGGCTTCGGTGTCGGCTCGGCCGGCGACGTGAACGGCGACGGCTATGCCGACGTGATCGTGGGAGCCCACCTCTACGACGCCGGTCTGGACGAAGGCGCCGCCTTCGTCTACCTCGGCAGCGCGCAGGGAGTCGCCGACGGCAACCCCGCGACGGCCGCGGCGCAGCTCGAGTCGAACCAAGCGAATGCGAATCTCGGCTGGAGCGCTGCCTCCGCTGGCGACGTGAACGGCGACGGTTACTCCGATGTGATCGTCGGCGCCCCGCCCTACGACGCCGGTCAGACGGACGAGGGCGCGGCCTTCGTGTTCCTCGGCAGCGCGTCCGGGATCGCGGACGGCAACCCTGCGAGCGCGATCACCCGGATCGAGTCGAATCAGCCGGGAGCGGGGCTCGGCTTCAGCGTCGCGTCGGCCGGGGACGTGAACGGCGACGGTTACTCCGACGTGATCATCGGCGCTGTGGTCTACAACGCCGGTGAGACGCACGAGGGCGCGGCCTTCGTGTTCCTCGGGAGTGCTTCCGGAATCGCGAACGGCAACCCCGGGACGGCCGCCGCCCAGTTCGAGGCGAACCAGATGGACGCGCAACTCGGCTTCAGCGTCGCCTCGGCCGGGGACGTGAACGGCGACGGCTATGCCGACGTGATCGTCGGTGCCCCGGTCTACGACAGCCTCACTTCCGCCGACGTCGGCACAGCCCTCGTCTTCCTCGGAAGCGCGAGCGGCATTGCGGACGGGAGTCCCTCGACCGCCGCGACCCGGATCGGAACCCAGCAAGGCAACGCGCAGCTCGGCTACAGCGTCGCCTCGGCCGGGGACGTGAACGGCGACGGCTACAGCGATGTGATCGCCGGTGCCCGTTACTACGACGCCGGTGAATCGGACGAGGGCGCGGCGTTCGTCTTCCACGGAAGCGCGTCCGGGATCGCGGACGGGAATCCCACGACCGCCGCGGCCCAGATCGAGTCGGATCAACTGAACGGGTACCTCGGCTTCAGCGTCGCCTCGGCTGGCGACGTGAACGGCGACGGCTATGCCGACGTGATCGTGGGCGCCTACCGCTATGACGTGACGGACGAGGGCGCGGCCTTCATCTTTCACGGCAGCGCCTCCGGGATTCCCGACGGGAGCCCTGCCACTGCCGCGACCCAGCTCGAGGCGAACCAATCGGGGGCGTTGCTCGGGGCGAGCGTGGCCTCGGCCGGGGACGTGAACGGCGACGGTTATGCCGATGTGATCGTGGGCGCCAACTACTACGATGCCGGCGAGACGGACGAGGGCGCGGCCTTCGTCTTCCTCGGCAGCGGATCGGGAATCCCGGATGGGAATCCGGCAACGGCCGCCGCACAGCTCGAATCGAACCAGGCGAGCACGGATTTCGGCTTCAGCGTGGCCTCGGCGGGCGACGTGAACGGCGACGGCTACGCCGACGTGATCGTGGGCGCTCGCCTTTACGACGCCGGCCAGACCAACGAGGGCGCGGCCTTCGTCTTCCTCGGCAGCGCCGTC
>CAYTJA010000327.1:0-2936 GCA_964437835.1 uncultured Spirochaetales bacterium
CCCTAATTTCCCCATCGAGGGCGGTTGTTCAACCCGCCGCTGAAGCTGGCGGCCGCGGTCCTCCGCCTCGCGGGCTGCCTGCGCCTGGTCGGGTCGTGGTAGCATCACGCGCGGTCGCAGCTTAGCGGCTATTCGTTGGGCCGCAGAACTACGCCCGAGATTGACGCCGCGATGCCTTCTTCCGCGCCACGCCCATCACCTTCCTGGGCCGCTGAGCGGAACTCGGTATCACCTCCAGCAGGACCCGGCGCAGGGTTGCTTCTAGCGGCTCGTCGTTCCGGTCCACGTGATCCCGCAGCGCCTGGTTGAGCATCGCCTGGTAGCTTCCACCATCAGCCGCGTGAACCTGCTTGCGAAACCACTCCAGCACATCGTCGTCGATCCGAATCGTAATCCTCGTCTTCCGGCCCGGTGTCCGGAGCACCGGTCCGCGCCTACCCTTGCTGAAGTCGTAGCTCTTCTTCATCGCTTCATTCCATATTGGTTCTGCTCAGAGCGCGTTGCCCTCCGAGCCGAAATCAGGCGTGGCTCCTCGCCCCGCCATGTGTATGCCACCACGAGCAGCCGTCCCAGGACATCTACGCCCAGGGTCACGAACCGTTCCTCATCGGGATCCTCATCCGCAACGGTGAGTGCCCGCTCGTCGTTCAAGACGGTCGCGGCATCCGCAAAGTCAATCCCGTGCTTCCGGAGGTTCGCCGCCGCCTTTTCCGGGTCCCACTTGACCACGGGGACAAGTGTATGCACAATTGTGCATCACGAACAAGGCTGCGGCTCAACAAGGCGCTGCAGCTGACGCGCCGCCGCCGGTAGGCCTGCGAGAGTTGCCAACCGGCGGCCGGCCGGATTCGGGGTCGCCTCGCCGGCCGCCCGCCGGTTGTACCATTCTCTTTCACGGCGGCGCGCAGCTGAGCGCCGATCCGTTAGCCAGACTTAGATCTGCACCCTGACCGGATCGCAGCAACAAGCTCATCTGCTGGCCCCTTCACTGTTGACACTTATGGCCTATGACCCATACTTAGGCAAGTCGTGGCGACCATCATCGATGGCGATTTCGAATGGGACGAAGCCAAGGCCCTTTCAAACCTGCGAAAGCACGGGGTATCGTTCGCCGAGGCAGCAACGGTGTTTGCTGATCCCGCTGCCGTCTACCTCGACGACGGATCCGGTACGGATCGAATGGTGGTGGTCGGCATGTCCCTGCGCGCCCGTGTCTTGTACGTCGTCCACGTCGAGCGCGGTCAACGAGATCGCATCATCAGTGCGAGACCAGCGATACGTGCTGAGCGCGATGTCTACGAGACTGGAGGTCATTCATGAGTCAGTCAGCCAAGAAGCGCCCGCGGGGTGAGCCTGAGCCCGTTCGTTTCTTGGGGCGAGGCTTGCGCGCCGCCCGCGGCGTGCACCTCACGCTAAGGACTCTCCGCGAAGCTTCTGACAAGACCCAGATCGACGTCGCGCGTGGGTCGCAAATCGACCAAGGAGATGTTTCTCGCCTGGAGAGTCGCGAAGATTTTGACGACTGTCTGGTAACAACTCTTCGACGCTACATCGAAGCTCTTGGCGGAACCCTCGACTTGGTCGCCCAGTTCGGCGACAAGAAAATCTCGATCGCTGGGGCGCAGGCGTCCGTCATTCCGACGCCGGCTAACAAGCCGTTGCAACGGACGGGCCGGAAGCCGGCCCGCCGCTGAACGCCGATCCGTTAGACGACTTCAAGGAGCGAAATGGCCACGGCAACGATTCGGATCTTCCTGGTCCACGGAGATCCGAAGCGCCTCCGCACGGCAGAGCTCTCGAACTGGACGGGGAAGGCTGTTTCCGGTCCACGCACGGAGTTCGACGGCGTGCTGGAACGAGAGGAAACCGAAAAATCTGGAATCTACTTCCTTACGGGCACCGACACTGACTCTGGAAAACCTGCGATCTACATCGGCGAGGCGGAGTGCATTAGAGATCGCATCAAGGCGCACAGCGACAAGGACTTCTGGAATCAAGTCACGCTCTTCGTCAGCAAGGACGAGAACCTGACAAAAGCCCACATCAGGTATCTCGAAGGCAAGTTGCTGGAGCTCGCGAAGGCCGCAGGCCGGGCCGTCGTAACGAACGGTCAGAGTAGCGGCGCTCGCCTTCCCGAATCAGACCGGGGAGAGATGGAAGTCTTTCTGGAGAAGATCAATCAGCTCCTTCCCGTCCTCGGTATCGACCTACTCGTCCCGATGTCTGGCTCTACAACCGTTACACCCGAGAGAGAACTTCTTCACTGCGAGATCAAAGGTGTCAAGGCAAGGGGCTATCGCAGCCCGAACGGGTTCCTCGTTTTGAAGGATTCGGAGGCAGTTCTCACCGAGCGGCCATCATCCGAGAAATGGCCCTGGACTCGGAATCTGCGGCAGAAGCTCCGAGACGAAGGCGTGCTAGAAGCAAGAAGCGATCGCTTGGTCTTCGTTCGCGACGCTGAGTTCGCCAGCCCGAGTGCCGCTGCCGCCGTTGTTCATGGGGGCCATGCGAACGGGCTCACGGCGTGGAAAGACATTCGTGGAAGGACGCTCAAGGAAGTTGAAGTCGTCAAACAAGGCGCTGCAGCTGACACTAAACAGCTAGTCGCAATCGGGACTTGGTGGCATTCTGGCGGCGGGCAGCTCAGCTCCCGCGCTGGCGGTCAGCGCTGTTTCGTGCAGCTGAACGCCGATCCGTTAGGCGGCAGGCACGCAACTCATGGAGAAGACACGGTGAGTGCGAGCAATTCCGATCTGGCACCGCGCCTGCGCGAGCGCGTCTGCGTTGTCATCGAGAGTGTGCGCTTCGAAAAGGCAATTGCCACCCTGATCGCCGCGAACGCCATCACGCTCGGCATCGAAACCTCACCCCTGGCTGTCGCGCGCTTCGGCGAGTTGCTTGAGGTATTCGACCAGACCGTGCTGGGAGTCTTCGTA
>CAYTJA010000328.1:0-13979 GCA_964437835.1 uncultured Spirochaetales bacterium
CGCGCCGGGCCTTGCGGGTCCCGGTCCGGGAGCGGCCCGGCCCACCCGCACTCCGCTCGGCTGCGCCTCGCTGCGCGCCGAAGCGGCTTGCGATCTTCGTCGGCTTGCATGTCTCGTCGGTCTGAGGCGGAGCCTCGTTGGCAGTCTCCGCGGCGCAGCGGCTATCCGAGCTCGCGAAGCAGGGTTGCGAGGCTGCCGATGTGCGCGGGCGTCGTGCCGCAGCAACCGCCGATCAGCGAGGCCCCGGCGCGCAGCCACTCGCGCGCGTAGGCGGCGAACGCTGCGGGGCTGCAGTCCTCGCTGCGCGCAAAGGCGCCGGAAGCCAGCGGAGTGCCGAGGTTCGCGTAGATGCCGAAGCGCAGTCCGCTGCGCGCGAGGACGGCGAGGCAGGGCTCCGCGTTCGAGGGCGGCAGGCAGTTGACCAGCACCGCGAGCGCGCCCTCCTGCGCGACCCGATCGACCGCGCGCGCGAGCGGCTCGCCCGAGAGCAGCGCTGCGCCGTCCCAGCAAACGAAGCTCACGAGCGCGCCCAGCCCCGCCTCGCGCGCGGCGCGCAGTGCGGCCCGCGCCTCGCAGAGGTCGTTCTGGGTCTCGATCAGGACGCCGTCCGCGCCGCCCGCTGCGAGGTGCTGCATGTGGGCGGCGTGTTCGCGCTCGAGCGCCTGCTCGGGCGGCCTGCGCTCGGGTCGGTAGCAGTCCTCGAGCGGCGCCGCGGAGCCGAGTACGAGCGGCGCCTGGCTTTGCTCGGCTGCAGCCTGCCGGGCGAGGTCGAGCGCGAGTGCGGTCAGCTCGCCGGCGCGCGCGGCCAGGCCCGCGGCCGCCAGGCTGCGGCCGTGGGTACGGAAGCTGTTCGCGGTCAGTGCCTGCGCGCCGGCCCGCGCGTAGTCGCGGTGGATCTCGCGCAAAAGGTCCGGCGCCTCGAGCAGGGCGCAGGCGGACCAGAGCGGTAGCAGGCAGGGCTGGCCGCGGCGCTCGAGCTCGGTGCCCGTCGCGCCATCCAGCAGCAGCGGGGAGGGGTCTCGCAGGCGCTCTCGGAGTCCCGACATGTCGCCGTTATAATGCCGCGTCGATGACCGCTCAGATCGCGCGCCCCGGCGCGAGCTCCCCGCTCCTGGCCGTTTTCTGCGACTACGACGGCACCTTCTCGGTGCAAGACGTGGGCTCGACGCTCGCGCGCCGGCACCGCAGCGAAGCGCGCGCGCAGGCCTGGGCGCGCTACGAGCAGGGCCAGCTCACGGCCTGGGCCTACAACCTCGAGGTGCTGGATGGCATGCAGCTCCCGCGCCGCGAGCTCGACGCATTCCTGCGCAGCGTCGAGCTCGATCCGGGAGCACGGCCGCTGCTCGACTGGTGCCGCCGGCGCGACGTCCCGTTCCGGATCCTCTCCGACGGCTTCGACTACAACCTCGATCGGCTGCAGCAGATTCACGGCGTGTCTTTCGACTACGACGCGAACCACCTGAGCTACGAGGGCGAGTGCTGGCGCATCAGCGCGGGCTACCCGAATCCGGCCTGTGGCTGCGGTACCGGCACCTGCAAACGCGGTCGCATCGAGATCTGGCGGCGCGCGCATCCGGGCGTCTGCGTGGTGCACATCGGCAACGGCGCGGTCTCGGATCTCTGCGGCGCGCTCGCCGCCGACGCCGTCTTCGCGAAGGACTCGCTGGCCGAAGTGCTGAGCGCGCGGAAGCTCGCGTTCCGCCCCTTCCGCTCGCTGCAGGATGTCCTTCCTGCGCTCGAGGCGCTCGCAACGGAGGTCGTCTCTTGAGTCCGGCGGGAGCGCGCGTCGCCGTGGTGGGCGCTGGGCTCGCGGGTCTCGCGGCGACCGTCTCGCTGCGCGCGCGCGGTCTCGAGGTCGCGCTCTTCGAGCGTGAAGATCGCGCCGGCGGTCGCCTCAGCTCGCTGCGCAACGGCGACTACGTCTTCGACCTCGGCGACCCGCTCGTCTCGGCCCAGGATCGCGCACTGCGCGATCTGATCGACGCGATCGGCCTGCGAGACGAGCTGCTGCCGCTGCGGCCGGTGCTGCTCGCGCAGGCCTCGGGCGGCCAGATCGCCGAGATCGACCCGCGCAGCATCTCGGGCATTGCGCGCATTCCGGGCCTGCGCTGGCGCGAAGCGCTGCGCCTGCTGCGCCTGCCGCGCCTGCTCCGGCGTTATGCACTGCAGCTCGACCCGCGAGAGCCCGAGCGCGCGGCGCGCTGGGACGACCGCGGCCTCGCCGATTTCGCGCGGCTGTACTTCGGCGCGAGCGTGCTCGAGCGCTGGATGGAGCCGCGCCTCGCGTCGCGCGCACATGCCGACGCCGCGGAGACGAGCCGCGCACTCTTCTTGCTGCTCGAGCGCTGCGATCCCGAAGGCCGCCTCGGCCTGCCACGCGGGCCGCTCGGCGAGCTGGCCGTGACCGCCGCCGAGCGGCTCGGCGTGCGCCATGACCACGAGGTGCTGCGCGTCCAGCGCGCTGGGGGTGCGGCGCTGTCGATCGCGCTGCGCGCGCTCGCAGACGGCGCCCCGGACGACGAGAGCGAGCCCCCCTTCGATGCCGTCCTGCTCGCGACCTCGGCCGGCGATGCGTCTCGGGTTGCCCAAACACTGCTCACGCCGGTCGAACGCAGCTTCTTTTCGGGCGTGACCTATCTGCCCTGCGTGACGCTCCACTGCGGCTTGCGCCGCAGCTTTGCGAGCCACCCGCTGCTGCTGCGCATCCCGCGGGCGGAGCGCTCGCCACTCGAATGTGTGCTGCTCGAGCCGGGAATCGCGGGTGGGCGCGCGCCTGCGGGCGCGGGCATCGCGGTCCTGCGCGCGACCGCGGAGTGGAGCGCTGCGCACTGGAACCTGCCTGCCGACGTCGCCGAAAAGGAGCTGCTGAGCGTATTCGAGCGCCTGTATCCGGGCGCGCGCCGCGCGCTCGTGACGAGCACCCTCGCGCGCTGCGCGGGCAGCCATCCGCGCTTCGAGGTCGGTCGCTACCGCGCGCTCGAGCGCTTCCAGCGCGCGCAGCGCGACCTGCGTGCGCAGGGCCGGCGCCTGTATTTCGCGAACGACTATCTGTCGCTGCCGAGCTGGGAAGGCGCGCTGCTCGCGGCAGAACGGGCCGTCGCGGCGCTCTGCAGCGATCTGCACTTCGTGAGCTCCGTCCCCGCTAGAGCTCCGCGATCGTGACGCCGTCGCCGCCCTCGTCGGGGTCGGCGCGGTGGAAGCGGCTCACGTAGGGGGACTCGCGCAGATGGCGCTGCACTGCATCGCGCAGCGCTCCGGTGCCGACGCCGTGCAGGATCGCGAGGCGTTTGGCGTTGCCGAGCGCGGCGCGGTCCAGGGCGGCCTCTAGCTGGTCCACGGCTGCGTCGACGCGCAGGCCGCGCAGGTCGCAGCGATCGGCGCCCGGTCTCGGCTCCGGCGCGGGAGCGCTCAGGAGCGGCGTGCGCGGGCGCGCGGTGCTGGGCGTGGCGGCGGCGGCGCGCACGCGCTCGACCGGCAGCGTGAGGCGCGCGCTTTCGGCCTGGATCTGCACGCGCCCGCGGCGGTCGGGGAGGCTCGCGAGCGTGCCCGAGCCGCCGCCTTCGAGGCGCACGGGATCGCCGATCCGCGCGCGGTGCCAATCGAAGCCCGGCAGCGGCTCGGGCGGCGGCGCGGCCGGCGCGAGCTCGCCCGCGGCGTCGCCCGAGCGCGCTTCGCCTTCGGCTTCGCGCGCGCGCCGCGCGAGCCCGAGCAGGCGCTCGCGCGCGTGCGCGGCGTCGCGCGCGCTGCCGCCGCGCTGGAGCTCGCGGATCACCGCGGCGACCTGTGCATGCGCGTCGCGGAACGACGCGTCGAGCTCCTCGCGCATCCCGCGCACGAGCTGCTCGCGCCGCAGCTGCAGCTGTTCGAGGCGGCTGCGATAGGCGTCCCGGGCCGATTCGGACTCCGTGCGTACGCGCAGCGCCTCGCGTTGCTCGCGTTCGAGCTCGGCGCGCGTCGCGGCGAGTTCGGAGAGCATGCGGTCCAGGCGGCGGTCTTCGCGCTCGAGCAGGCCGCGCGCGCGCTCGAGCACGCTGCCGGGCAGGCCCATGCGCGCGGCGACGACGAGCGCGGACGAGGCACCCGGATGCCCCATGCGCAGCCGGAAGCTCGGTTGACCACTCCGCAGGCCGAGCTCGACGCTCGCATTCGCGAAGCGACGGTCCACCTCGGCCATCTCCTTGAGCAGGTTGTAGTGCGTCGTGACGACGACGCGCGTGCCGCGTTCGGCCAGCGCCTCGAGCACCGCCTGCGCGAGCGCGGCGCCCTCCGAGGGATCGGTGCCCACGCCGATTTCGTCCAGCACGACGAGCGAGCGTGCGGTCGCGGTCTGCAGGGTGCGCGAGAGTGCTATGGCGTGCGCGGAGAAGGTCGAGAGCTGCTGGGACAGATCCTGATCGTCGCCGATGTCCGCGAAGACCGCGTCGAAGTCGTCGACGCGCGCGGGCGCCGCTGCGCTGACGAAGAGGCCCGCGCGCGCGAAGAGCACCGCCAGTGCCAGGCTCTTCATCGCGACGGTCTTGCCGCCCGCATTCGGTCCGGAGACGACGAGCACCGAGAAGTCCTCGCCGAGAAACAGGTCGTTCGCGACGACTTCGTCGGCCGGGATCAGCGGGTGGCGCAGCAGCGGCAGCCGCAGTATGCCTGCTTCGCCGATCTCGGGCTCGACCGCGTCCAGCTCGTCTGCGAACAGTGCGCGTGCGAACGCGCGGTCGATCCGATCCAGGGCGTCGAGGCCGCGCAGGATCGCGTCGGCCAGGCCCGCTGCGCGAGCGGAGAGTTCGCGCAGCACGCGCAGCTGCTCCCGCTCGACTTCCATCTCGAGCTGCTTGCGGCGGTTGTTCGGCTCCACCAGCGATTCGGGCTCGATGAAGAGCGTCGTGCCGCTGCTCGACGCGTCGTGCACGATCCCGCGTACCTGGCCGCGGGAGTCGGCGCGCACCGGGAGCACGTAGCGATCGTTGCGCAGTGTGAAGTAGTCGTCCGAGAGCTGTGCTGCGTACTGCCCCGAGGCGAGGATGCGGTCGACACTGCGCTCGAGCTCGGACTTCGCGCGACGCGCTTCGGCGCGCGCGCGACCGAGCGCCGGCGAGGCGGCGTCCGCAATCTCGCCCGAGGGCAGGATCGACGCGCGGATGTCCGTGTCGAGCCGCGCGAAGTCCGCGGCCGCCGGCGCGATCTCCGCCGCGTGCGCGGCGAGGCGCGGCGCCTGCTCCGCGCGACTGCGCAGGAAGGCTTCGGTCGCGGCCAGCGCCGCGAGGGTTCCCGCGAGCTCGAGCAGCTCCAGCGGGCCGAGCGCACCGCCGCGGCGCGCTCGCGCGAGCGCCGGGCCCGGCTCGGTCGCGCCCGCGAGCGGCGCGCGCTCGCGCTGCGAGAGGATGCGCCGGGCCTCGCGCGCTTCGCCGAGTCGCTCGCGCACGCCGTCTAGCGTCGCCTCGAAGGGGCTCGAGCCCTCGGCGGGCGCTTCGGGCCTGAACCACGCGCGCGCCCGCGGATTCGCGCAGTGATCGGCCAGGCGCGCGACAACCCGCGGCCATTCGAGCGCTTCCAGCGTCTTCTGCGACACGGTGAAGGACACGGCGAAGGCCCAGCGTAGGCGATCCGAAGGCCGGCCACGGGGCTGCTACGACGCTCACAGGGTCGGGTCCGGCGGCCGAAACAGAGGCCGGGAGGTGGGATGGCGGAGTCTCGATCCGACCGCAGTACCGAGGGGGTCCTGGCCGCGACGCTCGATCTCGATCGGCGCAGTACGGCCGAAGTGCTGCGCGCGATCCACGAGCAGGACCGCGAGGCGCTGCTCGCGGTCGAGCGCGCGTTGCCCGAGATCGAGCTCGCGGTGGACGTACTCGTGGAAGTGATCGGCGGCGGCGGTACCTGGTACAACGTCGGTGCGGGCACCAGCGGCCGCATGGGCGCGCTCGATGCCGCCGAGCTGATGCCGACCTTCGGCCTGCCGCCGCGGCGCGTGCAGGCGGTGATCGCGGGCGGCGCGCGCGCACTGACGCGCGCGGTCGAGGGCGCCGAGGACGATTCGCAGGCGGCGATCTGGGAGCTGCGCGAGCGCGGGCTCGCGCCCGGCGATGCGATCGTCGCGCTCTCCGCGAGCGGTCAGACGCCGTTCACGCTCGCCTCGCTCGAGATTGCGCACGAGCTCGGTGCGCGCAGGATCGCGGTCACCTGCAATCGCGGCTCGCCGCTCGCCGACGCGGCTGAGGTCTCGATCGTCGTCGAGACCGGGCCCGAGGTGATCGCCGGTTCGACGCGCATGAAGGGCGGGCTCGCGCAGAAGATGGTCCTGCACCTGCTCTCGACCACGGTGATGGTGCGCCTCGGCTACGTCGAGGGAAACCTGATGACGCACCTGCAGCCGGCTTCCCACAAGCTCCGCGAGCGCGCGCGTCGCATCCTGATGGAGCTGCTGCAAATCGACGCGCGCCGCGCCGAAGAGCTCCTCGCCCAAGCCGATGGCAACCTCCGCACGGCCCTCGAGCTCGCCCGCGCGAGCACCGAGGTCTAGCAGCGGCTAGTACCAGGGGGACCAGGCGCTCGAGCGGAGCAGGCGGCTTTCCCATTGGTCGCGCAGCTCGAGGCCGTCGTGCATCCAGCTGCCGGGCTGCTTGTACGCGGCAGGGACCTCGGAAAGCAGCAGCGGGCCCAGGGCCTTCTCCTGGACGATCTTCTGCCACAGCACGATCTCGCGGCGCCGACCGCTGCCGAACGCGGTGCGGAAGCTCGCGTCGACGGTCAGCAGGTGGCGGCCGCCGCCCTCGCGTTGCCGCTTCATCTCTTCGGCGTAGTGGGCGCCCGAGCGCTTCACGTACTCCTCGAGCAGGCCCTCGAAGGGCCACACCGTGTCCTCCATGAAGATCGAGAGCTCGTGCCGGCGTGCATCGCAGGGAATCGCGTCGAGATCGAGCTGCTGGAGCGGCGACCAGGGAAGCGGGATCAGGATCTTCGCGCGCAGGTCGTGGCGCAGCCGATCGAGCGACTCGGCGAGCGGGAGCAGCGAGCCGCCCGCGACCTCGCGCACGAGCTCGCCCCAGGCTGCCCCATCGCGGATCGCGGTGATCGTTACTACGCGGTACGACGCGCCGCTCCCGTGCGCGTGGTGCAGGAAATACAGCAGGCGTGAGCCCGCTGTGCGCGCGAGGCGCGGCATCCATTCGTCGCGAATGGCGGCCTCGAACTCGTCCTCGGATCTCCCGATCACCTCGTGGACCTCGTGCAGAAATAGCATCGAACGCATCTCCTTCGGCTGTCGCTTCAGAGCTCGCAGGCGGGTTCAAGGCTGCCGCCGGCGCCTGTGCGATGCGGAATCCAGAGCAGCGCGAAATCCTCGACCTGGAGATCGGCCTTGCGCGGCGCGACCGAGAAGGCCTCGACGCTGGCCTCGCGCGCGGGCCGCTCGAGCTGCAGGACCTCGGCCTGCACTTCGGCCTCGAGCGCTGCAAGCTCCGCCTGCAGGTCCTGTGTGCGCGCGAGGGCGCGCGAAGCGTCCCCCTGCTCACGTGCCGCGCGCGAGACGCCGCGAACGGCGCGCGCCGCGCTCGACACGTTTCCAGTCGACGTGAGCTTGCGTCCGAATAGCGCACCCACGAGCGTTGCACCGATCGAGACCACCGCGTCGAGCTGCTGGCCGCGGGCCTGCGCCTGCTCGCGCTCGGCGCTCTGCTCGGCGCGCTCGATCCGATTGCGCAGCGCTGCGAGCTTCGGCGCATGCCGCGCGCGCAGCCGCTCGACCTCGCCATCGCGCGCCTCGCGCGCCTGCGCCTGCAGCCGGCCGCGGAACTCGCCCAGCGACTCCTCCGGGCGCGACACCGCGTTCGGCGCAGCGCAGCGGTACAGCGGCAGAGCGGCAGAGCGGTAGAGCTGCGCGCCGAGCTGCCGGCGCCAGGTGTCGTGGGTCGCCTCGCTGCAGGCGCGGACGGAGAGCGGTGTAAAGCCTGCGCCCGGCTCCGCGGCATCGCAGAGCTGCGGCGCAGCGGCGAGCACACGGGCACCCTCCCACGGATCCGAATCGTCGCCGCGCAGCGGGGCCACGAGCCAGATCCGGCGCCAGACGTCGACGCGCGCTTTCGCGTCGACGTGGTGCAGCTGCGCTGCTGCGAACAATGCCGGGCGATACACGAGCGTCTCGCCCGCAGCCGCTGGCGAGGTGGGGGTAACGAAGCGCTCGCGCAGCGACGCCGGCAGCGCGGGACGCCCGATCGAAGCCGACGCCGGCGGGAGCTCGGCCGCGAGAGCGGGCGACGCGTCCGCTCTCGCGCCCGCTCCCGCACGCGCTGCGGCCGCGTCACCCGGCGCCTGCGGCGCCGTTCCCGAGAGCGCGCGGATCTGCTCGCGTGTGAGCGGCCCCGCCAGATACGAGAGCGTGTGGCGCGACTGGAACAGGACCGCAGCGTCCTCGTGAACGTTATGCGCGAGAAATACCCGGTTTCCGAGGCTCGCGAGCGTCCGCTCCAGCTGCGCGCGATCGGCGCCGATTCCGGCATCGGCCGAGCTACCCGCCAGGGCGTCGATGACGCGCGCCTGGTCGCGCTGGGTCTGCAGTCGGCCGAGGAACCAGGTGCCGGCGTTGCCGAGGCCCTTGTAGTCGAGATCGACCGGGTTCTGTGTCGCGAGCACACAGCCCAGGCCGAAGGCGCGCGCCTGCTTGAGCAGCGTCAAGAGCGGCAGCTTCGAAGGCGGGTTCGCGGTCGGCGGAAAATAGCCGAAGACCTCGTCCATGTAGAGCAGCGCGCGCAAGCTGCCGGTGCCTGGCTGCGCGCGCATCCACGCGATCAGCTGATTCAGGATCAGCGTGACGGCGAACATCCGCTCGGCGTCCGAGAGATGTGCGATCGAGACGATCGAGAGCCGCGGCCGGCCGTCCGCCGCGAAGAGCAGCGTAGTCGCGTCGAGGGGGTCGCCCTCGAGCCAGGCCGCGAAGCCCGGCGAGGCGAGCAGGTGGTTCAGCGCGAGTGCGAGCGAGGCGCGCTCCCGGGCCGGGTAGAAGCTCTCGAGGTCCATCACGCCGACGCGCTCGATCGGCGGCTTCTGGACCTCGCGGATCAGCGTCGCGAGGTCGGCCGCGCGCCCGTGGCGGAACGCCTCGAGCACGAGCGACGAGAGCAGAATGTGCTCGCGGCTCTGGATCGGATTGGCGTCGATTCCGATCAGCGCGAGCAGGCCCGACACCGAGCTCTGGACCCGCTCGCGGAGGAACTCATCGTCCTGCTGGGCGAGCTGCGGCGGCGTGCCGAAGGACGCGAGCAGCGAGAGCGGCCGCCCCGCGCGGCTCCCTGGCGTGTAGATCACGCGCTCGGCGGCGGCCGCATAGCGCGCGATGCGCTCGGGCGGCTGGCCCGAAGCGGCCAGCCCCGCCTGCCAGTGCGCGGCCACGGCAGCGGCTTCCTGTTCGGGGCTGCGGCCCGCGCGAGCGGCGCCGCTCGGATCGATCCAGGGCAGGAAATCTGCGGGCGAGAGCGCCGGAAAGCTCAGCAGCAGATTGCCGAGGTCGCCCTTCGGATCGATCGCGACGATCGGAATCCCGTCGATCGCCGCCTCCTCGAGCAGCGAGATCGCGAGCCCGGTCTTGCCGCTGCCGGTCATGCCGAGGATCACGGCGTGAGTGGTCAGATCCCTCGAATCGTAGAGGTAGGCGGCGTCCGTGACGCGACCGGCCACGGCGTCGAAGACGCGGCCGAGATAGAAGGCTCCGAGCTTCTCGTAGTCAGCGGTCAGGACCACCGGAGGCGACCTCCGGTGGCAAGCCTACACCGCGGCACTGGCGCCGCGGCGGCGCGCAAGCAGCCCCGAGCGTCAGAGCAGGGCGGCGCTGCCGTTCGCGCTGCGTCGCCTGGGCGGTGCGCTGCGCTCCCTGTCGATCTCGCGCAGCTTGCGGTTGATCTGGTCGAGCTTGCGATCGATGCGGGAGAGCTCGCTCTTCGACGCGATCCGGAACAGCCCGAGCAGCTGGCCCACGCTTGCCTCGATGCGTTGATTCGCATCGTTCGGCAGCGCGAGCGCGCGGCGAACGATGCTCACGCGGCGCAGCTCGGCCAACTGCTGGCGGGTGCGCTTCTCGAAGCTCTTGCGGCCGCTCAAGACCTGCTTGCGCAGGTTCTTTCGGCCCGCCTCGACCTGGTGTTCGAAGCTACGGCGGCGGCTGTTCAGCTCCTTCTGGAGCTTTTGAACCCGCGCATCGAGGGTGCGATAGGCCTCGCTCACGCGGTCGATCCCCTCTTGCACGAAGCTCGAACTCTCCGCCATGACGCTTCTCCTTTCGAGCCCGACACGGCCGCACGCTGCTCCAGACCGCGAGACCCCGTGGCGGCAGGCCGCGATCTCGCACCGTAAGAACTTCGACCGGGAAAACCCGGCGTGGGGGGGTTCGGCGCAGCGTAACACGGCGCGTTATCGAGTCAAGCCGGGCGCGAACGGTGTCGAAGGGCCTGCATTCTTCGTTCTCGAACAGGGGGTTTCGTGGGCTTCTGCCCGCACCGACCGTGACGCAGCGCTGCGCGAAAGGACGCGCTGCGGCATGAATTCGAACTGGGTTTGGGCGGGTTGCCGGTCTACCAGCGCGCGAGCGCGCTCGCCCAGGTGAAACCCGAGCCGAAAGTGGTCATCGCGACCAGCTGGCCGCGTTGCAATCTCCCGCTGCGCACGACCTCATCGAGCAGGATCGGAATCGAGGCCGCCGAGCAGTTCCCGTAGTGATCGATGTTGCTCGGGCACTTCTCGGCCGGGATGTCGAGTTGATTCGCCACCGCTTCGTTGATGCGGAGGTTTGCCTGGTGGAACAGAAACAGGTCGACCTCCTCGAGCTTCACGCTCGCGGAGGCCAGCACCTCGTGCAGCACCTCGGGCATCCTTGTCACCGCGTGCTTGAACACGTAGCGCCCCTCCATGTGCGGGAAGTGGCGCTTCTGCGCGATCAGCTCGGGCGTGATGCGCGACGGTGTGAAGCCCGAACCCGGGGCCTCGGTCCACAGGCGCTTCGCGTGGCGCCCCTCCGCGTGCAGCCGCAGCTCGAGGATCTCCCCGGGCTCGCCGGGCTGCGCGCGCTCGACCACGACCGCGCCCGCGCCGTCGCCGAAGAGCACCGCGACGTCGCGGCCCTCGGTCGAGAAGTCGAGGCCCGTCGAGTGCACCTCGCAGCCGACCACGAGCACGCGGTTCATCGCGCCCGAGCGGATGAACGCATCTGCGACCGAGAGCGAGTAGAGGAAGCCGCTGCACTGCGCGCGCAGGTCGAAACACGGGATCTCCGGAGCGCCTAGCAGATCGTGCAGGAAGAATGAGGTGCCCGGGAAGTCCGCCTGCGACGAGAGCGTGCCGAGGATGATGCAATCGAGGTCCGCGGGCGCGGCTCCCGCGGCGGAGAGCGCTGCGCGGCTCGCGGTGCAGGCGAGCTCCGCGGGCTGCTGCCCGGGACTGATGTAGCGCCGCTCGCGGATGCCCGAGCGCTGCTTGATCCACTCGTCCGTGGTGTCCATCAGCTGCGTCAGGTCGTGATTCGTGACGACCCGATCGGGCACGCACATTCCGGTTCCGCTGATCCTGGCACGCATTCGCAAGCCCCCCGTCCCCCGGTCGTCGCCTCAGTGGCCCTGCGCAGCGCGCAGCGGCTCGCGCGCGCTGGGGCCCGCGCGACTCGCGTCCAGCGTCACGAGATCGCGAAACAAGATCGACTCGGCCGCGTGCAGCAGCTCCGAGAGCCCGGTGCCCGCGAGCGCCGACACGGCGACTCCGCCGCGGTGCTGCGCGAGCACCTCGGCCTCGCCGCGTGGCAGCTTGTCGGACTGGTTGAAGACCACGAGCTCCGGTGTCTCGGCCAGGCCGATCTCGTCCAGAACCTGACGCACGGCCGCGATGTGCCGCTCGAAGTCGGGCGCGGACGCGTCGACCACGTGCAGCAAGAGGTCTGCGTCGCGCATCTCCTCGAGGGTCGCGTGAAAGGCCGCGACCAGGTCTTTGGGGAGATCGCGGATGAATCCCACGGTGTCGGTGACGATCACCTCGCGTTCGCGCGGGAAGCGCAGCCGCCGCGAGGTCGGGTCGAGCGTCGCGAACATCTCATCCGCGATCCTGACGTCCGCATGCGTGAGTGCGCGCAGCAGCGTGCTCTTTCCCGCATTCGTGTAGCCGACGATCGAGAGGATCGGGACGTCGCGGCGGTCGCGCCGGCGGCGTCGCTGCGCGCGCTGGCAGCGCAGCTTCGCGAGCTCCTTCTCGAGTCGCGTGATGCGATCGCGCACGCGGCGGCGATCGGACTCGAGCTTCGTCTCGCCGGGCCCGCGCCCGCCGACGCCCGCACCGAGCCGCGAGAGCGAGCGGTCCTGCTGCTGAGCCAGGCGCGGCAGCCGGTACTTCTGCTGCGCGAGCTCGACCTGCAGCTTGCCGTCCCGTGTCGAGGCGCGCTGCGCAAAGATGTCGAGGATCAGCTGGGTGCGATCGATCACGCGCAGGTCGAGGCGCTCGGTCAGGTTGCGCGCCTGCACCGGCGACAGGTTCTGGTCGAAGATCACGAGGTCGACGCCGCTCTGGAAGGCCTGGATCATGAGGTCCTGCAGGCGCCCGGAGCCGAGCAGGAATTTCGAATCTGGCTGCGCGCGGTGCTGGCGGATCACGTCGGCGACTGCGAGGCCGGCCGAATGCGCGAGCTCCACGAGCTCGTCGACCTGCAGATCGGCGTCGGCCGGCCGCCGGCCTCCGTTTGTCACGGAAACCAGGATCGCGCGCTCGCCCCCGGAGACGTCGCGCGTGCGGTCCTGGCGCGCGAGCTCCTCTTCGAGGGCCTCGAGCTGGGCGCGGAAGTCGTGGTCGAAGAGCGCGGGCGGCCTCGGCTCGAAGTGCTCGATGCCGTGATCGCCGCGGCCCTGCGGCGCGAGCATCGCCGCGTAGGTCAGGCCGGGCAAGCCCTCCTCGTCGGCCCCGATCGCGACCATTGCGTCGAGGCGCAGCAGCGCGAGGTCGGTCAGGTCGTCGCGGTTCAGCGGCTGGTCGCCGAGGTGGGCGTGGATGCAGCGCAGGCCGCGCAACCGGCCGGGGCCCGCGCGCATGCGCCCCCAGTCCGGCAGCGTGATCGAGTGCGCGTCGCCGACCATCACGTGCGCGACGTCGCCTCGGCGGTCCACGAGGACGCCGATCTGGCGGCCGGTCTCGCGCGTGAGCTCCGTCAGCTGGCGCGCGAATTCGTGGGTCACGAAGCGCTCCGCGGGCAGGCGGCGTCGCGCGAGGCGCTCGATGCGCTGGATCTGGCTGGCCTTGAGTCCCGCGGTCTGGCCGGTGATGCGGATTTTGCGACTCCCGCCGTTTCCCGCGAACTGCCCGTGCAGGCTGCAGGAGGCCGGCGGCGCGGGGAGGACTGGGTCAAAGTAGCCTGCATTCATTGGGTAGGCTCACGGGACCTGCCGTTTGCCCCGCGGGGCGAAGCGTCGTGTGGGGAAGAGCAGGGGGCAGCCGTAAACATCGCCCCGGGTCGCGCCGAAAAGGAGGGACCGATGAACACACCGGCCCGCGATCTTGCCGTCCTGGTCCTCGCCGCAGGCAAGGGCACGCGTATGCGCTCGCGCATCGCCAAGGTGCTGCACCCGCTCTGCGGCCACCCGATGCTCCACTATCCACTCGCCGCCGCCGAGCTGCTCTCGCCCGCGCGCCTGATCGCCGTGATCGGCCGCGACGCCGACAGCGTGCGCGAGGCCTTCGCGGGACGCGCGAGCTTCGTGCTGCAGGCCGAGCAGCGCGGCACCGGGCACGCGGTGCTGCAGTGCCGCGACGCGCTCGCGGGCTTCGAGGGCGACGTGCTGATCCTCTACGGCGATGCCCCGCTGCTGCGCGGCGAGACGCTGCGCCGCATGCGCGAGCTGAAGTCGCAGAGCGGCGCCGATCTCGTGATGCTCTCGGCCGAGGTCGACGTGCCCGGCATCCTGATCCGCGATGCTGCGGGCCGCGTCGCGCGGATCGTCGAGGCGACCGACGCGACGCCCGAGGAGCTC
>CAYTJA010000329.1:0-30974 GCA_964437835.1 uncultured Spirochaetales bacterium
GGTGTTCACGATCCCGATCCAGGTGTTCACCATGGCCGATCTTCGTGTTCACCATCCCGACCTAGCTGTTCACGATCGACCGATCTGGGTGTTCACTTTGGTCCGAAACGCGTGAAGTGGCTCGACGATCAGGGCATCGACGTGCAGAACATCATCTGTCTTTGACGGCGTAGACGTGGCGCTGCGGAGCCCGAAACCGGGGATGCAGCAGCACCGAGCCGTGCAGCTTCGAACGGCTCGCCGGCGCATGCCTCTCGGGCTGGCGATCCCAGAAGAACAGGCCCAGCGCGATGAGCGCGACCCCCGCGTAGAAGATCGCGGCGAGGTCACCGATCTGCTCGAGCAATGTCAGGATGTCCACGGAGCCTCCCACCCGCCCACAGATCCTGGGGCGCGACGCGACCATAGGTGCGTCGAGGCTCCGGATACGTGATCCAGCTCACACTCGTCTCGCGGCGCGCCGGAATGTCCACCGCGCAGGCCGCCGTGATACGGTGAGGCATGCGCATCCAGCGGCGCACGCACATGGGGATCTCATTCTCGGACATCGAGCACTCGCTGCGCTGCTGCCGCGACGTGCTCGGCTGCGAGGAAGTCCCCGGTCGGCTCGCGGGATGAGCGAGTTCGGCGGCCGGGTCGCGTTGATCACCGCCGCCGCCGGAGCCGGCATAGGCCAGGCGACCGCGCGCCGGCTCGCGGCAGGTGGCGCGACCGTCGTCGTGACGGACCTCCACGAGCGCCGCACGCGCGAGGTCGCCGCGGCGATCCAGTCCGAGCATCCGACGACGCGCGTCGTGGGTCGGGTGCTCGATGCGGGCGATCGCGCGCAGATCGACCGCGTCGTCGCGGAGGTCGCGCGCGAGCTCGGGCTCGTGCAGATCCTGGTGAACAACGCGGCGGTCAACGTGATGGGCAGCATCTTCGACTACGACCCGGCCGACTGGGACTGGTGCCTGCGCGTGAACCTGTCCGGCCCGTGGTATCTGTGCCGCGCGGTGATGCCGGGGATGCGCGACGCGGGCGGCGGCGTGATCGTCAACGTGTCGAGCTACGCGCCCGACGTCGGCGGGCAGGGACTGGAATCGCCTTACGCGATCACCAAGGGCGGACTCAACGTCCTGACCCGCTCCTGCGCCCACGAAGGCGGCCCCTACGGCATCCGCGCGCTCACGGTGTCGATGGGACTCGTGCGCGGCACGCGCTTCGCGGAGCAGCATCCAGAGCTCTTCGAGCGCGCCGACACGCGCGGCGTTCTTCCCGAGCTTCCGAGTGCTTCGGACGTGGCCGAGACGATCGCGTTCGCGGCGAGCGACCGGGCTCGCTTCCTCACCGGCGAGATCCTCAACGTCTCGGCCGGCGCCTACATGCGCAACTGAGGTCCGCGAAGGAGGTCGATCGGGGACGGTCGTCAGGGTCGGTCTCGCCACGAGCCTCGACGGGAGGACTCCATGGTTCTCGAACAGCGACGAAGGCCGGCGATGACCGGCTGCTACGACGCGGACCAGCACGCCGTCGACCGGCTCGATCAGCTGCCCGGGTACATGGAGCCCGCGTTTCGCGAGAAGGGATGGCGGCTCGTGGATGTCGCAGGCGGACGCAAGGCGCTCGCCGTGGGCGACGAGGTCTCGAAGCTGAACTTCGATGCGCCTCCCGTTCCGGGGAGCTTTCGCGAGAACATCCTCCGGGCCCGCGCTGGAGAGGATCTGGACCCGTTCCAGGGAGCGATGGGTCCCGTGCTGCCCGAGTTCGTCGACCGCGACCGCAGGCTCGAGTTCATGGACCGGGAAGGGATCGAGGCGGCGCTCCTCTTTCCCGGTGCTGCGCTCGAGACCCATTGGATCGCCGAAGACGGCGATCCAGCCCAGCTGTATGCGAATCTGCGGGCAGTCAATCGCCTTGCCGGCGAGCACTGGGGCTGGTCCTACCGCAATCGGATCTTCGCCGCGGCGCTGATGTCGCTACAGGATCTGGACCTCGCTCTCGAGGAGCTCGATCGCCTGATCCGCGACGGCTGCAAGCTCGTCAACCTGGTGCCGGGTCCCGTGCGAGGTCGCTCACCCGCAGACCCCGGCTTCGATCCCTTCTGGGCGCGGATCGACGAGAGCCGGGTGCTGGTTTCGCTGCATACCGCACCCGCGTCTCACAACGCGTACCGGAAGATGCTCGATGGATTCTGGGAGCCGATGGATCCGCCCGGCATCGAGCGCGGTCTGTGCGACATGACCTCTGCATTCATGGGCTTCCAGATGTTCAACGAGCGCCCGATCATGGACACGATCGCGGCGCTGATCCTCCACAATCTCTTCGGCCGCTTCCCCGACGTGCGCGTGATCAGCGTCGAGAACGGAGCATTCTGGGTCGCATACGCGGTCAAGCTGATGAACAAGAACCACGCGATCAACCACAACGGCTTCTGGCTCGGAGGCCGGCCGGAGCGGCCGAGCTCGGTGTTCCGGGAACACATCCGCGTGACGCCGTTCCACGAGGACGACATGCGTCAGCTCGTCGACGTGGTCGGCGCAGAGGCCGTGACCTTCGGATCCGACTATCCTCACGCCGAGGGTCTGGCCTCCCCGGTGAACGAATTCCTAGAGGACCTGGAGATCTCGGACCCCGCGTCCGTCGAGAGCATCATGCGGACGAATCTGAAGAGCCTGCTCGACCGCGTGGGAACCTAGCTGGAGGACTGGCACCCACGGCGCCGCGGCACCTCGATCAGGCGACGCAGATCGGAAGCTTCGAGTAGCCCCGCACGGCGCTGCCCGTATGGACGATCTCGCAGCGTTCCCAGTCGACCTCCCACTGCGGGAAGCGCGCGAGCGTCTCCTCGAGGATGATGCCCGCCTCGAGCCGCGCGAGCGGTGCGCCGAGGCAGACGTGCGGGCCGACGCCGAAGGCGAGATGGCGCGCGATCTTCCGCTCGACGTCGAAGCGATCGGGATCGGGGAACTGCCGGGGATCGCGGCCGGTCGCGGCGGTGATCAGGACCATCACCGAGCCCTTCGGCACGCTGCGACCGTGCAGGGACACGTCGCGCTGCACGAAGCGACCCAGGGCCAGCGAAGGTGACTCGTAGCGCAGGATCTCCTCGACGGCGTTCGAGATGAGTCCGGGGCGCTCCGCGAGTTTCGCGCGCTCGGCGGGGAACCGGGCCAGCGTCGAGCCGGCCCAGCCGACGAACTTGGCCAGCGTCTCGTTTCCGGCGACCGCGAGCAGATGGATGAAGCTCGTCGCCTCCATGCCCGTGAGCTTGCGCTGCCGGCCCGCGTCGTCCGTCAGCTCCCCTTCGATCAGGTCCGAGATCAAGTCGTCGCGCGGGGCGCCGCGGTGTTGCGCGATGTACCCCCGAATCAGCTCGGCGAGCTCCCGGCCGAAGTGCTGATTCCGGTGCATGTCGGTCTCGCCGGGGTCGCGGTGGAGGCTGTCGTCGGACCAGCTGCGGACCCTGTCGCGGTCGGAATCCGGGATGCCGAGCATCACGCTGATCACCCGGCCCGGCAGCAGCGCTCCGAAATCGGCCACGAAGTCGAAGCCGCTCGACCCCGCGAACTCGTCGAGGAGCTGGCGCACGAGCCTGCGCACCACGGGCTCGAGCTGCGCGATCCGGCGCGGCGTGAAGGAGCGGCTCAGCACGTTGCGCAACGCCGTCTGCTCGGGCGGATCGATCGCGATGATCGAGCGCGCGAACTCCGGGAGTCCGCCGCGGATCACCTCGAGCAGGTCGCCGCGTGCCGAGGAGAAGGTCTGCCAGTCGAGGCTCGCGTCCAGCACGTCCTGGAAGCGCGTGAGCGCCCAGAAGTCGTGGCGGTCGTTCCGGTAGAGGGGCGCTTCTTCCTGCATTCTGCGCCACGTGGGATGAGGATCCGCGTGGAGCGCGTAGTCGAAAGGATCCCAATACAGATCGGAATGCTCCATCGACTCTCCCGGCGCAGACGCGTGTCTATCTATCATAGGCGTTCGAGAACCCGAAGGGAGACGGCATGCAGCTCGCGGTGAAGAAGGTCCTGAGCCTGGAACTCGCGCGGCGGCTCGCCGAAATCGCGAGGTCCTTCGCGCGCGACAGAGGTTGGGCGATCACCGTTGCGATCGTCGATGCGGGCGGATCGCTGGTGTATTTCGAGCGCGCCGACGGAATCGCCGCGGGCACCGTCCAGGTCGCGATCCTCAAGGCACAGACCGCGGCGGCCTTCGAAGTCCCCTCCAAGAACCTGGAGGATGCGGTCGCGGCGGGCCTGACCGGCCTCGTCGCATTGCCCGGCATCGCGCCCTTCGAGGGCGCCGTGCCGATCCGCGTGGACGGTCAGACGATCGGCGCGATCGCCGTCAGCGGCGTGACGAAGGAAGCGGACGGCGGCATCGCGCAAGCGGCCGCCGATGCGGTGGCGCGGATCCTGGAGGAGTGATTCTCCGTGAGATACCGCGATTGCCCAACGGAGCGAGCGCCGGTCCGCGGACTTCATGTCCGACGTGACTCAGCCCGGGACGGGCCCGGGACTCGATCTCCTTCGGGCCCGGTGCCGTGACGATTCGCGGATGGCGAAACGCGACCGTCGTTCACCGTGCGCCGAGCGCCTTCGCCGCGCGCGCGTAGTCCCTCGGCTTGACCCAGAGGATCATCGCCCAGCGCCCCTTGCCGGCACTGACCGCGTCGGCCGCAGTCACGTTGATCTTGCGGTCCGCGAGCTTCTGCACGTGACGATGCACGGCGCCGACGTGATCGTCACCTTGCACGAGGAATGCGCGCTTGGTCTTCGACAGGCGCCAGCCGCGGCGCGCGGCGACGCGCCGCACGCGCGCAAGGTCGGGCGTGACCAGATCCACCTGTGCCCTGCCCGGTCCCTTGGGGAAGCCCGTGAACGCCTGCAGGTTCACGCCGGCCTGTGTCAGCGCGCCGAGCACCTGTGCGCCCTGGCCGCTGCGGCTGGGCACCTCGAGATGGCAGTAGCTCACCTTCGAAACGCGATCGGCCATGACGGTTCCTCCTCGATCGAGCGTAGCTGCAGCTCGGGCAAGATCGACAGGCAGGGCGCAACGTCGGACGGACCCAGGGCCGGGGATCATCGAAATTCGCCGGCGAGAACCCGCTGGACGAGCAACGACGCCGCCGACCGGATCGAATGGGGCCTCCGCCAGGTAGGTATCCCGCGACGCGGACGCAGGGCCGTGGGTTCGCCGCAGCGCGCCCCACGCGGCACTGGATCGGGCCGCGTCGCGGCGCCTTCCACGAGCGTCCCAGTCTCTCCGCCCCCGCTGCTGCCAAGTTGCTGTCGGAGGGCGCCCTGGTGCTAGTTCCTGGCGTGGCGCGTTCGGGCCGCAAGCGATTGATCCGGAAGGGCATCCGGATGGAGCCGACGGCCGGATTCGAACCGGCGACCTGCTGATTACGAAGTGAACCCGAGGTTATTCCACCACAGTGCGTCCGCGTCCGGAAGCGTATGCGGTTCAGCTAGTTGGGGACCGCGGGCGATTCCGGCGGCGTGCGCCGACGACCTGGCCCGTGCGCCCCCGCTGCTACGGCGCTGCTACCGGAGCCCGGATCCAGACGCGACGGGGCTGCACAGCGATGAATCTCTGGGCACCGGCGCCGCGTCAGGTACGTCGGCGCCGAATGAACCGCCTGACGCTACACCCTCCCTGATAGTGCTCGGCAGCGAGGCGCGATACCGCATTGAGGCTACGCGCGACCGCGCCTCCTTCTCGCTGCCTTCCTCCGCCCCCCGCGGTATTGCCGTTCATAGAAGAGCGTCCCTGCTTCGTAGTCACGAATGTTTCCGGCTTGGATGTCAACGCGCTTCTTGCGCTCGTTAAAGTGGAGCTGAGCCCCACCGGCGCGAATCAACAGCGTCTCGATTTCCCGTTCGTGCGTACTCTCTAGAACGATGTAGAACGAGAAGTACTTGAGTTCGAGCTCATGCGCTTTACGATGAGCTGACAGCCGATTGAAAATGTTTCCCCGGCCGACATACCGAGCCGCACCCATCGAATCGTGGGCAACATAGATGCCATTGCTGCCGACACTTATCGAACGTAGGTGTTCTCGAACCCTGTAGAGTGCTCTGTAGGGCAGCTTCTCGCCGATCGCCTTGAAAAGGGGTTGAGCCTTCCGTGGGCGGCCCGCGCTGCGCTTGAGCTCGCCGTGAAGCACTTTCCAGCGAGAATCACGCCAAACCGTCTCGCTTATAGTCTTCTTAGCGTGCGCCTTCGACGGGGTCTTGCGGCCTGCTCCCCGTGTTCGCCGTGCCGCCATGCCCGTCCTTCTTCATGCTGCTAAACGAAGAGCCGCTAGGCTGCGGCCGCGCGTGATGCTACCACGCCTCGCGTTGAGCAGCGCCACGCGCCGAACCGAAGCTCACGACCGGCAGCGTCAGCAACGTGTTAGGCATCTGTTCTTGCAGCAGCGAAAAGCACGACATCGGGTGCCGCGCCTCGGGAGCGGAGGACGGTGGCCTGTGCGCCACCACAGCACGCATTGAACTCGGTCAGCGTGTCTTGAACCCAGCCCTTCGACCGGCGGGCGTGCTGGTAGAGCGACAACCAGTCGTGCGGCCGCAGTGAGTGCCACACTGCGGAAACCTCAGCGCGTGTGACATGACGAGCGCCGTAGTTCTTGGGCGCGATGCCGGTGTCCGGATCGAGGAGGATCAGCTTGGGGCCACTGAGCTCGACCAAGTGCTTGACGAGGCGCTCGCTGTAGTCAGCCCGGCCACGGTGGGAGAACGGCCAGTCGATGACCGAGATGTCGAGCCGGGATGTCCGGGCGAGCCCTTGAACCTGATGGAGGTCGCGGAAGTGCCGCCAGACAGCCAACGGCTTCGGGATCGCAACGCCGTCGGCTTCAAGTGCGGGCGGAGAACTGGCTCGGAAGTAAGCCACCTGAATAATCCGCCCGATATCGTGCTGAGTGGCGAGATGCAGCAGTGCGCCCCACTTCACGAGGTCACGGTTGTCGCTGTACCACGTCTCGCGCAAAACTGGCCTCTTGCGGATGCCGAATGTCCTGCCGCTCAGCCGCGAACGGCGCTCCCTAGCGCCGCAATCAGCTCGGGGCGCCGGCGCCGCTCGTCGGCTGCAGCTTCATGTCAGTCCGTCCCGCAACGGGCTCGATCGAAAAACTCATTCGGTACTTAGCCAAGTTCACGCCCGGAACGCGAGCGACGGCTACTGAAAGCTCTTCGGTGATCTCACTCGCGATTATGAAACCGCGACAGGGCGCCTCGCCCATGTTCTGGTCAATCCAGCCCATGTAGTAAAGCAGTTGGCCAAGGGTCTTATTGCGTCCCTGAGACAGTTTCAGTTCGATCACCACGTACTTTCCGTTCCGATCGACCGCCAGCAGGTCGATGCGGCCACCGCCAACAGGGAATTCGACGCCGTTACGATCAGCCGACTTGTACAGCCGAAGACCCGTCTCGATTCGATCCAGATTGCGCGCCAGAAAGTCGCGAAGGTGAGCCTCCAGCGCGAACTCCGACGCTTGGTCAGGATCAGCTCGCTCGGTCACGTCATCGGCAGCCGGTTCTGAACCACGGCCAGCGAGGAACTCCTCATACTGGGCTTTGATGCGCAGGAACCGACGGCGGTTCGTCTCGCCAGTTGCACTGTTGCCGAATGACCAGTGCGTTCTCTTGAAGTCCTCGAAGATCCCGTGTTTCTCGAACAGTTCAACGATATACCCGCGGCGGAGTGAAGAAGTGTACGACGAATCCCACTCGATGACCATGTCACGAATATCGTTGACTTGTCGTTCGAGGCCGCGCGCAGCTCCAAACGCGTACGCAGCCTTCAACGACAAGGTTTGCGTCTGTTCGTCACTCACCATGCTGACTCACGATCTCGGTGATAGAACTAACATGTATTCGCCTGTTTCCCCCTAGTCTCTGCGCCACCGTCGAGGCTGCGCTCGGGACAGGGTTTCCTGGGGGAAGCCTGCGCTGCGTGCAGTCTAGCGGTGGGGCCGGGTGGATGGGTTGGAGGATCAAGCGGACTAGAGGCAGCTCCGAGCGCCCGGAGCCGCACCGGCTCGGGACTACGCGCAGCCGAGCAGCTCGCCCAGCCGCCGCGCCGCGTCCAACACGCCGGCGCCATAGAAACCCCTTGACGTGACGCGTCCTGATAGGAGTTAGCCGGCCACTTTCGCGCCGGACCGCCGCTCGACGAGTTCAACCAGCGCGGGAACTGCGGCTTGCATGTATCGGTCGAGAATACTGTGTACGGGCAGCTTCGCGCCGTTCAATTCGACAGTCTCCCAGATCGAGATGCGGGCCACAGGAGTGCCGGTCAGCTCAGGCGAGAGATCTTTGAGGAAGTCGTAGAAGGCTCGCTGCTTCCACCGTGGGGAGCCTGGCGGATTGATATCTTTGGGGACTGACGCCGGGCCGAATTGTACGACGGTGCTTGGGCTCGACCAGTAGCCCCGATTAGCTGCCTTACGCACGCACTCGCCCTCGTAGAGCCTGCAATGCTTCTGGTACTTCGCGAGGGGAAAGAGCGGCATCTCAGCGTACAGCCCGGACGACAATGTCACGGCTCGTTAGCGGTTGAAGTGCTGCTCTTCGTCGAGTTCGATGGCGACGCCGCCAACCGCGATATCCCACGGCCCGGTTTGCAGAGGGCATTTGTCGAGAACCCCGCCGAGTACCTCATACAGCCGGCCCACTTCGCTCCAAGTTCCGCCTCGCCCGGCGCCGCGCACCTTTGCGGAGGGCCGCGGTAGCGTGCGCATTCCCACGGGATAACCGGCACCTCGCAGAAGGCGCTCAAGTGTCTCTTGGCGTTCGCGCACAGTTTTCTCTCAGTCCGGATACCGGATGACCGCTATGCCGCGGCCGCGCGGGATGCTACCACGGCTCGTGCTGACCTCGGCCGCCCGCGTGGCTGAAGCCCGCGGCCGTCAGCTTCAGTGGTATGTTAGTCATCCCATTGCGTTCATGCGAAATAACACATTCTTCAGACGACCAGCTTCAATCCATGGCGGGCGCCAACTTCTGCGAGCTTTCCAAGGTGGGGATTCACTGGTGCGACCTCTCGGGCCATGTCGGTGAACATCTCGGAGGCGCCAAGCCGCGATGTGATCGAGATCATTTCCCCGCCGCCTCGACCGAAACGAAACCAGTGCACGGTACCGGCAGGGAGATGAACGAGAGTTCCGGGCGATGCCGTCTTTGAGTCGGCGCCAATCCCGAAATCGATCTCGCCCTTGACGACAAAGAACGACTCGTCCCAGGGATGACTGTGCGGCGGCGGGCCACTGCCCTCCGGCCCACGCTGGAGGAAGATCTCGTAGCCCTCGGTTGCCTCGCCCGACGCGAGCACGGTGACGTGTTCGCCGACGATGTCGAGAGCACCCGCGTAATTCTCCGGTGCGACGATGAATGGTCTTGCAGCCATACCGATCTCTCTCCTTCCGCTGTCCGCCTAACGGATTGGCGCTAAGCTGCAGCCGCACGTGATCCTACCACGATCTGAGTCTATTCCCGTTGTTTGCGTACCTGAGGCCCGCGGCCGGAAGCTTCAGCGGCTTGGGCCGTGAGCGAGCCCCCTCAGGCGCTATCAATGATTTGCTCGCTGAGACTCAAGAAGATCAGCCAGAACATGCCCGTGTCCTTTTGATCGAGTGCCACTCCGTGCTTGTACTCCTTCTCGGGATGGATGTAGTTGCGATAGTCCCGCAGAACCTCGCCCACGTCCTTTGCAGAACGCCGAATCCATCCGAGTTCGTGAGCGACGTCGAGATAGTTCTTTAGCGTCCACTGAGTCAAGGGTAGGGGCTTGCCGCTCTTCGAATCGCGGGAAGCAGTTCGGGCGGAGAAGACCTTCGACTTGTCGGGCTCACGATTGACACGAGCAAGTAGAAGAGCCTCAAGTAACGCCCCCATCATGACAGTCGCGGCGAGATGCGCGCCCGAACTTCTACAGAGTCGCGTTTCTTCCCATCTGCGCTGAAGGATCGTAGTCATGCGGGGATCCGGGATCAGTCGTGCGAAGTCGGGCGGTTTTTCAGTGGAGCCTTTCGGGATTTGGCCGGAATTGACGAGCACGATGACATCAGAGCGGAACTTGAGGAGGCTCTCCTTCAGAGTTTTCAGATCATCGCGATAGCGTGAGCGGCTAGTCGACCTACCTGAGCATTCAAGAAGGTCTTGGAATTGTCGATCGATTGATCCTAGGATTGCGTCGCCGCCGAGCGCGCTCAGCAAGGGTCGCTGCGCGTTGAACCACGCCAGAGCCGTAGCCTTCACCTGAGCCTTCTCTTCCGTCGACTGGACTTGGCGTGTCCGGCCCTTGGTGAGCGACCTGCGCAGACGCTCGGTTCCGTTGATTGCGTCGTCGAGGGCAGATGCCAGGTCGGACATGAGTCCACTGGCCCGCTAGGAACGCTTTGCGGACTGAACTCGTTGGACCTTCTTCTTGGGGGACGGCTTCTTCCTCGCAGCAGAGGCGATGCGGTTCCTGCGAGACGCACGGCCCTGTGCACGGCCGGACTCCGACTCGGGAAGGACCATTGCTACCAAGTTCTCGCCGACGGAATTGAGGCGATACCTTCCGCGATCGCCGGCCTTGTCGAGGAACCCCGCGTGGAAGGTGTTGATCAAGGTTTGGCTTGGGCTCTTGGGGCGGTGCCGGTCGGCCTGCCTGCACGCATCGACGAGGTCTTCCGCAGCGATCGAGTCCTTACGCTGATCCGGTGGAGCTTGGAAGTGATGGAAGTGCGCGACGACTGCAGCAAGGTGCAGATCATTTTTCGGACTCTTCTGTTGAATGAAGGTGCGAATGTTAGCTGCCGGTGTAGTTCCGCCAGAAGGATGACTTTCTGGCGTGCCGCCACCGGACATGGGATGTGTGGGGGTGAAACTGTGGTCGCCTGGGGCCACCCCCGCCATCCCGAGCTTCTCGCGAGCCCATCGAATGATCCGCTCGCGATCGGTTGGATCGAACGGCTCGAGAGTCTCGACGAGCACCCTGACGGCTTGAAGGTCGTCCGAAGTCTTGCTCACGGCTACATCCAGTTCTCGCGGCCCAGCAGGTATGGTCCTGCCCTCTTAGCAGTCCACCGCGCGCGCGGCGAGATGCGCTCGGGCCGGGGGCCGCGAGGCAGGGCCGCGCATGAGTGCAGTCTAGCGCCGGGATCGGATGGACAGGCTGTGGGCTCGCGCGAATGAACGCAGCCCCGCGCGAGGGCCCGGAGTCGGACCGGCTCGGGACTACGCGGATCCGAGCAGCTCGTCCAGCCGCCGCGCCGCGTCGCGCTGGAGAGACGGCATCACGTGCGAGTAGGTGTCGAGCGTGAGCGAGATCTGGGAGTGCCCGAGGCGCTCCTGCACGACCTTCGGGTTGACGCCCTGCGCGAGGAGCAGGCTCGCGTGCGTGTGACGAAGGTCGTGGAAGCGGACCTTCGGCAGCCCGGCGCGCGCGAGCAGCGGGTAGAACCAGCGCCGCAGCAGGTTGCTCCGGCGGATGGGCCCGCCCCCGGGGTCGGAGAACATCGGCACCGACGGCAGGGGGACCGCGCCGAGCCGAGCACGGTGCCGCCGCAGCGCCTCGACCGCGACGACGGGGAGGTCGACGCGCCTCCGCGAGCGGGCGGTCTTGAGCTCGCCCGTCGCGAGCGTGCCGTCGGAGCCCTCGAGCATCTGGCGGCTCACGTTCAGCGTCGCGTCGGCGAGGTCGGCGTCGCCCCACTGCAGGCCGAGCAGCTCGCCCTCGCGCAGGCCCGTGGTCACTGCGAGCACGACCAGCGCCTCGAGCCGGTCGCCGCGCGCGACGTCGAGCAGCTTCCGGGTCTGGTCGGCGTCCAGCCACTTCGGCGCGCGCCTCGGCACCTTCGGCCGCTGCACGGCGTCGCAGGGGTTCCGCGGCACGAGCCCGAACCTCACCGCCTGCGAGAGCGCGCGGCGGAGCACGACGTGCGAGTGGAGGCGGACCGTTGGGCCGGCGCCCTTGCGGGCGAGCTCCGCGTGGAGCGCCTGCACTTGCGTCGGCGTGAGGCTCGTGAGCCGGATTCCGGAGAAAAGCAGGTCGCCAAAAACTGCGCCCCGGCGCAGCGCGCGGCGGCCGCCCGGCCGGAGCCGGCCCCGTGAGCGGGCGTCTCCCCGGCTAGGGCCGACAGGACCTCCGGTGCGCCGCGAACTCCGCTCCCGGACGCGGCGTCGCCCCGCATCGGGGACACGGACTAGTTCCTGCCCTGCCTGGCTCCGACTTGGCCGGCCTGCCCGTCGTTCGACCCGAGCGGCGCCCCCGGCTCGGACCACTGAGCATGGCCTTGGCGGTCTCGACCTCGAGTTCGAAGTCGTTCCGGGCCGCGTGCTCGCGGATCTCGCGCGCGTGCTCGGCCAACGCGAGCCAGGCGTGGGCGAGGAGGCGCCCGTAGTGCGGGTTCGGGTCCCCGAGATCCCGCAGGCGCTCGCGCTCCTGCCGAACCAGGCGCTCCCGGAGCCGCACGTCCTCGCGGGTCAAGTCGACTCGAAGGGCGAGATTCCAATACCGATCGGCAGGGTCGGTGGGCATGTCGACCTCGCGGCGTGGACATCGGGAGGATGCGCCGTCCAACGGCCGCGAGGGCGATCACTGTCATTCAACCTGGGCGGACCCCAGACCGGGGCTGGCGGGTCTGGAGTGGCTCTTGTGCGCCGGACCCGCAGTCGGGCACGGAAAATGGAGCGGCGCCGGATCTGGGACGTGGTAGGCGGTGCCGGCGCAGCTTCCGAGTCGTCGGCCCGCATCCGACGTTCCCGTGTGCGTGTGTAAACCCGCGGCCTGCTCACGAAGGTCCAAACATGCGGTGTTCAACTCCCCGGCCCTCTCACCGTTGACCGCGCCGTTGCGGCTGCTAGTTAGTTCCTGTTGCGCAGTGTTTCTCGAAATTGAGAACGGCCTCGAATCCTAGAATTCGAGGCCGTTCTCGTAGGTTCTTGGGGGGAAGCGACCTCTTGCGGAATGCGCTTAGCCGGCGACACTCGCCGGTGTTGAACCCAAACGAACCCGCAGGAGAATCGCTTGCGCCCCAAGTTCCACCCGCAGTCCGAGCTCGAGTTTCCGTCCTCGAATCTCAAACTGACACGTGAATACTACGCCAAGTACCAGGCCATCTCCAAGATCTTGGACGAGAATCCGGAGATCCTCTCGCTCGTCCACCGCGAAGTGGCCCACGTGCTGGAGTCGAAGGCGGAGCAGAAGAAGCCGAGCCGCTTCCGGTATACGAGCGAGCAGGTCCTGCGCATTCTTGTGGTCCAGAGCCTCGAAGGGACTTCCCTGCGACAAACCGTGGTTCGGATCGACGACAGTCCCTCGCTGCGCCAGTTCACGCGTCTTCACCAGAAGCTGATGATGGATTTCACCACGCTCGATAAGCTCAAGAACGCGATTCGTCCCACGATCTGGAAGCAGGTCAACCAGAAGCTGGCGCAGTATGCCGTGCGGCAAGCGTCGATCTCGGGCGACGCCCTGCGGCTGGATACGACCGCCGTCGAATCCAACATCCACTGGCCGACCGACTCGTCGCTGCTCTGGGACAGCTACCGCGTGCTGGCCCGCGGCATCGAACAGGCGCGAGAGCTGGACACCGAGCTGGTCGGCTCCGGCCGCCTCCACCCCCGGCGAGCCAAGCGCGAAGCGCTCGCGATCGTGCGCAAGGCCGGCAAGCGGAGTCAGAACGCAGAAGCGCTCAAACCCCTGTATCGGAGCCTCCTGGCGCGGGTCGAAGAGATTCGCGTCTGGGCCCTCCGCGTGGCGAAAGGACTGGCTCAGCGCGCGGCGTCCTCTCGCTACGGGGTGTGGAAGAGCGCGGAGGCCGCGGCCCTGGCCGAGGAGATGATCCACTTCCACGGCTTGGCGCAGCGGGCGATCGCGCAGGCTCGGCGCCGGGTGTTGTTGGGAGAACCCGTTTCCAACGACGACAAGCTCTTCAGCCTCTTCGAGCCCCACACGGAGCTGCTCCTCCGCGGCAAGGCAGGAAAGCCCATCGAATTTGGCCACATGATCCAGATCCAGCAGGTGCGGGAGAAGTTCATCACGGACTACGAGGTCTACGCGAAGAAGCCGATCGAGCACGCGCTCCTGACGCCGGCCCTGCAGAAGCATCGGGAGCTGTTCGGCGCGGATCCCTCGCAGCTCACCGCGGACAAGGGCTACTACGAGAGCATGGAGGCCCTCCGAAAGCTCGAACAGCGGATCGAAATTGTCTCGATCGCGAAGAAGGGGAACCGCACGGCTGAGGAGACCGAGCGCGAGCGAGATCCGCTGTTCCGCCACGCGCAGGCATTCCGGGCGGGGATCGAAGGATCGATCTCCTTCCTCAAGCGCGTGCTGCGACTGGCGCGCTGCTTCAACAAGGGATGGGCGCACTTCGCCTCTACGGTCGGCGCCACGATCTTCGCGCACAATTTGTTAGTGCTGGCGAGGCGCTGAGACCTCTCTCGCCCTAAGGCAGTCGGACGAAGTGGGGGCTCCGGGAGGAGAGCTGCGCGTGAAATCCGGCGGTCTCGCCGCGGATCCGCGCAAACGGCCTTGCCGCGGCCTCCCGCGCCCCTTCCCGCACTCGCCGCTGCCATGCGCCGTTCCCCGATCGCAACAATTTTCGGGAAAAGTGCTCCCAATCAACAGGAACTAGTTAGGCACCTCTGGCCCCTTAGCCAAGAGGCTAACAACGTCCTGAACGATGCTTTGATGTGTCTTCCCCATCGCAGAGAGCGAGGTCTGAAACGAGCGCGCAGTGCCAATCAACACGTTCGTGGTCGCGTCGCGGACATCGACCCGGAGGTCGATCAGGTACATCCGCATGTCCCAAGACCAGCGGTCTTCGTATGTGACGAGGTAGTCGAAACTCTCGGGCTGCTCGGCGGTGGCCTTGAAGCCCATGGCCGTCATCGCGCCGGCGATCACAGTGTCGAGATTGCGCTCGTCGTTTCCGTGGTTCTTGACAAAGTACACGACGCCCGAATCGTGTTGTTCTTGCGGAACCCGGAATCCGTCGAGCGAGGACTGGCTGCAGGCCACCAAGGCCAGTGAGAGCGCCAACGCATGCCGCTGCATCATTCGCCTCCGAGAAACTGGGCGGTCCGTGAGTCGGCCACGATGTCGGTGACTGCCTGCTCCATGGCTGCCCGACACGCAATCGCGAAATTCGAACTGTCACCGCGGGACTGCATGCCGAATGGCCCGTTGGCGCCGAGGCTCACGTTGTAGTCGAGAATGCAAGGACCCTGGAACATGAAGTCGATGTAGATGACCTGCACGTGGATCTCGCGCTCGCCAGGGATCTGAACACCGGCATCCCGGAGCGACTTGACAAGGAGGCGCGCCAGCTCGCTGCTGAACGCATCGAGGTCCACCCCGAAAGTAAACCCATTTGCGTTGAATCTGGACGCGGAAGAGCCAGTGAGTTGCGCCTGAACCGAGACTGGCGCGGTAGCGCGGATGGAGACGGCCGGCGCCTTCGCGTTGAAACTAGCTGGTGTCACGGTTGAGCACGCCGTGGTGGCGAGTACGAGGGCGACACTGAAAAGTTTGAAGCGTTTGATCAGAAGCAGGCGAACATCTATCTCCATATAGAACTCCGCGATGGCCGATCCGGAGCAAGGGAATTCCGCTCTCCCAACTCTCCCCGCCTTACGGCTGGCCGAAAGTTATCTGGAAGTGTCACTATCACAGCGGCGGGTTAGATGTCCACAAGATCATCAAGTGAGGGAGAGGCACTCCGGGCGCGCCGGGCCTCGCCCCCGCGTGGCTTCCCTGTGGCGAGTTGGATCTCTAACGGGGCACCTACCGACCGAAAACCGGGCTTGATCGCGGCGTTGGCTTGTCGCCGTCCGGGGGGCCCGCTCTCGCGGAGCGCTAAGCGCGGAGGTGCGCGAGGATCTGCAGGGCGCGGTAGAAGGGGTTGCCCGAGCCGCGCGTCGCCTTGCGGGCCCGCTGCTCGAGATCGCGCACGCGCGCGGTGAAGTCCGCGTTGACGACCAGCTCGAGGCCCTAGATCTCGCGGAGCGGCACGAGCAGTCCCTTGCGGACCGTCGGCGCCCAGAACATGAATCGGTGGATGCTGAAGGTATCGAGGTCGCGCTCGGCCACCAGCTTCACGGGACATCCAAGCGGCTCATTGTCCGCGTAGCTTGGGCGGCTCATACGGCGCATTCGGCGAGCAGAGCACTTTGTCGCGTGCGCGGCACGTGAGGAGATAGTTCTCGGGAAACAGGCCATTTTCAGTCGCGTAATTGCAGCTTCCAGGCTTACGAGGACTCCCATTGCGCGGCGCAGAGCAGATGACGGAGATGGCCGATCCCCCGGTCTGAACGAGCCGTGCGCTAGTGGTCGATAGGCCGACTTGGCCAAAGTAGACGACGCTTCCGGCGCCCTGCATCGCGTATGTTCGGGAGTCGAACTCCCACGTGCACGTAGTTTCGATGTCGCTGGAATTGGTGCATCCTGGATTTGAGCCGAAATGGCGAATCAGGCTATCGAGGCTTTGTGCCTCTCGAAGTGCATTTGTGAAGCGAACTCCGGCCTCATAGTCTTCACGCGCTTGGAGGATTCGCCTCTGTTTCTTTGAGATGGGGATCTCTGAGAAGCCGAAAGTTCCAACTCCAAGGCAGATTCTCATCAGTATCTTGCGATTTCGCTCTGCTGGAGAATCCTCCGGAAGCTTCGCAAGGCTCGCGCACCCGATCGATAGTGGTAGTGCGCAGGCTATCAAGACAACGATGCCCCGTCGCAGTGCGAGAGTCTGAAGCGACCGCCTCATCGCGTGATTTTTCTTTGCAACGTGTGGATTCACGATTCGGGTGATTCTGAGATTGTGAGGTTGATTAGCATGCGTGCCCCTGGATTTCGCCGCTGTGCTTGGCTGGCTCTTGGTAGAGCGTCATGCCTGGCCGCTGTCAGTCTGACGATCACGATCCACCTTCGGACCTCGATTCTGAGGAAACGGCTTCGAGAGTAGATCGTGATCGTGAACGATGAAAGCGTGAGTTCTGGCTATCGCGAGAGTTCAAGCTGCTCGAACCTTACTGGAGCTAGTCCGTGCGCGACATCGAGGGTTGCACTCGGGCTTCGGCGAGAACCTTCTCTCTCATCGCACTTAGTGTGGGATAGAACAGATGAGTCTCGTTGAACGTGAGATTTAGAGGGACCTTGAGCAGCGGAATCAAGTCTGGTTCGAGCGCAGTCGGATCCGTCAACCGCCTCCACGCGACGGAGGCGGCGGAAGCCATCCACCTCGACAGTTTTTCCTCGCCGCGATCGCCGAGCCAAATGCGCCCGTCCTCTCTAATGAGCCGGAGCCTTACGTCGAGTTTGTCCGCGAGGAGACACGCCAGGGTCTTGCGCAGAGTTGAGCGGGAACAGTCGCGCGTGTAGTGTGATTTGAGCCGTTCCAAACCCTTGCTACCTGCGCCAATTCCCACATAAAGCAACATGCATCCATCGCGCTCGATGCAGCCAGCCGTAGGCACCTTTGGCGGAATTTCTCGAAAATACCATCCGTACACGCCCGTGTGACTCGGCGGACGGATCGTTTTTCCCTGGAGGCTAGAGAAGGAATGAGTCGGTCCGGGGCTGTTGAAGAAGGTGAGACAGGCACTCAATTCGGAATTCATGAGACCGCATCCTACTCTAGGCTGCCTACTCTAGGCTGCCGGGATTCTTTGGCCGGGTCGTTTTCTCAGCATGGTATTCCGCGGAACCGCTTGGGCTTGGGTTTCTCGGACCCATGTAGGGTTAGTGTCTGGCCGCCTTGAGCGGCGAGGCGCGGGAGTCCAGTTGGGGGAGCGTGGCCCCACGCGGAGGGCAAAGCAGTCGGCCGCGCGTCCGAACGCCGATTCGTCCGGTTGCGTCCACAGCCGTCCGCCCCCGCTGCTACCAAATTGCTGTCGGAGGACCCGGATGCGCTAGTTCCGGGCGTGGCGTTCCCGGGGCGCAAGCTCGCGTTCCGGAAGGGCATCCGGATGGAGCCGACGGCCGGATTCGAACCGGCGACCTGCTGATTACGAATTCCTCAACGAGAGGATGCTTCCGTTGCCGCACGTGCGCTTCTACGCGGGGCGCGCCGACGGCATGGTGGTCTCGACCTCGATGCTCATCGCGACGGGCGATGTCGCGGGGATCTACTGGGTCGCCACGCTCGAAGAGCAGCGCGGGCGAGGCTACGGCGAGGCGGTCGCCTGGGCCGCCTCGGCCGGTGGCCAGCGGCACCCGTGTATGCGCGGATGTGCTTCGCGCACGTGCTCGACTACGACTCGCTGCTCCCACCGGAGTCGGCGGCGCACCCGCCTCAAGTCGCCGCGCCCACGCACCGATCGACCTAGCGTGCCCACCCTGCTCGCAATGCTGGCCTCATCCGTCGTCGCGTGGCTGCTAGACGCTGCGATCCGCGGCTCCACGGGAACGGGCGTATCGATGGTGCTCTCGACCCTCGTGGGCGGCGTGGCCTTCTTCTGGGCGAAGCGCTTCCTGCTGGATCTGCGCGCGTAGTCGAGTAGGGCGCGTACCGCGGCTCTCGCACTGCCCGCCTTCCGTTGGTGGTAGGCTGGGGTCCGGTGGCACGAGGCACCGGAAGGCCTACAAGAATCTGCTGTTCCGCGGAGCAGAGGAACGCCGATGATCACGGTCCGCAAGGCCCAGGAGCGCGGCCACGCCCGCCACGGCTGGCTCGAGAGCTTCCACACCGTCTCGTTCGCCAAGTACCACGACTCGAAGCACATGGGCTTCCGCGAGCTGCGCGTGATCAACGAGGACCGCGTGCAGCCGCAGCGGGGCTTCCAGGAGCACCCCCCAGCGCAGCGGTCCGCGCCCGGTCGGCGTCTTGACGGCGAGGCGCCGTCCAGCGTGCTCGATCGAGTGCACGGCGCCCCTGGTGCCCCGCGTTCAGGCGCATCGAATCGGCCGCGACACCCGCTTCGATGGCTGGAAGCAGCGCGTCGAGGTCGAGTTGCGGCGCACGCGTGAGCACGGCGTCAGGGCAGCTTCGTGTGCAGCCACGCCGCACAGGCTGCGAGATACAAGACGATGATCGGCTCACCGTTGCGGCGCAGGCTCTGCGCGAACGACCACCGGCCCCGCTGCGCGCTGGCGTACGGTCGCCGGCGCGGAAACAGCGCGCGCACCTGCACGCTCCAGTCGCTCCATTGCTCGCCGAACAGGCGGTGGAGCTTGCGATCCTCGTATTCGATGGCGGGCGGATAGTAGAAGAGCAGGAAGGCGAGGACGAGGGGCCCGGCGCGCCATAGCGCGGACGCCACGGCGAAGCCGGCGAGCAACGCGATGTTGCCGACGTACAAGGGATGCCGCACGAGGCCGTATGGCCCGGTCATCGCCAGCGCCTGATTCTTGAAGATGACGCCCGAGGCCCACATGCGCACAGCGATCCCGAGCACGACGAGCGGCATGCCGAGCCAGAAGGAGATGCTCCTCGGCTGGCCGAAGGCGCTCAGGATTGCGATCAGCGCGATGCCGAGCAGCTGGCGCGACGCCTCATGGTAACGCAGCTCGCGGATGACGCGTGGCACGCCCGTCAGCGGGGGCAGCGCCTGCGTTCGATGTGACATGAGGAATCGATCTCCTGCGGCGTTGTTCGCACGGCCCCACGCTCGAGCGCCCGTGCGCTCATCGCTCACGGCGCCGCCGCGGCGCGAATACGCTGCTCGGTCGACGCGCGCGACTTTGATGTTTATTGTCGTGGCTGATCTGCACCCACGGAAAACGCTCGACCAGCTCGGCCTCGGTTAACGGCTCACCCATCGATCTCCCTCCGCATCGAACCGCACACCGCGCGGAAAGCACCAGAGCGCGGGGACGCAGTTGAGTAATGGCCTTTCGCACGACGAAAGGCAATCAATCAACTCCGTCCCGGTTCGCGATCCGCCGCCGGGACCCCACCGGAGCCGAAAGATTGGGTCTCATCGAATGTAGGTGTGGGCCGCTGATTTTCTCCCGGCACCGCGGCGGCCGATGAACCCGAATGTCTGAGTCACCGCGTCGAGCGGGAGCTCGAGGTCACTCCGGAGCGCCGGCAGCGCGGAAGTGGAAGGATTTCGCTTTCCCCTCAGGAGGAGAGGAAGCTGTAGACCTTGCCCTTCGGCATATCCTTCACGCGGCGGAAGAACTCGGTCTCCGTGATCTGTGTCGGCCAGTCGAGATTGATTCTCAGGAAGATGATTGGCGGATCGCCGCTTCGCTCGAACGAGATGGCTTCGAGACCGATCAGGGTGTTGAGATCGCGAATCAGGGCTTTGCTCGGATTCTTCACGGTGTAGAACGAAGCCGCCCGCTTGGAGAGCGTCGCGAGCGGCAGGTTGTCTTCGTCCAGTAGCACGTTCAGCAGTTGCACGTGACGCGCAGACATCACTCGCTTGCGCGGCGACTGAAGACGCCCGAAGAGATCGGACACCGTGTTCCTGTAGAGCGCCTTTACGACGCGCAGCCGGATCTCGCCAAAGAGCAGCCGACACTGCTTCTCGACGCCGCGAAGTGCGAAGCGGAGGAAAGGCGTGAGATCGTGCCTGCCAGCACGTGAATCGTTCAGCGCCTGCAGGTAGGCCGCCTTCTCCTCGTAATAGTAGTTCGACATCGCGATGAAGAGCGTGTCGCGAAGGCCCACTCGCTGGAGCATCAGGGCCTCGAGCGCGCGAGCGGTGCGGCCGTTGCCGTCGAGGAAGGGATGCATCGCTGCGAAGTGGTAGTGAAGCGCCAGGGCCTGGACCAGGGAATCGTGTTGATGGAAGACGCCGCGTACGGCTTCGACGAGCCCCGCGAGTGCCTTGGCGCAGGCTGCGCCGCCGTCCACCCCGCGGTGTCGCGGCGTCCCGAAGCTGACATTGTGGTCTGGGCCGCGGAGCTGGCCGGGCGGGCAGTGGTCGTCGTCGCAGCCGGTCACGAGCCGCCGGTGGACCTCGCGGATCAGCGCTTCGTCGACTGCACGATCGAAGGGCAGTGCTGCGATCCATCGATAGGTCGCGACGGCCGCAGCCGCCTGCTTCTGGGAGCGTGTCTCGAGCTGCGCGGGTGTCTTCCGGAGGGCGGCGTCTAGCTCGCGCTCGGTGAACTCCGCCCCTTCGATCCGTGAGGTGCCGGCGACTTCGCGCTTGAGCTGGACGCGCTGGAGTTCGTCGGCCCAGCTCCGCTGGTAGGGGATCCCGGTAAGCGCCAAAAGAGCGGCCTTGGCTTCGGCCAGGGGCTGGAGCACTGCGGCCAGGTCGTAGGCGATCCAACTTCGAGGCAGCTCGTAGAGGATGGCCATGGCTCTAGCATCTCTCGTCTCGTTTCCAAGTCAAGGAGAATGACAAAAAATAGAAAAAATGATCTGAATCAATAAATTATAGAGATTTCTGCGATATCGATCTGGATCCTCAGAAGCGAGTTCATTTCCAACTCATGTCCCGGATTGTTTCCGCCCGGACGCGCGTGGAGAGCTCGGGCTCCATCGCTGAGGGGCGGCGAGAGAAGATCGGCCGGAAATCCTGGCGGGGGGGAGGCCACCAGCCGGTGAGGATGCGGAGGTGACGAACACCGCCTCGCCGTCCGTGACGACGGCCTTGGAGTGGGGGAGGCCCTTGCGCGCAGTGGGCGCGCCCAGCACACATGAAGTGGTAGGTGCGGAAGGTCGCGAGGTCGCCCCCTCTTCCCCCGCACCGACGGCGCGGGCCAGAGCAAGCGCGTGCCGGCGGCACCTCCGCTGCGTTCGCGAGGATGGAGGAGGGAGTGACCGGGGTGGCTCGACCCCTCGCCGTGCCCTGGATTCGATCGACGACTCGAGTAGTCGACGCGCGGTATCTTCGGGGCGCACGCGTCGAGTGACGCCAGAAGAGGGTTCCCATGGCGGCGCCGGCGCAGCTCGTCCGGGTCGGGGCCGCGACTTTCGAGCTCGGGACGGACTTCTTCCCCGGCATGCGGGTGCCGGTCCGCGTCTTCGGCAGCGAGAAGCTCGTCGCCGAGATGGACGCCCAGGTGTTCCTGCAGGCGGCCCACGTGGCGACCTTGCCGGGAATCATGCAAGCCAGCTTCTGCATGCCCGACGCGCACTGGGGCTATGGCTTCCCGATCGGTGGCGTGGCGGCGATGGATCTCGAGTCCGGCGTGATCTCGCCAGGCGGAATCGGCTTCGACATCAACTGCGGGATGCGACTCGTCGCCACCAACCTTCTCTGGCCCGAGGTGCAGCCGCGCCTGCGCGAGCTCGTCGATGCGCTGGCCGAGCGCGTGCCCGCGGGCGTGGGCTCACGTGGCTTCGTCCGCTTCACCGGCCAGGCCTTCGACGACATGCTCCGCCAGGGAGCGTTGTGGGCGGTGCGCGAGGGCTACGGCACCCCCGACGACCTCGCGCACACCGAGTCCGGCGGGTGCTTCTCCGGCGCCGATCCTGATTGCGTCTCCGAGCAAGCGCGCGAGCGCGGCCTGTGTCAGGTCGGAACGCTCGGCTCCGGGAACCACTACCTCGAAATCCAGGTGGCCCGAGCCGACGGCGTGCGCGACGCCGAGCTCGCCCGCGCCTTCGGCATCGAACGCCCCGAGCAGGTGATGCTGATGTTCCACTGCGGCAGCCGCGGCTTCGGTCATCAGGTCGCGACCGACTACCTGCACGCCTTCCTGCGCGCCATGCCGGCGAAGTTCCGCCTCCCCGTGATCGATCGCGAGCTCGCATGCGCTCCTTTCGGCTCGCGCGAGGGACGCGACTATTACGCAGCGATGTGCTGCGCCGCGAATATGTCGTTCGCGAACCGCCAGGTGATCCTGCATCGGATCCGCGAGGTCTTCTCCGACGTCTTCGGCCGCACTCCCGAGGAGCTCGGCATCCGCTGCATCTACGACATCTCGCACAACACGGCGAAGCTCGAGGACCACGAAGTCGAGGGCCGTAGCCGCCGCCTCCTGGTGCACCGCAAGGGCGCCACACGCGCGCTGCCGCCCGGTCATCCCGAGCTTCCGCCCGAGTACCGCGAGACGGGCCAGCCCGTGATCGTGGGCGGCAGCATGGAGACCGGCTCCTATCTGCTGGCGGGCGTCGCGAGTGGGGCGGTGAGCTTCTTCAGCACGGCGCACGGGAGCGGCCGCACGATGAGCCGCACCAGGGCCCGCAAGCTGGTGAAGGGCCGCGCGCTCCAGGACCGGATGGCCGAGCGCGGCATTCTCGTTCGCACGGCGTCGCTGCGAGGCCTCGCCGAGGAGGCCGGGTTCGCGTACAAGGACGTCGAGGAGGTGGCCGCGGCGACGGAGTTGGCCGGCCTCTCCCGGCGCGTGGCGCACCTCGTGCCGGTGGGAAACGTGAAGGGATGAGCAACGCTGGTGCCGGCCCGCACGCAGCGCGCGCGGGTGAGCGCGCCGGGACCTTCGAGTACGTCGAGGGTCCGACTGGCGATCTCAGCTTCGTGGCCCGCGCCCCCACGCTCGAGAGCCTGTTCGCAGTCGCCGCCGAGGCCTTTCTCGCCATAACGCTGGAAGACACCTCCGTGCTCGAGACGCGCGAGCGCCGCGAGGTGGCTCTGGAGGAGCCCGACCTCGAGCTGCTGCTGCTTCGGTTCGTGAACGAGCTCGTCTTCCTGCGCGACGCGCCGGAGCTGCTGCTGCGGGCGCAGCGCGTGCGCGTGACGCAGGACGGCGTCGCACGCCTGGAGGCGACGCTCACGGGCGAGCGTATCGATCGGCGGCGCCACGCCCTCCGCAGCGACGTCAAGGCGGCGACGGCCCACGGCCTTCGCGTAACAGAGACGCCCGACGGCTGGGAGGCCCGGCTCACGCTCGACGTCTGAGTCGGCGACCTCGTTGCCGAGAACGCCGCTGCGACCCGATCGCGGCCAGCCTGATGAACTCCGCTCGCCTGCGGCTCGCTGCGCGCTTCTGCTAGGAGCTTGCGCGGTAGAAGGAAATCGACATGAGGAATGCCCTCATCTCACTTGTTCAGCTGCTGATACGCGCGCTGGATCTCCAACGTCTTACGATGGGCGACTTTCTGCAGCTCCTCGCCCAGGTGCGCGACCTTGTCTGGATGGTACTCGTGCATGCGGGCCTTGTAGGCGGCTCGAATCGTCTCCTGGGATGCCGAAGCGGGAATGCCCAGAACTTCGTGGGGATCAAACGAATCCTCGGGCGCCTCCGCTTCCCCACGATGCATGCGTTCTCGCCAATCCTGTCCTCTGCTCCCATTCGTCGCGCGAGCGGCGTATTCCCGCAGCCATCGGCGATAGAAGTAGACCAGTAGCGCCATCACCAACAGGTCATCGATCAAGCCGAGACCGTGTCCGAGAAAATCCGGTAACAAGTCCCGGGGAAAGAGGAGGTAGAGGATCGCGATGAGGATCAACCATCGCTTGAGATTCTTGGGTTTCATCGTCGCGACCAGTCTACAAGGGCTTGGCCGCCGCCGGGCAGGGCGCCAAGCAATTCCAGTGGGTTAGCGAGTCGCCAGGTTGAAGTGGACCCCGATTTTCGGACCAAGGCATGAGGTGGGAAAATGAGCCTGCGCCTCGAGGGAGGAAGGAGCAGCACCATGAAGAAGAGCTCACGGACTCGGTACCGGCGTCGTTCAAGGCCAAGGTCGGTAAGCGGTGAGTAGACCCTGTTATTCTCGGTTGACGTTCTGGCGCGGATCCTGCAAGAGCCCGCGATCGATCCGCCGCCGCGGGAGCAGCGCTTCGATCAGCTCGAGTTTGGTGGCCTTGGGCAGCTCGGCGAAGACGTGGTGCAGGGTGGCGAAGGGCTCGAGCCCGTGGGCGTTGGCCGTCTCCACCAGGCTGTAGAGAATCGTGCCGGCTCGGGCGCCAAGGACGGTGTCGGCCAAGATCATTCCCGGCCCGTCCGCCGCCGTCCGCCCCCGCTGCTAGCAAATTGCTGTCGGAGGGCACCCTAGTGCTAGTTCCGGGCGTGGCGGGTTTGGGCCGCAAGCCCTTGATCCGGAAGGAAGATCGGATGGAGCCGACGGCCGGATTCGAACCGGCGACCTGCTGATTACGAATCAGCTGCTCTGCCAGCTGAGCTACGTCGGCCCGTGGAGCGCGTCCGGAGCGGGGCTCCGGGGGCGGACTCCTGCGAAATCTGATCGGCTGGGCAGCGTAGCAGCGGGCCCCGTGGGGGCCAAGATCGAGATCGAGACCGGGATTGCGGTCAGGCGAGCGTAAGGAGGATCGCGGTCGGGCGAGCGGAAGGGGATCGGGAAGGGCCGAATCGCACGGGATGCCCAGGCCGTGGGGGCGCTGCTCACGCCGCCGCGGGCTCCGCCGGCAGGCCGTGCGCGACCATCGCCGCGAGCGCGTAGCAGAGCGCGGCGCCGAGCAGCGAGGTGGTCGAGCCGAGGAATACCATCACGAGCATTACGAGGCAGGAGCCGACGACCGAGGCGGCGCCGTTGATGGCCCAAGCCCAGGCGACGCGGCGTTCTGCGGAAGCACTGGCGGCGGCCTCGGCGGCGCGCGGGGCTTCGACGGTCGCGGGCGGGGTCTCAGGCGCAGGCGCGGGCGCCGCGCCCGCGCCGAGGCGCCTTACACCGCTCGCGAGGGGCATGCCGAGCGGTACTCCGAGCGCGGCGACGAGTGCTAAGGCGAGCGCGAAGCGTGCGGGGGCGGGCCAGTCGAGGGTGGCGTGCACGAGGGGGAGGGCGCCTAGCGCGGCGGCTGCGAGGCCGAGTGCCAGGACGGCGCAGAGCGGCTGCGGGCGGGGGCGCAGGCGCTCGCTCAGCAGGCTGCCGATGCCCGTCGAGACGAGCAGCGCCACGAGTGCGACGGCGAAGCCGTAGGTCGGGTGGCCGAGGTGGAGCGTGAGGAGCTGCACCAGCGGGACTTCGAAGGCCATGAAGCCGACGCCGAGGCCCGCGAAGTAGAGCGCGTGGACGGGCCGCAGCGCCGCACTCGGCCCGCTGCCGTACCGCGCTGCGCCCGGTGCGGCGCCGCGGCGCGCGCGGAGGGGCGCGAGGATCAGGAGCGCGGCGAGAGCGCTGCAGAGCGCGAGGGTCGTGAGCAGCGTCGTGGCCGAGCTCTGGTAGACGCCGGAGACGGACCAATCGCGTTCGCTCTTCCAGCTGTTCGCGCGGAACGGGTCGTAGAACTGGAACAGGTAGGGCTGCGCGTCGCTGACGGGGGAGATCAGGTAGGGGTAGCTGCGCTGGAACTCCGCGCGGTCGGCGGCGCGCGCGTAGCTGTAGAACGGGTTGTCGATTGTGCGATCCGGGGCGTAGATGAGGCTCCAGCCGCGAGCCTTGACGTCGGCTTCGAGGCGCGCGAGGCGCTCGGCGTCGAGGGGGGCCTTCGAGAAGAGCAGGTCGCCCCAGACGCGGCGCGTGCCGAGTGTTTCGTAGTGCTCGAGCGGCGCGATTACGGCGAGGTGTGCGAGGGGGTCGGCGACGCCGAGTTGCTCGAGTGCGCGCAGCGCGGTCGCGAAGAGGCGCAAGTTTTCGCGCGGCGGGTAGAAGAGCCAGCGCGAGATGCTCATCACGCCCTCGGGCCGAAGCGCGCGCCAGTAGTCCTCGAAGGCTTCTACGGTGTAGAGGAAGTTCTCCGAGAGCGCGTAGGCGCCGGCGGCCGTCGCGGCGTAGGTGTCGATCGCGTGCATCACGAGCACGTCGAAGCGCTCGCGCTCCGCGCGCACCAGGCTGCGGCCGTCGCCCTCGCGGATCATGATCTCGGGCGCGAGGAAGAGCCCGCCGTTGCGCTCGGCGTCGTCCACCGCGACCCAGCGCAGCAGCGTCGGGTTGATGTCGATCGCGAGGATCGATGCTGCGCCCGCGGCGCGCGCGCCGGCGACCTGCTTTCCTCCGCCGACGCCGATGATGCCGACGACCGGACGCGGCGCTGCGATCGCGTAGACCGGCGTGATTTCCGCGCGGGCGGCTTCGGGCCCCTGCCAGCGCGCGGTGCGAGTCGAAGCCTCGCCGTCGAGGCGGTAGTTGCCGGGGAAGTGGTCGGTGCGGATCAGGTGGTTCCACTCGGATTTGAGCAGCTTGGGCCCGCGCGGGCGCGCGCGCCCGGGCTGCGGCTCGCGGGCTTGTGCGCTCAGCACCTGCACGCCGCGGCTATCGAAGCTGCGCAGCTCGGGGGGGCCGAGCGTGGCCAGCGCCGCGAGGCCGACGGCCAGGCCCGCGAGCGCGCGGCTCTGCCACGCGCCCGGGCCCGTGGCCGCGCGCGCGTAGAGCAGCCAGGCCGGCGCGATCAGCAGCGCGCCGCCGAGGAACGCGAGCGGCGGCGAGCCCCACTTCATCGCGGCGGTGCAGGCGAGGGCCCCCGCGCCCGCGCCCAGCAAATCTGCCGCGTAGAGGCGTCCCATCTGCGCGCTGTGCCGCGCAAACAGCGAAGTCAGCACGATGCCACCGCAGAAGTTCAGCCACAGCATCGGCGGCGCGCACCACAGCAGGTAGCCGAGCGCGCGCCAGCCCAGGAACTTGATCATCAGCTCGCCGCGCCCGGCCTCGAAGGGCGGGTTCGCGATCCACAAGAATGCGAAGGGAGTCGAGGCGAGCAGCCACGCGAGCCACAGGCGCAGGCGGCGATCCAGTTCGCCCGCATCCTGCGAGGCCGTGGCCCCGCGCACGGCGAGCGCGCTGCCGGCCGCGCCGAGGCCTAACATTGAGAGCGAGATCGCGAGGAACACGAAGTGGTAGAAGAGCTTGTACGAGACGAGGCGCGTGAACGCGAGCTGGAAGGCGAAGAGCGCCGCCGAGACGAGGCAGGCCGCGGCGAGTGCGCGCGGCGGCGGGCCCGCGGGCTTCAAGCGGAGACGGCGGCGGGGGTGCTGATGGGCCTGGTCTCGGCCTCGAGCGCCGCGAGCGTGCGGCGGGTGAGCGCGAGGGTGTCTTCGCTGCCCTGCAGCGGGTCGTCCTCGCCCTCGTACTCGGCGCTGATCCAGCCGCGGAAGCCGGCCTGCCAGAGGATTCCGAGCTGGCCGGGGTAGTCGATCTCGGGCTCGTTGCCGGCGGCGTCGAAGCGGTGCGCCTTCGCGGAGACGGCGCGAGTGTAGGGAGCGATCTCGCGCATGCCCTGCAACGCCGGGTAGGGCTGCACGCCCTGCGAGGCGAAGAGCGGGGCGAGCTCGGCCGCGTCGAGCGTGCCGCGTGCCTGGAGCATGCGGCCGATCCGCTCGCGCAGCTCCGGCGTGAGCCGGAAGGGCAGCCAGTTGCCGAGGTCCGCGACGGCGCCCGAGTGCGGGTGCCGCTCGGCGACGCGGCCTAGCAGCGCCGCGAGCCAGTCCCCGCGCGAGGACAGCTCGCCGTGATTCTCGACCAGCACCAGCAGGCCGCTCTCGCGGGTGCGCGCGAGCAGCGCGTCGAGGCTCTCGCTGCAGGCGTCGAGAGCGCGCGCGAAGGCGTCGGGGCCCTCGAATTCCGAGTGCGCATTCACGCGGATGCCGGTGCAGCCGAGTGCGCGTGCGGGTTCGACCCACGCGAGCGCGGCGTCGACGAAGCGCTGGCGGTCGGCGGCGCTCGCGGCGCCCATCGGGGGGCCGTTCTGATCGACGAGGATCAGCGCGCTCTTCAGCTCGACTTCGTCCATGTGCTGGCGCAGCTCGGCGAAGAAGTCGGCGTCGTTGGGCGGGACGGGGAGCGGCCGTCCGGGGCGCATCAGCAAGGTGCTGACCCAGTCGATGCCCGCGACCTGATGCGCGCGCGCGACGCGCGCCGGGAACTGGAACGCGTCGAGCTCGCCGCTGAAGTAGCGTTCGTGATAGGCCCACTGGCAGAGGCCCAGCTCGTAACGCGGGCCCGGCGGAGCGGCGGGAGGCGCGGGCGCGGCAGTAGCCGCACTCTCGCGCGCGGCTGCGCTCGGCGCCTGCGCGCAGCCTGCGAGGCTCAGGGCGGCGCCGGCGCTCGCGAGCAGGAATTCGCGGCGGTCGAGTTCGCTCGTGGTCATGCGGGGCTCCGGGCTGTGCAATCGGTCGGGCAGGCTACGCCACGCCGAGATCCCGCGCCCATTCCAGGTTGAGCCGGGCGGAAGCGACGTGTGCGGGGTGCACCACGTGCGCCTCGCCCTGGCTCTCGCTGCCGTGCAGCGCGCGGCCGCCCTGTGCGGCCGCGGCATCGGCCGCCGCGACGAGCCGCGAGTGCATTCGGTAGGCGCGTGTGATGTCAAGACGGAAACGACGATCGTTCACGCAGTTGTACAAGACCGAGGTCGTGGAGCTGATTCGGGGGTGGCACCGACGTAGGCGTCTTGACCGACGCGCCCTCGCTACGCAACCTCGCGAGAAATTCGGGCTAGCGGCGAAGCGTCGGCCAGTGGCGCGAGGCCCGGGCGACGCGGACGACCTGGATCGGGCCTTCATCGCCGCGATAGGCGACCAGCGAAGGGCCAAGGGGCCAGAAGCGGTAGGGCTCCGGCCAGAGTTCCGGGCGGTAGCGCCCAATCTCGGGGCGCTCGGCGAGAAGTCGAAACGTCGCCAGGAATTCTTCTCGCGCGCGTTGCGCACGAGCACGTCCGAATTCCGCTGCCACGTAGAGGACGATGTCTCGTACGTCCTGCCCGGCAAGCGGCGTGAGCTGAAAGCCGCGGCTCATCCCTCCCCGAACTGCTCGTCGAGGTCGCGCCGCAGCCGCTCCATCGCTTCTTCGCCGTCTACGAGCTCCCCATGTTCGGCCTGCAAGACGCCTTCGGCAATCTGTGCGCGAAGCTCCTCGCGATGCTCGTCGATGAACGCCTCGCGTTCGCGGAGTAGGCGCAACCCTTCGGCGAGAAGCTCGTCGAGTGAGCGGTAGTGACCGCGTCCGATCTCGTCTTGCACGAAGGAGCGAAGCTCGTCCGGGATGCTGTGGATGGTCACAGGGCCTCTGTATCCCAGTTTGTCATGCCCGCCGAGAAGGAGCAAGAATCAACGCCTCCCTCCCCGAGAACGGTTCATCCACAAGGGGCTTTGCCCCGCGCGGTGAGCCGCAGGCGAACGAAGTCATGGCAACTGTGTGTGCCCGAGGTCGACCCGGAGGCGACGCACGAGCTCGTGTGGCGGGTTTCCTGCGGGTCCCGGTCCGGGAGCGGCCCGGTCCCACCCGCTCTCGGCTTCGTCTCGCTGCGCGCCGAAGCGGCTTGCGCTGCTCGCGCCCGGCTTCGAGAGCGTGACCGGGCTGCTCCGGCGGAGATTGAGAAATCTAAAGTGACAGTTTATAGTTCTCAATATGGCCTACCGCTCCAGAACGCTCGCAACCGAGCTCCGGCGCGCGGCGCGCGCGTTTCCGGCGCTGCTGGTCACGGGGCCGCGGCGTTCGGGAAAGACGACGCTGCTGCGGAAACTGTTTCCTCGAGCCGACTACCGGCTGCTCGAGGATCCAGACGAGCTCGCGCGCGTGCGCGAGGATCCTCGCGGCTTCCTCGAGTCGCTGCGCACGCCCGCGATCCTCGACGAGATCCAGAACGCCCCGGAGCTGCTCCGCTACCTGCGCACGCGCATCGATGCTCGGCCGCGGCAGAAGGGCCGCTGGTTCCTGACGGGCTCGCAGGAGGCTCCGCTGATGCGCGGCGTTACGGAATCGATGGCCGGCCGCGTCGCGGTCTTCCAGCTGTTGCCCTTCTCGATCGAAGAGCACCCGGGCGTCGGCCTGTTGCGGGGCGGCTTTCCGGAGGTGCTGGCGCGCCCGTCCCACGCGCAGACGTGGTTTCGTTCCTACGTGCAGACCTATCTCGAGCGCGATGTGCGCGCGATTACCGCAATTCGCGATCTCGCGACCTTCCGCCGCTTCCTGAGCCTGCTCGCGACGCGCCACGGCCAGATCCTCAACCGCAGCGATCTGGCCGCGCCTCTCGGGGTTTCGATTCCGACGCTTTCGCAGTGGCTCAGCATCCTCGAAGTGACCGGGCAGATCCTGTTGATCCCGCCCTTCTTCGAGAATTTCGGCAAGCGCCTGGTCAAGTCGCCCAGGCTCTACTTCCTCGACTCGGGGCTTGCCTGCCACCTGCTCGGTATCGAGACTCTGCGCGCGCTCCGCCGCTCCCCGTTCCAGGGGGCGCTCTTCGAGGGGCTCGTCGCCTCCGAGATCGTGAAGGCCCAGATCCACCGAGGCAGGGCGCGCGAGCTCTACTACTTCC
>CAYTJA010000330.1:0-31111 GCA_964437835.1 uncultured Spirochaetales bacterium
CAGCCCGCGCGCTGCGGGGGCCTGCATGCCGACCGGGTAGAAGGTCATCGTTCCGATCGCTTCGGATAGCGTCTGTGCGCGCGCGAAGGACGCCCGGCGGTCGACGCTGAGCGGGTGGTGCACCGTGCTCACGACGGGCAGTCCAGCTGCGCGCAGGCAGAGCAGGCCGAAGCCCAGGCACTGGACGTCGTGCACCAGGTCGAAGTGCTGGCCGCGCAGCAGGTCGGAGCGGATCGCGGCGAGCGCGCGCAGGCTGAACGCGAGTGGCTCGGGCAGAAAACCGAACCAGCTCCAGAGCAGCTCGCAAAAGCGCAGCGGCTCGAACACACGCAGCGCGCGCGAGCGGCCGAGCAGGGAGCCCCAGTCGTTCAGGAACCAGCGCGCCCAGTGGTGGTCGTTCGGGATCTCGGTCACGCGCGCGGCGAAGGGCATCGGGTCGGGGTAGGGCGGCCCGACGTAGACGTGTACCTCGTGCCCGAGGCGCGCGAGCTCGCGCGCGAGGAACCACAGGTACACCCCCTGGCCGCCGCAGCGCATGTTGCCGCGGTAGGCCGCGAACGCGATCCGGAGCCGCCTAGCAGGCATGGCTCATCTGCGCGCTGACTTCTGCGCGTACAGGATCAGGCTCTTCGGAAAGCAGTAGTTGAGCCAGCCCTCGACGCGCGTGAGCCACACGGATGTGGTCGCGCGGATCAAGAAGATCCGATAGGCGCGCACCAGGCGGTTCTCGTCGGCGTGCTTCAGTCCCGCCAGCGAACGCAGCAGCCAGTAGGGCGTGTGCAGCGCGTGGGCGAAGCCGATGCCCTGCGTCGCGAAGCCCGCGGCCGCGAGGCCGCGCGCGAGCTCGCGCGGTCGGAAGATCCGGATGTGACCGCCTGGCGATTCGAAATAGTCGTCGCCGCTGCGCAGGTACAGGTGCTCGCTGGTCGCGGTCGGGATCGTGACCGCGAGCAGGCCGCCGGGCTTCGTCACGCGCGCGAGCTCCCGCGCGGCGCCGCGGTAGTCGTGGACGTGCTCCATGACCTCGGAGCAGATGACCTTGTCGAAGCAGGCGTCCGGAAAGGGCAGGCGGAACGCGTCGCCCTGCACCATCTCGCCCTGGCTGCGCAGCTGCCCCGCCCGCGCGCGCAAGCGCTTCACGCTGGAGCGCAGCGCGTCGCGGTCGAGGTCGAGGCCGACGACGCGGACGCCGCGCTCGAGCGCGCCGAAGCAGTGGCGGCCCTCCCCACAGCCCGCGTCGAGCAGGCGCTCGCCGGGCCGCAGCCTAAGCCGCTCGAGATCGACGGTGAGCAGCACGCAGCGTGTCCTCGAGCACCTGCGCCATCTCGGCGGCGGCGCGGTTCCACTGGAAACAGCGCTGGACCCGCTCGCGCGCAGCCCGGCCCATCGCCTCGGCGCGCCCGGGGGTTCGCAGCACGGAGTCCGCGGCGGCCGCGAGCGCGCGGGCGTCGCGCGGCGGAACCAGCAGGCCGGCGCTGCCGTCGGTTCCCACGACCTCGGGCAGCGCGCCGGCGGCGTTCGCGATCACTGGCAGCCCGCAGGCCATCGCCTCGCTGGCCGGGAAGCCGAAGCCCTCGAAGAAGGAGGGCACCATCGCGACGCGCGCGCTCGAGTACTCGCGCACGAGCTCCGGGATCTCGAGCATGCGGCGCACCAGCACGACGCGATGCCCGATCGGGGTGCGCCGCAGGAAGCGCATCACGAGGCCGTCGTCGGGGATGCGGCCGTCGACGATCTTGAGCGTCACCTGCTCGGGCAGATGCAGCAGCGCCTCGAGCAGCGTGCCGACGCCCTTCTTGCGGTCTTCGGTGCGGCCGACGAAGAGCAGGTCGGTCTGCTTCGCCTGCTCGGGTATGGGGTGGAAGAGCTCGGTGTCGGTGCCGTTGTAGACGACCGGCACGTGCTTCTCGGGAATCCCGAAATAGCGCTCGATCTCTCGGCGCGACGCCTCGCTGACGGTGACGATCCGCGCGAGGCGCGGGGCGACGCGCTGCTGCATGAAGAGCGGAAAATACAGCGTGCGGCGGATCTTCTTCGAGAGCGCGGGATCGATCGCGAAGTCTGCCTCGCGGTCGATGTGCAGCGGGTGGTGGATCACCGAGACGACCGGGGTTCCACTGGCCTGGATCCCGAGCAGGCCCCAGCTGAGGCTCTGGTTGTCGAAGACGACGTCGAAGCGGTGGCGCTGCTGCAGCTGCTTCCAGCGCAGCAGCAGGCGCAGGCCGAAGCTCTGCATCTCCGGGAAGACGCCGAGCTGCGAAACCCCCAGCTCCCAGAGCTCGATCGGTTTCAGCAGTGCGAGCGGTCGCTCGCGCCGGGCCCAGTCCGGGTGCTTCACGCCGAACAGGTTCTGGTTCGGGATCACGTGCAGCGGAATGCCGGGCTCGAGCTGCGGCAGCGGCGGGCCCGCAATCACGTGGACATCGTGCCCGGCCTTGCGCCACTCGCGCGCGAGATATGCGGCGTAGATTCCCTGACCCCCGCAATAGGGATTGCCGCGGTAGCTGAGCAGCGCGATGCGCACCGGAGCCCTCCCGCGCTCAGCGCCGCTCGGGGTTCGCGACGCCCGCATCGGGGGGGTCCGGGGCGGGATCCGAGGGCTGCTCGGGCTCGATCTGGATGGTCGCGATCGTGTAGCCGACCCAGAACGCGAGACCCAGCACGAAGAACACGAACATCGCGACCGGGATCGCGAGCGCCCAGTAGCTCTCCTGCAGCAGACCGAAGAGGAAGCACGCGGCGAGCACCGCGACGCCCACGCAGATCAGGCCGCCCTGGCTCCGGGAGGAATCGGTCATGGATCGCGCCTCCTGTCTCGATCTTCGCTTGCTTGCAGCCGGCTGCGCGCAGCAAGACCGCCTGCGAGAGTCTTCGCTGGCCGGCGGCTCGCGGCACGGAACAGGGTGCGCGTTTTTTCCCCCAGCCGCTGCGAAGGCCGGCGGAGTATTCGCGCGGCCTCGCTGCGTGTCAACGCGAGCGGGATCCGGTTCGACTCTCCCGCGCCGCGCTCCTACCCTGCGGCCGTGCGCGTGATCGGACTGATGTCGGGGACCTCCGCGGATGGCATCGACGCCGCGCTGGTCGAGTGGCCGGACGCCGTCGCGGCGAAACCCTTCCGCCTGCTGGCCTTCGAGCAGGAGTCCTTCGCGCCCGAGCTGCAGGCCCGGATCCACGCGCTCGCGGCCGGGCGCGTCGCCGCTCCCGAGGCGCTGCGCGAGCTCGCGAGCCTCGACGTCGAGCTCGGCGAGCGCTTCGCCGCCGCCGCGCGGCGAGTCGCGGCCCGGGCGGGGGTCGAGCCCGATGCAGTGGCCAGCCACGGGCAGACCGTGGGCCACTTTCCCGAGGCACGCGCGACGCTCCAGATCGGAGATCCCTCGCGGATCGCCGAGGGCTGCGGCTGGACCACGGTCGCCGACTTCCGCCCCCGCGACATCGCGTTAGGCGGTCAGGGCGCACCGCTCGCGCCCTTCTTCCACTTCGCGGCGCTCGCGGATCCCGCGGAGTCGCGCGTGGTGCTGAACCTCGGCGGCATCGCGAACGTGACGTGGCTGCCGCGCGGCGGCGATCCCGACGCGGTGCTGGCTTTCGACGTCGGGCCCGCGAACTCGCTGCTCGACGGCGTCGTGCGCGTCCAGAGCGGTGGACGCGAAGCCATGGACCGCGGCGGGCTGCGCGCGCGCCGCGGCCGCGTCGATGCCGTGCTGCTCGCCGAGCTGCTGGACGACGAGTATCTGCGCCTGCCGCCGCCGAAATCCACCGGCCGCGAGCGCTACGGCAGCGCGGAGGCCGATGCGCTCGCGCAGCGCTGGCGCGCGCAGGGCCGGAACGACGACGATCTCGTGGCCACGCTCGTGGCCTTCACGGCCGCGGCGGTAGCAGCGGCCTGTCGCGACTTCCTGCCGGCCGGGGCCGAGCGGCTGTTGGTCGGAGGCGGGGGGGCCGAGAACCCCGCGCTGATGGCCGCGCTGGCCGAGGCGTTGCCGGGCTGCGAGGTCGTCCCGACCGACTGGGCGGGGGTGCCCTCGCGCGCAGTCGAGGCGATGGCCTTCTCGCTGCTCGGCCGCAATGCGCTGCTCGGGATCCCGAACCACCTGCCGCGCTGCACCGGCGCCGCATACGCCGCGGTGCTCGGCGAGATCGCCCCGGGCAAGCGCCCGCTGCGCTTCCGCTAGCCGGAGAGGGCTGGCCCCGATGCCGGCGCCTGGGAAAAACAGGCGGGCGTTCTACGTCCGATGAGAGTCGTTCGCGGGTCCGTTGCCGAGTGAGAATACTTCGAGACTGACGATCTGGCCCTCCGCAGTGCTCGTGCTCTCTTGGCTGCATGGAACCGTCGAGGAGAATGATGCAGAGAACACCGCGTCTCGATTCGATCATCTCGACGAAACGTCGACGGATGGCGATGGCTGCGGTCGTGCTCGGCCCGCGCGTCCACCGCGTCTGGCTCGCAGCGGTCATCGCGCTCGCATCCGCGGGTCCGATCCGCTCCGATCCGGAACGCGTGCCGCGCCTCGAGCCCTTGTTCCTGGAAACGGCGGAGCTTCCGCCCGGCTGGGAAATCGTGACGGAGAGCGGCGCGGATGTGCGCGGCGATCCCATTCTGCTCCGCGCGGGCGTGCGCGAGCGCATCGCCCGGCATTACACCCGCGCGCGCGGCCCGCGAAGCGAAGTCTGCAGCGTCGAGCTCTGGTCCTTCGCGAGCCGCGAGAGCGCAGTGCGCGGGCTGCGCATGCTGCCCGAGGACGCCGCGGAACTGCGGCAGGTCGGTCCCCTCGTGATCTCGCTGCGCGGTGTCACCCTCGTGCGCATGCGGGGGAGCCACCACGACGTCTTTCCCGACTGCGTCGCGCTCGGCGACGAGATCGAGGCGCGCGCGCTGCGCGCCCTCGGCGCCGCGGCGCGCTGGGATCGCTGAGATCGACTGCGAGCAGCAGAGCGCCGTGGCGCTGCTCCAGGTCTTCGAGACCCGCGTGCGGCCGTCCGTAGTACCCCTGCCAATTCTCGATCAGCACGAACGCGCGCTCCCCGACGACGTACATCTCGACGGGCGTTCCGGAGATGCGCAGACGCCCCACGATCCGGGGCTGTTCGACGTCGCGGAGGTCGATGACCTGCAGACCGCGATAGGCGTTCAGCTTCAGGATCTGCCGCCCCGCGAGCACGCGGTAGATGTCGCCCTCCTCGACCTCGCGCTGCGCCTCGCTTCCGAGGGACGTGTTCGAGGCCAACGTGACCCCGAACACCGCGGCGTCCCGGCCCGGACGCAGGTTCTGCTCGACCTCGGCGGAGACGAAACTCGTTTGGCCCCGCGGCGCGGCGCAGCGGAGTTCGCCGTCGCCGAGCCGTCCGCGCAGGTAGCGGAGCTTCTGACGCGCATCGCCGAAGCTGCACACCCCGTCCGCGGTCATGTCGCAGCGCGGCGAGCAGACCGAAGGGCCGCCGATGCAGTGCAGGTCGAGCCGCAGGTCGGTGAGGCTCAAGCGGCCGTCGCCGTTCGAGTCGCCACAGGCGGCCTTCGCCGCTGCGGCTCCGGTGAGCGACCCGAGAGCCAGGAGGAGGGCGAGAACCCCGCGGATCCACCGGAACGAGCGGCGTTCATTCCGAGTGCCGGAGTCCCCTCAGCAGAGGCAAGACCTCCCAGACGCCGGCCCAGTGTTCGAGATAGGTCCAGTCGAGCCTATCCAGCTGCACGAGACCGAGCAGGTCGACGTGGTCCTTCGGTCGGTTCGCGATCAGCTTCAGTACGATGAGGTCCTCGGGCGTCGCGACGCGCACGCCGTCTTCCGCGGCGATCGCACGCTCGACCACGCGATCCTGGAACTCGGTCTTGACCGCCTGGATCTCGACTATCACGAGCCTGTCCAGCGAGACGAAGCGCAGGAAGTCCGGCCCGGAAGAAAGATTCGCGCCCTCTGCGCGGGCGAGCTCGAAGCCCGCGGCGCAAAATACGGCTTCGAGGCGCTCCTGTGTTGCGTGGGAGACCTGCGCGGTGATGTCGACGTCCGCCGTGACGCGAGGCTCGATCCACGCATTGACCGCATGCGCACCGATCAAGGCGTAGGCGACTCCGGCTTCCTCGAAAAGCCGCGCGACCGCCGCGAGTGCGCCACCCATGCTCAGCTGCGGTAGAGCCCAAGCGCACGCGCGCGCGCAAAGAACGCCAAGCAGTCGTCGCCGCGCGGGCGCAGCGATTCGCGATGGGCCAGAGAGAGGGCCCAGCTCCGCTCCAAACGCTGCCTCAACGTAAGAGCGAGGTGCTCCGCCTGCGCTTCCGCATGCGAGCGCGCTTTCCAGGCGCCGACCCGCTTCATGTGCTCGCGGTCGCGTAGGAAGTCCGACACGCGGCGAACGTAGCACCGAGCCAGGCATGCCCGTGCAGCGCTCCCGCGCTCGGCGGACACCTCAAAACAGCTGTGGACGGGTCAAGCCGGCACATGGCAGGCTGCGGCGTGAAGCGGAGCGAGTGGCTCGCTGAGCCGGTGAAATCGTGCGCCCGGAAGCAAACGAGCCGGCCTTGGGGCTACAGGTCGACGACGAGGCCGTCGTCGGCGACGTCGAAGTCGAGCTTCTGGCGAATCGCGTGCATCGCGCTGCCGAGGTGCGTGAGCAGCAGCCGCCCGCAGGCGAACTCGTCCCGATGCGCGCTGAGGCGTTCGTGCGACAGGTGCAGGCCGAAGCCTTCGCTGCGGTAGGTGCATTCGCAGATGAAGAGATCCGCATCGCCGACGCGCCCCGGCAAGTCGTCGAACCAGCCGGTGTCCCCCGAGTATGCGATGCGCTCGCGGCCCGTCGAGATCACGAAGCCGTGCGGCTGCGTCTCGGCCTGGTGCAGCGTCTCGAAGCTGTGGACGCGCACCGGCCCGACCTCCGCCTCGCGGCCGCTCGGCAGCTCCTGGAAGCGGATCGGGAAGCTCCACTCGCGTTCCGAGAGCCCATAACCCATCGCGGTCGCGAGCGCGTGGACGCGCGCCTCGATGCCGCGCGGGCCCGCGATCCGAAGCTCGCGCGTGCGGCGGTCTTCGTAGAGCGCCGCCAACAGCAGCTGCGGGATGCCGGCGAAGTGGTCGCCGTGGAAGTGGGAAATCAACACGCAGTCGAGTTCGTCGCGCGCAATTCCGAGTTGTGCGAGGCCGCTGGCCGTCGTCGTGCCGCAGTCGATCAGCACGCTTCCGCCCGCTGCCCGCAGCCAGATCGCCGCCTGGCGGCGCCCCCCGGCCCCGAAAGCGTCGCTGGTCCCGACGAAGACCAACTGACTCATGCGTCCGCCTCCGCGAAGGGATCTGCCGCAGCGCTGGCGGCGGGGCTGAGGCAGGCGTGGAAGACTCCGCGGGCGAAGATTCCGTCGGAGCCGCTGCAGTCCGAGGGGACGCTTTCGCGGTCCCAGACCACGGCGCGCTGAAGCCTAGCCCCGGGTGCGAGCTCGGCGCCAGCGCCGAGCACGAGCTCGGACTCGAAGCGCACGCCGCGCGCGCGAGCGATCGCGTCGGCGTCGAAACCGCGCTGTGGGCGCGGATCCAGGTTCGCCGCCAGGTACTCCTCGGGCGTCCCGACCGGCTGCCAGCGGCAGGCCGAGGCCGGCAGCAGCTCCGCGCACAGGTCCTGGGCGCCGGCGGCGAGCTGCGGCGCGATCCAATGGTCGAGATGACTGAATACCTCCCGCTCGGGGAGGCTGTCGAAGAGGCGCGGCGAAAAGACATTGACCCAGGTGTAGAGGCCCGAGGCGACCTCGCCGCCGAGATCGAAGCGCTTCGCGATGCGCCGGATCCGGCCCTCGGCGTCGATTCCGATGCTGCCGAAGGCGGCGGCGCGCGGATCCTCGAGCAGCAGCAGCGTGGCCGCGCGCGCCGCCGCGACGTGGCGCGCGACCAGCGCAGAAAGATCCAGATCGAAGCGCATGTCGCCGCCGATCACGAGGCAGGGATCGCTCTCGCGCAGGAATCCGGCCAGGCGGCGGATGCCGCCGCCCGTGTCGAGCAGCTCGTGCTCGACCGAGAACGAGACCTCGACGCCGGGCGGGCAGTGCTCGCGCGCGGCCGCCATCAGCTGTTCCGGCAGGTGGTGGACGTTGATCGCCACCTCGCGCACGCCGCTGCGGGCGAGCAGCGCGAGCGTATACGCGATCAGCGGGAGCCCGCGCACGGGCAGCGCGGGCTTCGGAACCCAGTTCGTGAAGGGGCGCAGGCGCGTGCCCAGGCCCGCGGCGACGATCATCGCGCGCACGGCGACTCCGGCAATTCCGCGACGAGTTCGGCCAGCCCTGCGAGCGCGGGCAGCTGCGCTGCGGCGCGCGGCGCGGCGGACTGCAGCATGCGGCGCGTCGGATCGAGAAAGGGCAGGTAGCGCTGGTCGTCGCGCTCGCGCGCGGCCTGCACGAAGCGCGCGAGGTCCTTGCCCTTGCGCGTCAGCGTGAGCGCGTCGAAGCGCAGCGAGAAGCTCTCGGGCGCCGGCGCATCCGGCAGCTGCGGCCGCACGCGCGCGAGTTGATAGTCGAGCTCCGCGGCGTCGAGCTCGTGGTAGGAATCGCGCAGCAGGCAGACGAGGTCGTACTCGGGCGGCGCGAGGAAGGCGCCCTGGAAGTCGATCAGTGCGAGCTCCTCGCGGCCATCGCTGCGCGCGCGCAGCTGCAGATTCGTGCTCTGCAGGTCGCGGTGCGCGAGGCGCTGCGGTGCGCTCTCCGCGAGCGCGGCGACCGCCGCGAACGCGCGGCGCACGACTTCGCTTTCGGCCGGTGTCGTCTCGCGGCCCCGCAGCGGCAGCGCGTAGCGCGCGAAGAGCTCTCCCTTCCACGCGATCAGCTCGGGCGAGAGCCGGCGCGCGAAGGCCTCGACTCCTGGCGCGGGACCCACGCGCTGCAGCCGCGGCACCAGATCGCAGGCGCTTTCGTAGAGCCAGCGGCGGCGCTCTCGGGACGCGCTCGCGAGTGCGCGCTCGAGCGAGAGCTCGCCGAGATCCTCCAGCAGCTCGATGCCGGCTTCCGGATCCGCGCCATAACGTCTCGGCACCGGCAGACCCTGCGCCTCGAGCAGCGCGCGGATCGGCTCCTGGGGCGGCTCCGGCGACCCTCCGGCGGGGCGCAGGCGCGGGTCTTCGGGTCGCTCGACGCGCGCGATCGCGCTCGCGACCGGGGCTCCCGCGAAGCGCGCTCGTGCGAAGCGCCGCGAGCCGAGACCTGCCGAGAGCCAGCAGATCTCGAGCGTGTGCGCGCCGAGGCAGCGCCCGGCGAGCTCCGCGATCTTTGTATCGATTTCGTCCACCGCCATCCGCTACCGGAAGAAGATCCGGCTGGCGCCGTAGGCCGCCAGGATTCCGGCGACATCGGTGAGCAGGCAGACCGCAAGGGTGTGGCGCGTCGCACGCACGCCGACGCTGCCGCAGTAGAGTGCGAGTACATAGAAAGTCGTTTCGGTGCTGCCGTTGATCACGGAGACGAGATAGCCCACGAAGGAGTCGGGACCGTGGGTCTTCAGCGTCTCGACCATCACCGCCATGCCTCCGCTCCCGGAAAGCGGCCGGATCAGCGCCATGGGCAACGCTTCGGGCGGGAATCCGATCAGCCCCGTGATCGGGGACACCAGCGCGATCGCGGCGTCGAGCGCGCCGGAGGCCCGAAACATCCCGACCGCGACCAGGATGCCCACGAGGAAGGGGATGATCATCACTGCGATCTGGAAGCCCTCCCGGGCTCCCGCGATGAAGGAGTCGTACACGACCACGCGCCGCGTCCAGCCGAAGAGCACGATCGCGGCCATCAGGAGCGGCATCAGCCAGTGCTCGAACACGCCCTGCAGCGCCGCGACCCCGCCGCCCTCGGCGCGGATCTGGTGCGCGGCCGCGATCGCGATCAGCGCGAAGAAGGCCGCCATCGCGAGCGAGCGCCGGGGCACCGCGCGGGCCGTTCCCGCCGCGCCCGGTTCCGCGTCCGGGATCTCCGGGATCGCGTCAGAAAGTCGGCTCTCGGGCGGGCGGGGCTCCGGATCCACGACATAACGCTCGGCGGAGAAGCGCGGCAGGCGGGCGAAGCAGATCGCGAGTGCGATCGCGACGAGAGTCGAGCAGAGCGTCGCGAGGAAGCTCGGCAGCAGGATCGCCGCGGCCTGCTGCGAGCCGAGGCTGGAGCGGATCGCGATCGCGCCGAGCGGCAGCACCGCGACCCCCGCGGTATTGATCGCGAGGAAGAGCGCCATCGCGTCGGTGATGACGCCCTTGCGCGGATTCAGCCGGTCGAGCTCCCGCATTGCCTTGAGGCCGAAGGGCGTCGCCGCGTTTCCGAGGCCCAGCACGTTCGCGGCCAGGTTCAGCAGCATCGCGGCCATCGCAGGGTGATCGGGCGGAATCTCGGGAAACAGCCGGCACAAGAGCGGCGAGACGGCTCGTGCGATCGCATGCAGCATGCCGGCGTCGCGCAAGACGCGCATCAGGCCGAGCCACAGGCTCATCGCTCCGACCAGGCCGAGCGCCGTGGTGACCGCGAGCTTGGCGCTCTCGAGCATCGCCCCCGAGAGCGCCGGCATGCGACCGCCAAAGGCCGCGGCCAGGATCGAGCTCAGCACGAGCGCGATATAGATGCCGTTCAGCATCGCCCCCCCCTCGGCGATCCGGAGTCGGGGCGATCCGGAATCGGCACCGAGCCGCGCTGCGCGCGGCGTCGATTGCCCGCGCGCAGGCTCCCGGATAAGCTCGGGCGCGTCAAGACACGCGGGCCCGCGCGCCGCGGGTTTGGTCGCTCCCCCCACCTGACGATCGTCCAGGAGACGCATGTCTTCGAGGCATTGGATCGCGCTCGCCGCGACCGGCTTGGCGCTCTGCGGGGCCGCTTCCGTGCGAGCGGAACCGACGGGTTCGCGCAGGGAGCTCGCGCAGCGCCTGGATGCGGCGCTGCGGAATCCCGCGCTGCGCGGCGCGCGCATCGGCGTCTGTGTCGCAGACGAGCGCAGCGGCGCTGCGCTCTACGAGCGCGACGCCGACCGGCTGCTGGTACCCGCCTCGAATCTCAAGCTGACCACCGCCGTCGCCGCGCTGTCGGCCTTCGGGCCCACGCACCGATTCGAGACACAGATCGCGAGCGACGCCGCGCCGGATGCCGAGGGCCGCGTGCAATGGCTGTACCTGCGCGGCGGCGGGGATCCCGCGCTGACCTCGGAGGACTTCTGGCGGCTCGCCGCAGACCTGCGCCGGCTGGGGCTCGCATCGATTGCCCGCGGCCTCGTGCTCGACGATGGCTATTTCGACGCGCAGCGCTGGCATCCGAGCTGGGGAGTGCCGTCCTCGCGCGCCTACAACGCTCCGATCGGCGCGTTCACGGTGAACTACGGGGCCTTCGCGATCGCGGTCGCTCCGGGCCGCGGCAGCGGCCCGCCGTCCGTGCGCGCGGACCCTCCGGTGGCCTATCTCGAGATCGCGAGCAGCGTCGCGCGCGCGCCGGCGCGCGGGCGCGCGCGATTGCACGTCGATCTCGGGGATGCGGGGGCGCGACAGCCGGTCCGCGTCACGGGGATGCTTCCGGCCGATGCGGAGCTCCAGCTCGTGCAACGCAGCGTGCAGGATCCGACGCGTTATGCCGGTGAGGTACTGCGCATGCAGCTCGAGGCGGTCGGGATCCGCGTGGGTCCGGCACTCGAAGTCCGCGCGCTGCCGGCCGACGCCGTGCCGCTGCACGTGTTCGAGGGGCGCGCGCTGTCCGACGTCGTGAAGCTGTTTCTCAAGTACAGCAACAACCAGATCGGGGAAGCGCTCGTGAAGCAGCTCGGTGCGCGCGCCGCGGGCGCTCCGGGCAGCTGGGACAAGGGCCTGCCCGCGGTCGCGGCTGAGCTGCGCGGGCTCGGGCTGGATCCGGGCGGAATGCTGCTGCGGGACGGCTCCGGGCTCTCGTACGAGAATCGCGTCAGCCCGCGCTTCCTGGTGCAGACGCTGCGCGCGGGAATCCAGTCGTTCCGTTTCGGGCCGGAATTCGTTGCGGCGCTGCCGATCGCGCACGCGGACGGAACGCTGTCCGGGCGGGCCGAGGCCGCCGAGGCCGCGGTGCGGGCGAAGACGGGCCTGCTGACCCGTGTCACCGGGCTCTCGGGGGTGGCGCGGCTCCCGGAGGGGGAGTCCGCGGTGTTCTCGATCCTCGTGAACGGATTTCGCGGCGACGCGCACTCGGCGATCGGCGCGGTCGACGGCTTCGTTGCGGCGCTCGTCGGTCGCTGAAGCGCCGCGCGCGGCTCCGCCCCGCGCGGCTACGATGCGCGCGGCCGGCGCGCCAGCACCACCTTCTCGTCGTAGGCGGACATCACGAGCGACGCATACACCGCGGGCAGCGGTGTGCCGTCGCGCAGCTGCCGGTCGATGGTGCCGGGGCCCCAGTTGTAGGCGGCGAGTGCGGTGTGGATGCTGCCGTAGCGATCCGCCAGCTGGCGCACATAGGCCGTGCCGACCCGGACGTTCATCACGGGATCGAAGAGCGTGAGCGGTCCGTTCCACGGGATGCCGAGGCGGGCGGCCAGCTCCTGGCCCGTGCCGGGCATGATCTGCATCAGGCCCAGCGCGCCGACCGGCGACACCGCGAAGGGATCGAAGCGGCTCTCGACGTAGATCACCGCGAGCAGCAGCTGCGGGTCGAGGCGATGCCGCGCGGACTCCTCGGCGAGCGTGCGCGCGAGCTGCCGGATCTCGCTCGAGGTGAAGGCCGTGCGCTGACGCTCGAGAAACTCGGTCAGGCGCGCGGCCACGTTCGCTGCGCTGCCGGCAGGCCCCGCGCTGCTGGCGCTCTGCCGCGCGGCCTGTGCGTCCGCTCTCGAGGCGGCGATCGGATCCCTCGGGCCCTCGCCGCAAGAGACGGTCAGGAAGCCCACGGCGACCAGGCTCGAAAGACAGCTGCGCAGCATGGGACTAGCTCCTCTGCAGCGGCGACAGCGCGAGACCGAGCTCGCGGATCGCGACGAAGTTGTTGATCACTGCGTGCGCAGTCCAGGCCGCGACGATGCCGAAGAAGGCCAGCTTGACGCGCTGCGGGAAACGCCGGGTCGCGAGCAGGAATCCGACCGACACCAGTGTGAGGCCCGTGTCGAGCGCGAGGCCCGGCACGAGGCCGACGCGTTCGAAGAGCCACTCCGCGATCGGGTTCGCCTCGCGGACGCTCCAGCCGTCGACCGGAGCGCGCAGGCACAGGTAGGTGGTCCAGTGGTCGGCTGCGGTCAGCAGCAAGGTGAATCCGACGAGCCAGTTGAGCATCTCGTGCCCTCGTGTCCGGCCTGGGTTGCGACGCGGCCCGACCTGGGGATCGAGCAAGAAGCGTGCCCGGGAGCTGCGCCGCGGGAGAATCGAGCCGCCGCATGCGGGCATGCCGGCACTCGCTGCCGAAGCGCTGCGCGCGCGCGCACCGGCAGGCCACTTCGCCGAGGGGTAGTGGCGTTCTCACCAGCCGGGGTGCGCCGCTCGCGCGAACACCCCACTGCGAAAAAAATGGCGCGGTGCGCGCGGCCGGCAAGCGGCCCGCAGCAGGCGCAGGGTACCCGCGGTCTTGCTTCGGCAAGCTGGGGCCGGGCCGCTCCCGGCCCGGGACCCGCAAGGCCCGACTGCGAAGAGCCGCGGGAGCGGGTTCAGCGCCCGCTGCGCTTCATGCGGCCCTTGCCGAGCAGCAGCCAGTCGACCGAGACGTTCTCGCGCAGGGCCAACGTGATCAGGAAGTCCGTGTGCGGGGTCGTCCCGCTCTCGTAGCGATTCACGTTCTGTTGGAACACGCCGAGATCGCGTGCGAACTGCCGCTGCGAGCGCTCGCCGCGCACCTGCGCCAGTCGCTCCGACAGCTTGCGTTTGCAGCGTTCCAATCCAGCCTGATTCATGTCATCCCTCGCTTCATGGTTCGAGACCGCACTCTCTCCCCTGCCCGGGCCGCGCGCCGCAGGGCGGTGGCCGCTCCGCCGCCGCGGCCCAGAGTCGTGCGGTGCGGGCTGTCGCCACCCGCGTGCAGACGTCCCGGGTGCAAAGCCGGGCGCCGAATTCTTCCGTCCATCCGTCGTGACCGCAGCCGGTGAAGCCGGTCGGCCTTTCGGGAGCGCGCAGTGTAAGGAAGGGGGTCGCGAGTGGGCAAGCGGTCTCGCGTTTCGCGGCTCGCGCGCGCTGCGCAGAGCGTGTATCTCAGGATCGGAATCACGGGGGCGTGGCGTGCGGGTGATCGGAGGCGAGCTCGGCGGACGCGTGCTGCGCTCCCCGGAGGGCGGCACGCGGCCGACGTCGGACCGCGTGCGCGAAGCGCTGTTCCAGCGACTCGGGGATGTGTCCGGCGCGCGCGTGCTGGACCTCTACGCGGGATCGGGCGCACTCGGGATCGAGGCGCTCTCGCGCGGCGCGGCCGGCGCGGTGTTCGTCGAGCGCGCGCCGCGAGCCGCTGCCCTGCTGCGCGCGAATCTCGATCAGCTCGAGCTGGCTGCCCGCGCGCGGGTGCTCCAGGCGGATGTCGTGGCCGGGCTCCGGCGCCTCGCGCGGGAGGGAGATCGCTTCGACCTCGTGTTCGCCGATCCGCCCTACGCGTCGCAGGAGCTCGCGCGCACTTTCGCTGTACTCGGGGAGACCTGTATCGTGCTGCCTGGCGGAATGCTGATCGCCGAGACATCGGCTCGCGCTGCAGTTCCGGAAGCGCCCGGCTTCGCGGAGCTGGATCGCCGGAAGTATGGGGGCACCCTGCTGGTGCGCCTCTGCGCCGGTGCTGCGACGCGGCCGTCGCTCTCGGGCCAGGAGGGCGAATGAAGAAGGTCCCGCGCGCGAGCGGAACGGCGCTGTTTCCGGCGAGCTTCGACCCGCTGACGAACGGACACCTCGACATCATCGAGCGCTCGCTGCGTCTCTTCGATGGGCTGACCGTGGCGATCGCGGTGAACGTCGCGAAGGGCGGCCTGTTCAGCGTCGAGGAGCGCCTCGAGATGCTGTGCGAGGTGATGGCGAGCGAGCCGCGGGTTTCGGTGCGGTCCTTCAGCGGGCTCACCGTCGACTACGCGCGCCAGATCGGCGCCTGCGCGGTGATCCGCGGCGTGCGCGCGATGTCCGACTTCGAATACGAATTCGAGATGGCGCTCATGAACAAACACCTGCACCCGGAGCTCGAGACGGTCTTCCTGATGGCCAGCCAGGAGTATCTCTACGTGAGCTCCTCGCGGCTCAAGGAGCTGGCCCGCTTCGGCCGCAGCGTCGACGAGTTCGTGCCGCCGGAGATCGCCAAGCGCCTCGAGCGGCGGATGGTCCGGGAGACCTGAAGCCCGGCATCTCTGCGCGGAGGGGGCTCCGCAGCGAGGCTCTGCGCGATCGCTCGCGAACCCGCATCCCGCTGCCATTCGACTCGGGCCGGACCCGCGCATGGATGCGGGCTCCAGCCCCCACCGGGTCCGCGTTTGGCGGACCGCGCAGCGCCCGGGTAGCCTCGCGCTTGGAGGCATTCCGGTCCCCACCCCCATGGATCAACGCAGGATTCTTCTCGCCGTCTGCGGCGGCATCGCCGCCTACAAGGTCCCGGAGCTCGTTCGCCGGCTGCGGCGCATGGGGCACGGCGTGCGCTGTGCGATGACCCCGGAGGCGGCTCACTTCGTGACGCCGCTCGTGCTCCAGACCCTCTCGGGCTCCCCGGTCCGGACGCAGATCTTCGACGCCCAGGAAGAGGGCCGGATCGGACATATCGAGCTCGCCGACTGGGCCGAGCTGCTGCTGGTGGCTCCCGCGACCGCGAACACGATCGCGAGGCTCGCACACGGGTTTGCGGACGATCCGGTCTCGACGCTCGCGCTGGCCTGTCGCGCGCCGCTGCTGATCGCCCCTGCGATGAACGTCCAGATGTGGGAGCACCCGGCCACGCGCGCGAACGTCGCGCAGCTGCGCGAGCGCGGGGCCGGCTTCGTCGGGCCGGCGGCCGGTGAGCTCGCCTGCGGCTGGGAGGGGCTTGGGCGCATGTCCGAGCCGGAGCAGATCGCGGCCGCCGCGGAGCTCCTGCTCGGCGGGCGCACGCTCGCGGGACAGGTCGTGCTGGTCACGGCGGCCGGCACGCGCGAGGCCATCGACGCCGTGCGCTACCTCGGCAACCGCTCTTCCGGCAAGATGGGCTTCGCGGCCGCCGAGGCGGCGGCCGCGCGCGGCGCCGAAGTCGTGCTGATCGCCGGGCCGACCTCGCTCGCGACCCCGGCCGGGGTGCGCCGCGTCGACGTCGGCAGCGCACTCGAGATGCGCGCGTCCGTGCAGGCCGAGCTCCCGCGCGCGACGGTCGTGATCAAGGCCGCGGCAGTCGCGGATTTCCGCCCGGCGCAGGCCGCGGAGCAGAAGCTGCGCAAAGAAGATCTCCCGGAGGGCGCGGGACTCTCGCTCGAGCTCGTGCGCAACCCCGACATCCTGGCCGAGATCTGCCGCGACAAGGGCAGACGGGTGGTGGTGGGCTTCGCCGCCGAGAGTCACGACCTGATCGCGTCCGCGCGGCGCAAGCTCGCCCGCAAGGGCTGCGACCTGATCGTCGCGAACGACATCCGCGGCGCCGCCGGCGCCTTCGACAACGACGCGAGCCGCGTGTGCTTCGTCTGGCCCGGCGGCGAGGTCGAGGAGCTCCCGACGCTCGCGAAGCGCGAAGTCGCGGAGCAGCTGCTCGACCGCGTCGAGAAGCTGCTCGGGGGTGCGGCGTGATCCCTGCGCGGGCTCTGCTGGCCGCGGGTGTCGCGTGGCTGTGCGCCGCTTCGGCGGGCGCGCTGCACCTGAATATCGTGATCGTGGACGGCATGATCAACGCGGCGACCTCCGAGCATCTGCAGCAGGCCGTGGCGCAGAGCGAGAGCGATGGCGCCGCAGCGCTGCTGGTCGAGCTCGATACTCCGGGCGGGCTGCTGACCGAGACCCAGGAGATGATCCAGGCGATCCTGAACGCGAAGATCCCGGTGATCGTCTACGTCGCGCCGCAGGGAGCCTGGGCGGCCTCGGCCGGCACCTTCATCACGCTCGCGGCGCATGTGGCCGCGATGGCGCCGGGAACCAGCATCGGCGCCGCGTCGCCGATCCAGCCCGGCGCGACCAACGAGCGCGGCGAAGACCAGAAGCGCACCGACGTCGAGATGGAGAAGGCCGAGAAATTCACTACCGCCTTCATCGAGTCGATCGCGCGGCAGCGCAAGCGAAACGTCGAGTGGGCGGCCCGCGCCGTGCGCGAGGCCGAGGCGATCACCGAGCAGCAGGCGCTGGAGCTGCACGTAATCGACCTCGTCGCCGCGAATCGTCAAGAGCTGCTGCTGCAACTCGAGGGCCGCGAGGTCGAGGTCGCAGGCGAGAAGCGCAAGCTCTCGCTGGCCGGCGCGGAGCAGCGCGAGCTGCGCATGACGGCACTCAACCGCTTCTTCAACTTCCTCGCCGATCCGCAGCTGATCGGACTCTTGTTCATGGGCGCCGCACTCGGGCTCTGGATCGAGTTCCAGAGTCCGGGACTGATCCTCCCCGGTTCGCTCGGGGTGCTGTGCCTGGTGCTCGGCCTGATGGCGCTGCAGGTGATCCCGTTCTCGGGCCTCGGGCTGCTGATCATGCTGCTCGGCGCGGGCCTGATGGGGGCCGAGATCTTCCTGCCCGCCTACGGATTGATGCTCGCGGCGGGGCTCGGCTGCCTGCTCTGGGGCGGGTCGATGCTATTCGACGTGCCCGAGGTCGACGGCTTCGCGGCGCCCTTCTTCCGGCTGCTGGTGCCGATGGCGGCGGCCGTCGGGGCGATCGCGGGGCTGGTGTTGATCGCGGTGGGCCGCAGCCATCGGCTCGCGCAGACCACCGGCGTCGACGAGCTGCTCGGCCAGATCGGCCGCTGCACGACGCCCCTCGATCCCGAGGGCAAGGTCTTCGTGCGCGGGGAGTACTGGAGTGCGCGGGCCGAGCAACCCGTGGCGCAACACGAGCGCGTAGAGATCGTCGCAGTCGAGGGTCTGCGCCTGCGCGTGCGGCGCGCAGCGCCGGAAGCCTGAGTAGAACCCGGCGCGCCGCGCGCCAGCGAGAGGTCCCCCATGAGTGTGTTCGTCCTGGCCGCCGTTCCGATGTTCGCGGTCTTCTTCCTGATGGGCGTGCGCGTGATCACGGAGTACGAGCGCGGGGTCATCTTCCGCTTCGGGCGCTACGTCGGCGTCAAGACGGCCGGCCTGAAGTGGATCATCCCGGGAGTCGACCGGATGGTGCGGATCGGCCTGCGCGAGATCGTCATGGACGTGCCGCCGCAGGAGGTGATCACGCGCGACAACGTGTCGCTGAAGGTCAACGCGGTGCTCTACTTCCGCGTGCTCCAGCCCGAGAAGGCGGTGATCCAGGTCGAGAACTACCTGTACGCCACCTCCCAGCTCTCGCAGACGACGCTGCGCAGCGTCTGTGGTCAGGCCGACCTCGACGACCTGCTCTCCGAGCGCGACTCGATCAACCAGAAGCTGCAGGAGATCATCGACCAGCAGACCGAGCCCTGGGGCGTCAAGGTGCGCGCGGTCGAGGTCAAGCAGATCGACCTGCCCGAGGAAATGCGCCGCGCGATGGCGAAGCAGGCCGAAGCGGAGCGCGAGAAGCGCTCCAAGCTGATCCACGCCGAAGGCGAGTTGCAGGCGTCGCAGCGCCTGGCCGACGCCGCCCGGACGCTCTCCTCGCAGGCGGGCGCGCTGCAGCTTCGCTACCTGCAGACGCTGGCGGAGATCGCCACCGAGAACAGCTCCACGATCGTGTTCCCGATCCCGATCGACCTGCTGCAGCAGCTCCAGGGCGGAAGCTCCGGTGCGCCCGGAAAGCACGCCTGATGCCCGCGGGCGGCGAGAGTCCCGCCGACGAAAAAGTCCGACGCTCGGTCTCGAAGCTGCTCGGCAGGACCCTCGTCGCGCTCTCGCTGGGAGGGGTGCTGTTGGCCTGGGCGGGCCTCGGCTTCTTCGAGCTCGCGCCGGGGCAGGGCGCGATCGTGTTCCGGCTCGGCGCCTACCAACGCATTTCGGTCGAGCAGGGGTTGCAGTGGCACTGGCCCCCGCCCTTCGAGCGCCACGAGATCGTCAACGTCGCCGAGGTGCAGACCCAGAGCTTCGGAGGCACAGCGCCGGCGGCGCAGCCCGGTGACGCCAGCGCTCCGCACGCGTCCTCGGTGCAGACGCGCGACAACAACGTGGTGCAGGTGTCCTTCGCGGTGCAGTACGCGATCAAGGATGCGTACCTGGCCCGCTACCGGCTCGCGGATCCCGCCGCCGCACTGCGCACGGCCGCGGAGGCGGCAATCCGGGAGGTCGTGGGTCGCCACGGCATCGACGAAGTGCTCTCGACCGGGCGCGCGATCGTGGCGCCGGAGACGCAGGAGACCCTGCAGGCCATTCTCGACAGCTATGCGGCGGGCCTCGAGATCTCGGGAATCGAGCTGCAGGAGCTGCAGCCGCCGCACGAGGTCCAGGCGGCCTTCGACGACGTGACTTCCGCGCAGCAGGACAAGAGCCGCCTGATCAACGAGGCCGAAGCGCATTCCAACGAGGTGTTGCCGCGCGCGCGCGGAGAGGCGTCCGAGACCCTCGCCGCGGCCGAGGGACATCGCGAGGCGGTGGTCGCGATCGCGAGCGGTGAGTCCGGGCGCTTCGAAGCGCTGCTGGCCGAGTACCTCGAGGCACCCGAGGTGACGCGCAAGCGCCTCTACCTCGAGACGCTCGAGCAGGTGCTGCCGAAGGTCGAGAAGCTGATCATCGAACCCGGGACCGCGCAGCTGCTGCCCTATCTCCCGCTCGCCCGCGGTGCCGCGCAGGCGCCGCCGGCGGTCGGAGCCTCGCGATGACGCTCGGCCGCCTGTTGGCCAGCCTGCTCGCGCTGCTCGTCGGCAGCGCGGCGCTGATCGCCGCCGGAGAGCGCGGCTTCGGCCCGCTGCTGATCACGCGCGAGGACGAACAGAAGCTGATCCTGCTCTTCGGAGAGCCGCGGCGGATCGCCCCCTGGAGCGAGCGCGTCGTGACCTCGCCCGGCCCCGCGTTGCGGATCCCGCTGCTCGAGAGGGTCGTGACGCTGCCGCGCCGCCTGCAGCATCTCGACTCCGAGCCGAAGGAAGTGATCACGAAGGACCAGGAGCGGATCGTCGTCGACAACTACGTGATCTGGCGCGTGGCCGACGCCGTGCGCTTCCTGTCGTCGCACCCGACAGGCGCGCTGGCGGCGCGCCTGCGCGTCGATGCGATCGTGCGCGCCGACGTGCGCGAAGTGATCGGGAGCCACACGCTCGCGGACCTGCTCTCCGCGCGGCGGCGCGACCTGATCGAGTCGATCCGCAGCCTGTCGGCGCAGCGCCTCGCCTCCGAAGGCATCGAGATCGTCGACGTGCGCATCAATCGCAGCGAGCTGCCGGACCGCACGCTCGCGAACGTCCACGAGCGCATGAAGACGGACCGCGACCGCCTCGCGCGCAAGCACCGCGCCGAGGGCGAAGAGCAGGCACGTCGGATCCGGGCCGAGGCCGACCGCAACGCGCAGGTGATTCTCGCCCAGGCGAGGCAGCGCGCGGAGCTGTTGCGCGGGGAGGGCGATGCGAAGGCCGCGGAGATCTACGCCTCCGCCTACGGCAAGGACCCGGAGTTCTACGGCTTCGTGCGCGGCCTCGAGGCCTATCGCAAGGCCCTCGGCCCCGGCACGACCCTCGTGCTCTCGCCGCGCTCGGAGTTCTTCGAGCTGCTCGAGCGCGGCTCGCGGCCGGCCGCGCGCGAGCGCTGACGCCTCGCGGTTCCCGCGTCTGCGCGGCGCGCAGGCAGCGTGAGTCGATGCAGTCGCTCGCGCCTCAGCCGCCGCTGCCCCCCCACAGGCGCGGGATCAGGATCGGCGTGCGCCGGCAGTAGGCTTCGAAGCCCGGCTTGCCCTCGCGCAGGCGCGTCTCCATCAGCGGCAGGCTCGCGAAGCGGAACAAGAGCGTGATTGCGAGTGCACCGCAGCCGGTCCAGAGAGCGCCCGGATCCGCAGCGATTCCGAACAGGAACAGGCCCCACCAGAAGCCGATCTCCCCGAGGTAGTTCGGATGCCGGGAGAGCGCCCAGACCCCCGTCGACAGCAGCTCGCTGCGGTCGCGGCGATCGCGCACGCAGCGGCGCAGCTCCTGGTCCGCGCGCGCTTCGAGCGCGATCGCGAGCGCGGTCACGAGGCTGGCCAAGGCGTCGAGTGCGCCGAGCGGCCGCCCAGGGGCCGAGAGTGCGGCGTGCAGCGGGAGGCAGCCGAGAAAGACCAGCAGCGTCGGCATGGCATGGATCGTCAGGAAGGATGCGATCCAGTAGGCGCGCCCGGTCTCCTGCGCGATGCGCCGGTAGCGCCAGTCCTCGTGCTGGAGGCCCTGCCACGAGCGGGCCCAGTTCCAGGTCAGGCGCAGTGCCCAGGCGCCGACGAGTGCCGCGACGAGCAGCGCGCGGCCCGGGCTCGCGACGGCCCCGGCCTGCGCCCACCAGTAGAGTGCGAGCGGAATCGGCGCGACGCTCCAATATGCGTCGTAGAAGCTCGAGTTGCGGAACGCGACGCTGAAGCCGAAGACCGCGATCGTGGCGGCCGCATCGGCCCAGGCTGCGACCTGGAGGGAGTCCAGCCCGCGGACTGCGCTGCCGGTCGCGAGTGCGACCAGCCCCGCGGCAGCGTAGGCCGCTGCGATCCACGCGAAGGACGCCGCGCGGCTGTGGCTCTGCGTCGCGCTCATCGGGCAGGCCTACGCGCTCCGCGATTCCACGAGGCACCGCATCCGCTCAGCTCCGCGGTGCCGCTGCGGCGCTCACCGCGCCGGCTGCCGCTCGCCGCCGCTGGCGCCGCTCCGGCTGGGCCTGCGGGTCGAGATTCACGACGCGTTCGTCGCCGACGGCGACGCCGGCCGCCTTCGCGAGCCGGCGGAAGGCCTCGCGCACCAGAACCGCGAAGTCCGCGAGGTCGGGCAGCTGGTCCGGATCGGCGTTGAAGCCCCAGCAGAGCTTTCCGTTGTAGCTGATCAGCGCGATGCCGAGGCCCATCTCCTCGAGCAACGGCACCATCGGCGCCATCGTGAGCATCTCGGCCCCGAGCAGATACAGCGGCTGCTGCGGCCCGGGGACGTTCGTGACGATCGTGTTCGCCGCGCGCGACGAAGCCTGCGCGCCGAGCGAGAGCAGGCTCGAAGTGGTCCAGTCGGCGATCGCGTTGATCGTCTCGATGCCGAGCGCCTGGCGCGAGGTCTTGAGGTCGCGCGTGAGCTCGTGAATTGCCTCGAGCTGCCGCAGCGGATCCGATTCGCGCAGCGGCAGCCGCACGACCCAGCTCGAGACGCGATTGCCGAGCTTGCCGCGCTCGTCGTCGCTGCGCACCGAGACCGGCGCCGAGACGCGGAAATCGATCTCGGAGGGGCGCACCTGGCGGCGCGACAGGAAGTTCCGGATCGCGCCACTGACGGTCGCGAGCACGACGTCGTTCACGCTGCAGCCGAGCGCCTTGCGCACCGCGCGCACGTCGGCCAGCGAGAACTCGATCCAGTCGATCTTGCGGTGCGGGCCGACCGTCTGATTGATCGGCGTTCGCGACGGCGGATGCACACCCCAGCCGGCGGTCTCGGCGATTGCGCGCAGGCGCGCGGCGAACTCCTGGCGGATCTCCTCGCCCTCGTGGCGCAGTGCCTGCAGCCCGCGCAGCGCGACCAGCGGGAGTCGCAGCCGCCGCAGCAGCGCGTCGGCAAGCAGCTCGCGGGCGCTCGGAACCGGGCGCGGCAGGAAGCGCGGCGGCGGCTCGGGCCGCTGCTCGGGATCGGTGGACATCAGGATGTCCGCGATCCCCATCCCCGACGAGCCGTCGATCATGCAGTGGTGCGTCTTGCTGATCAGCGCAAAGCGGTCGCCGTCGAGGCCCTCGACCACCCAGATCTCCCAGAGGGGGCGATTGCGATCGAGCTGTTGGGCCATGATCCGCGCGGCCAGGGCCTTTAGCTGGGCCTCGCTGCCGGGACGCGGAAGTGCGGTGTGCCTCACGTGATAGGCGATGTCGAAATACGGGTCGTCGACCCAGACCGCGTGGCGTTCGAATGGAATCCACTGCAGGCGCTGCCGGTAGCGCGGAATGCGCGGCAGCGCGCTCGCGATGCCGTCGCGCAGCGCGCTGAAGTCGATTCCGCCGTCGGGGCGGCGCAGCGGGCCGGCCCGGTAGATCTGCGCCGTCGAAACGTGCATGTGGAGGTTCGGGGTCTCCCAGAGCAGGAACGCGTTGTCCTGGGCCGAGAGGCGCTCGAAGGTGTAGGAGGGCATGGGGGGCTCCATGGGCCGGAGGGGGACCGCCGCCCGCGCGGGACCCAGCTCGGACCCAATGCGACTGGAAATGGGCGGTGCGGCTCTTCGGGAAACCGGGGTGGGGGGGGATACTAGGAGCAGCGCCGAACCTGTCAAGGCGCCGCGTTAGCATGGGGCGCCGAGCGTCGGGCTCTGCGCAGCATGCGCGACTTGCCAAGGAGGAATCGCCCGATGCCGAAGCACCCCAGCCGTCCCGAAATCCGTCTCCTCGACGGTCGCTGGTACCAGCGCGAGCCCTTCGCAGACTACCGCTGGATGCGCGATCACGCGCCGCTCTACTTCGACCCGGAGGCGCAGCTCTGGGCGGTTTCCCGCTATGCGGACCTGATGCAGATCTCCAAGGACCCCGGGCTCTTTTCGTCGGCGCAGGGCTCGCGCCCCGACTCGAATGTTCCGTCGATGATCAACATGGACGACCCCCAGCACAAGCGCCGCCGCAAGCTCGTGAACCGCGGCTTCACGCCCAGGCAGCTGGCCCGGCAGGAGCGCCAGGTGCGCCAGATCTGCCGCGAGCTGATCGACCGCGTGGCCCCGCGCGGCGAGTGTGAGTTCGTGCGCGAGGTCGCGGCGCCACTGCCGATGATCATGATCGGCGACATGCTGGGAGTGCGCCCCGAGGACCGCGACACGCTGCTGCGCTGGTCGGACGATCTGCTGCGGGCCTCGGGCAGCGACGACCCCGCCGACCTCCGCGCGGCAGGCGAGGCCGCGCAGGGCTGGGTTGCCTATGCCGGAGAGGTGATCGCCGACCGCCGCCGCCGCCCGCAGCAGGACGACCTGATCAGCATCCTCGTGCACTCCGAGATCGACGGCGAGAAGCTCGACGACGAGCAGCTGCTGCACGAGAGCCTGTTGATCCTGATCGGCGGCGACGAGACGACGCGCCACGTGATCACGGGCGGCATGCAGGCCCTGATCCGGCATCCGGCAGAGCGCCGCGAGTTGATCGAGGACCCCTCGAAGATCCCCGTGGCCGTCGAGGAGATGCTGCGTTGGGTCTCGCCGATCAAGAACATGAATCGCACGCTGACGCGCGATGCGCTGCTGCACGGCGAAGAGCTGCGCGCGGGCGACAAGCTGCTGCTGCTGTATCACGCGGCCAACCTCGACGAGCGCGCGTTCCCGGAGCCCGAGCGCTTCGACGTCGGCCGCACTCCGAACCTGCACGTGGCCTTTGGCGGCTACGGCACGCACCACTGTCTCGGCTCGAGCCTCGCGCGCCTCGAGCTGCGCATCATGTTCGAGGAGATCCTGCGCCGGCTGCCGGACCTCGAGCTCGCGACGCAAACAAAGCTGCCGCTGCGCCGCAACAACTTCATCGTCGGGATCGAGGAGCTGCCGCTGCGCTTCAGCCCTACACGTTAGGCAATGCTGCCTCCCGCACGCGGCGACCCCGCTGCGAAGCGAGCTCCGTGGCTGCCGCGCTGCGCGAGCAGCGCGTCGAGCTCGGTCAAGGCGGGACAGGGGTCGGCTGCAACCAGCACCGCGTGCATGCCGAGCGCTCGCGCGGCGCTGATGTTGCCGGGGAAGTCGTCCAGGAATACCGCGCTCTCGGGCGCGAGCTGGCCCAGGCGCTCGAGCGCGAGGCGAAAGATCGCAGGGTCGGGCTTGCGCACGCCGACCTCGCTCGAATCGACGACGAACTCGAAGAGTTCGTCGACCGGGAGCATCCGGCGCCAGCCCTCGCGAAATTCAGCCAGGTTGTTCGTCACCAGCGCGGTGCGGTAGCCGGCCGCGCGCAGGCCGCGCGTGTGCTCGACGACGACCTGCTTGACGGCGCCACTGCCCATCGCGCGGAACGCGCGTTCGAGCTCGAGTGCGACCCCGCGCGCTGCGGCGAGCTCGGCGATCCCGCGGCCGGCGGCCACGACCCCGATCTCGCCGCGCTCGAGCCGATGCCACGGATGATCGGTGTCCCGGTCGTAGGGTCCGAAGAGGAGCTGCATGACCTCGCCGGCCGGGACGCCGAGCTCGCTCCCGAGCGTTTCGACCGCGGCGAAGGGCGAATCGGTGAAGACGCCGCCGAAGTCGAGCAGGACGGCTTCGATCGGCGGCGGCATGCGGGCGACTCCTCGGGGTGCGGAACGACGGATGATACCTTGCTCGCCGCGCCGGGCGCGCGGGATTGCGGCGCAGGGCAGGGGGTGGGGTGCGGGTTTTGGTGACGGGAGCGACGGGTCTCGCGGGCTCGCACGCAGCGGCCGCGCTGCAACGCAGCGGCCACCAGTTGCGTTTTCTGGTGCGCGATCCGAAGCGACTCCCGCGCGCGCTCGATCCGCTCGGGGTTCGCGACTGCGAACACGTGGTCGGCGACGTGACCGAGCGCGATTCCGTGGCGCGCGCGCTCGAGGGCTGCGATGCGGTGCTGCACGCGGCGGCGCTCTTCACGCTCGACGTGCGGCGCGCGCAGGTGGTCTGGCGCACGAACGTCGAGGGCACTCGCCACGTGCTCGAGCAGGCGGTCCTGCGGGGCCTCGACCCGGTGATCCACCTCTCGAGCCTATCGGCGCTGCTGCCGGCGCAGGGCAGCGTGCTGCACGACGACGCCCCGCTGCAGGCGCCGAGGGACATGTACGCGCGCTCGAAGGCGGCGGCCGAGGCGATCGCGCGCGCGCTGCAGGCGAGCGGTGCGCCGATCGCGATCTTCCAGCCCGGAAGCCTCTGGGGTCCCTGCGACCCGACCCTCGGCGACGGCGTGCGCACCGTGGTCGGCTTCATCCGACGCGGGCTGTGGCCGCTGACGCCGGGCGGCTTGCCCTTGCTCGACGTGCGCGACCTCGCCGCCGGGATCGCGGCGGCGCTGGTGCCGGGTCGGGGACCCCGGCGCTACCTCGCGGGGGGGCACCTGCTCTCGATCCGCGAGCTCGTGGAGCTGTGCCGGCGGCTCACGGGCCGGCGCATGTGGGGCGTGCCGGTTCCGGGCGCGCTGATACGCGCGGCCGGCCGCGGCGGAGACGCGCTGCGCCGGATCGGCGTCGGCACGGGCATCACCTACGAGGCGATGTGCACGCTCACGCGCGCGGTGCCCTGCGCGAACGAGCGCCTGGCAGCGGAGCTAGGCGTGGTGCTGCGTCCGCCCGAAGAGACGCTGCGCGACTCGCTGCGCTGGCTGCACGAGGTCGGCGAGCTGAGCGCGCTCCACGCGGGCAAGCTCGCCCGCGCAGCGCCGGGGAGCGCCGCCGCGCGGCTCTGATGCACTGCGTTCGCCTGCGTGGGGCGAACTCCTTGCCCGCCCGATTCAGCCCGCCGCCGCCTCGGACGCCAGGAAATCGAGGGTGCGCTGGGCGTCCTCGCCGGAGCCGACGGCCGCGGCGAGCTCCGTGACTCCCGCGTCGCGCAGCTGCGCGAGCGCGGCGCGCAGCGCGCGCTCGTCTCCGATCAGTGCGATCGCGCCGGGGCCCGCGGCGTGTTCGCGGTCGAGCATCGCGCGGTACGAGGGCAGCGTGTAGTAGAACGCGAGCGAGGCGCCGATGCGCTCTCGACTGGCTGCGACGTCTGCGGTGAGCAGCACCGGCAGGCCCGCGACGATGCGGGGCGCCGGCCGCCCTGCGTCCGCAGCCGCGCGGCGCAGCGTGGGCACGATGTGCGCGGCCAGGGTCTGCTGCCCGGTCATCCAGGTCAGCGTGCCGTCCGCGAGGCGTCCCGTGACGCGCAGCATCTGCTCGCCGAGCGCCGCGACCAGGCAGGGAACCGGAGCCGCCTCCGGAATCAGCAGGCCCGCGTTCACGCGGTAGAGCTCGCCCGCGAAATTCGCGGGCTTGCCATGCAGCAGCGCTGCGAGGACCTCGAGGACCTCGCGCATCTGGCGCACCGGGCGCGCGTAGGAGAGGCCCAGCAGGTCCTCGATCACGATGCGGTGCGATAGGCCGACGCCGAGCTCGAAACGCCCCCCGCAGGCGAGCTGCGCCGTGAGCGCCTGCTGCGCGAGCGCGAGCGGATGTCGCGGCTGTACCGGCACGACCGCAGTGCCGAGGTGGATCCGCCGCGTCGCGCGACCGGCGATCGCGAGCGCGGTGATCGCGTCGAGGCCGAAGATGTTTGGCAGCCAGAAGCTCGCGAAGCCGCGCGCTTCCGCGCGCACGACCTGATCGACCACGGCGTCGAGATTCGCTGCCGAGCCGGGCATCGCTGCTCCGATGATTCCGATCTTCATGGCTGCGTCTCCTGTGTGGCGCGAGCGCCTGCACGCCTGCGCAGCGAGGGGTCACGAGCGCGCCGCAGGTGCGTACCAGATCGGCGAGGTCCAGGCGCGCTCCTGGATCTGCTTCGGAACCGCGGGATCCGTGCAGGCGGCGGGGCGCTCGCGCTTCGGCAGCGCCGCGCACTGCAGCGCGTTCCAGCGGCAGCTGGGGTTCTCGACCACGCGCGCGTAGTAGACCGCGCGCCGTGCGGGGTCGAAGCCCGGATCGCTCCAGACGCCGCAGATCTGGCGCTCGCCGGGTCCCGAGATCTCACAGGTCTGTGGGTCTACGCTGGCGCCGTTCCGCGCGTTGCCAGCGACGTCGTAGACCGCCTGGTGGATGTGGCCCGCGGCGTCGGCCCAGCCCTTGATGATCTGGATGCGCTGCAAGAGCCCGCCAGCGCGGCTCGCGCTGCCAGGGTCGGCGAGCGCGCTGACGACGAAGACGGGAGCGCCCGCGCCCGCGGGCCGCGCCGCGAGATCGCCGCCCATCGGCACCCCGCTCGCATAGCCCTTCGCCACCAGCTCGGGATCCGCGCAGAGATCCTGCGGATAGTCCCAGCCGCCGAAGAGGCGCGGCTGGATGCGCGGGCCGCTGGTGCCGAAGGCCTCGCGCCGCCGCATCGCCGCGAACAGACTCTCGCGGCTGTTCTCCTCGGCGAAGAGCCCCACCAGGCCGCCCGGATTCGAGCGCAGGTTGCCTAGCGCGCCGGCGCTGCCGAGGCGCGCCGCGGCGCTCGCGTCCTGCTTGCCGCTCCAGCCCTCGTAGCTCGCCTCTTCGACGTCGCCCGGGTTTGCGTTGTGCCCGTCGGTGCTCGCGATGATGCCGAGCTTGGTGGGATTCACGCCGATGCGGTCCGCCTCCACGAGGCCCTCGACGAGCGCATAGCGCACGAAGTCCATGCGGCCGCTGCAGCCCTGTCCGACGAGCGCGCCGGAACCCGTGCCCTCGCCGCAGTCGGGGGGAGTCGGTCCCCAGGCGCGAAACTTCTCGAACTCGCAGAGCTCGTCCGATCCCCCGGCGACGCCGCCGAGCCCGTTCGCGCATTCGGAGTCGCCCTTGATCTGCATGATCTCGGCGAGCGGCTCGAGTCGCGCGCGCCGCGTCGCGTCGGCGACCTGCTGCTCGAGCGGCGCCTCGCGGTAGGGAACCGTGAACATGCGGCCGTTCGCGAGGTTCGAGTTGTGGGGGATCGCGAGGGCGTCACAGCCCGTTCCGGCGTCGAGGCAGCGCTGCTCGAGCCGTCGCCACAGATTCGCGGCCTCGGGCTCGTCCAGCGCGGTGATCGGCAGCTCGGGCACGACCGCATTCCGGAAGATCACGTTGCGGTGGACTTTCGAGAGCTGCGGCGTCGCGGTGTATTCGTAGGCCTTGAAAGTCGTGAAGCGGCAGCGGTCGTAATGGTTCTCGGCCGCGGCCTGCAGCTGCTGCCAGACCGAGCTCGCCTCACGCCGACACAGGCTGCCGTCCTCGCCGCAGACCTCCGGTGAGAAGCCCGAGAGCGCGGCGCTACCGGCCGGGCGCTGGGCGTCGGCGGGCGCTGCACCGCGCGCAAAACCGGACATGCGCGCGCCGAGCTCGCCGAAGGCCGTGTCGAGCGGAACGTCGCCGCGATAGGTGCGGCAGCCGGCGGAGTCGTAGCTCTCGGAGCCGGGCCGGCTGCAGATCGAGACCGGACCGAGGAACTCCGCGTGGTCGGTCACGGCCGCGAAGTCCAGCGGCCGCTCGAGCGTCACGACGCGCTTGCCGCGGCCCGCCGCGTCGAGCGGCGGCAGCTCTACTGCCTCGCCGCGCGCAAAGCGATAGGCCTCTTCCGGGCCGGGCCGCACGTCCCAGGCGTAGGCGTCGAAGGAGAAGCGGGTGTGGATGTGCAGCTCGCCGAAGAACGCGCCGCGCAGCGGATCGCGGCCGGGGCAGGGTGCGAGCTCGGCGGCGGCCGGCGGCGGCGCTGCGGGCGGCGCGTGGGCGGGCGAGGACAGCGGCTCAGGGCCCGTCTCGGCCGAGCAGGCCAGCAGCAGCGCCGCGAGCGGGGTGCAGAGGCCGGCAGCGCGGAGGGAGGCAGGTCTCGGATACGCGTTCATCAGGGTCTCCTGATACCGGAGCTCGGCTGGTTGGCGCGGCAGGAGCGCGAGCCTCGCGCGCTGCGGAACGCAGGCGGGACGAGTCGATGGGACTACGCCAGGGTTCCGCCGTCGACGCGGATCTCCTCGCCGTTGATGTGCGCGCCGTCCTCCGAGAGCAACAGCGCGATCACGCTCGCGACCGTCTCCGGGCCGCGCGGCTGGTCGAGCGCCATCTGGCGCCTCACGAGCTGCATGTCGGCGTTGCGCGGCAGCTCGGTGTTCTGGGTCATCGGCGTCGCGATCGAGCCCGGGCAGACGCAGTTCGCACGCAGGCCGCGCTTGCCGAACTCGACCGCGAGCCCGCGCGTCAGCGCCGGGACGCCGGCCTTGGTCGCGCCATACGCGGCTCCGTAGGGCAGCCCCGCGAGCGCGGAGGACGAGGACGCGTTCACGATGGCCCCGCGGCTCTCGAGCAGTCGCGGCAGCGCGGCCTGGCACATCAGCAGCGTGCCGGTCAGGTTGATCGCGAGCATGCGGCTCCAGGCGTCGAACTCGAGCTCGAGAAAGTGTCCCATGCGCAGGATGCCGGCCATGTTCACGAGGCCGTCGATGCGACCGAATCGCGCCGCGCAGGCCGCTACGCTGGCGGCGACGTCGCGCGGATCGGAGACATCGCAACCCCGGGCTTCGGCCTGCGCGCCCACTGCGGCCGCGGCCTTGGCCGCGGCCGCGGCGCCCTCGGCCTGGACGTCGGCGCAGAAGAGCTGCGCGCCCTCGCTCGCGAGGCGATCGACCGTCGCGCGTCCGATTCCGGACGCCGCACCCGTCACGAGCACGACCTTGCCCTCGAAGCGCCGCATACAACCTCCTCCGACTCGACATCGAGCGTGGATCCGCCCCGCGGCTGGCAGCCGCGACCGGCTCGCGATACCACGCGCAGCGGAGACTTGGCAAGACCACAGTGGAAGAACGGGGCCGGAGCCTCTCGCAGCCGCCGGGTGCCGCCGCGCCCAGCGGCAACGCCGCGTCCGCGCGCTCGCGGGCGTTGTCGCTCGCGTGCCTGCTCGCGGCGCTCGGGCTCCAGCTCGCACACTCGCTGCCGCGCTGGGATGGTCCCTATGTAGACGGGCGCCTGCACGTCGTCTGGGAGAACGCTCGCTTTCTCTTGAGCGCACGCCACAGCAACACGGCCCCCCCGGATGCCGCGACGCGTTCGGCGCCGCAGTGGTTGCGCGTCTTTGGCACTGCGCACTACGACTACCGGCCGGACGGCAGTGCCGCGCAGCTGTCCTACTACAGCCACCATCCGCTGCTGGTGCCGGCGCTGTTCCGCGCCTGGACTTCGACGTTCGGATACACGCCGCGTGTCGCGCGCAGCTTCGCGCTCGCATTCTCGCTCGCGACGACCGCGCTGCTATTCGCGCTGCTCTGGCGAGCGCTCGGCGGCTCGCACTGGGCCGGAATCCTGACGCTGCTCTACGTCGCGCTGCCACTTCCGTACCAGTACGTGGACGTATGGAAGTACGAGACGCCAGCGAATCTGGTGCTACTGCTCGCGCTCGCGAGCCTGCCCGCGGCCGCGGGCAGTCGCGCGGCGCGCGGGGTCTTCCTGGGCGCGCTCGCGCTG
>CAYTJA010000331.1:0-7103 GCA_964437835.1 uncultured Spirochaetales bacterium
CTCAGCATGCTGCTCACGGACGGGGACCGGCTGGTGGTGTACGCGGGCGCAAAGATGCTCTCGACGCTCGCGCAGTCGGCCGCGAATACCCTCACCTGCATGTGGCGGCACCCCGAGAGCCGGCTGCCCTGGCGCGGCCTCGAGCGCAACGAGCTGCGGCGGATCGCGCACTTCGCGGGCTGGGCGACGCTGCTGCGCTTTTCGCGGCCGCTGCACACGCAGGCCAGCGCGGTGCTGATCGGAATCGCCGCGCCGCCGGTCGCGATGGCGGCCTACGGCATCGCGATCAAGCTGACCGAGTACCAGACCACGCTCGCACAGGTGATCCCGCGCGTCGTACAGCCCGCGATGACCGCGATGGAGGCGCGCGGCGAGCGCGCGCGGACGCAGCTGCTCGCGATACTGACCGGCAAGTACTCGTGCCTGATCCTGCTGTACCTGATCGTCCCCGTGTGTCTCGAAATGGACGTGCTGCTGCAGCTGTGGCTGCGCGACGTCCCGCCGGACGCGGCCTTCTACTGCACGCTGACGCTGATCGCGCTGACGGTGCAGGTGCCGAGCAGCGGCTTCGAGCGCGCGGCCTTCGCGCAGGGCGACATCGCGCGCTTCGCGCTCTTCAACTCGGGACTCTGGGCCGGCAGCTTCGCGCTCTCGGCGCTGCTGCTGCTGGGCTTCGGCTTCGGCCCGCGCGCGCTTCCGATCGTGGTGCTCGGGGTCTCCGTGCTGCAGTTGCCGATGCGCCTCGCCAACGGCGGGCCGCTGATCGGCGTCGGCTTCGGCCGCTGGTGGCGCGAGGCCCTCGGCCCCGTCGTCGCGACGCTCGCGACCGGACTAGCCGCCGCTTGTTTCGTCCACCTCTCGCTCCCGGCCGGAGCGCTGCGCCTGTGCGCCGTCGGGCTCGCCTACGCCGCGTGTGCGACGCCGGCCGCGTGGTGGCTCGCCATCAGCGCCGACGAGAAGCGCATGCTGCTGCGCGCCGCGCACTCCGCCATCCCGAAGCTGCGCAAGCGCCTCGCGGGCTAGGAGAGCGACTCTCGGGTTGGGCTCCTATGCGCGCTGCGGGTCCCAGCGATCGATGCGGCGCCCTCGCAGCACGTTCACGAGTGCTTGCCACGCCGCGAGGTTCACGAGACAGAAGTAGAGCGGCACCGAGAGGAACTTCTTGCGGCCGAGGCTGCCGCGCAAGAGCGCCCCGGCGAGCGCGGCCGAGTAGATCGCGCCCTGCGCCAGGCCTGCGAGCTGGTAGATCGGCCCGGAGCTCAGCAGCCACGGCGTCGCGAGCGCGAGCACGAAGAGCGGCACCACGACGAGTCGGCGCAGCAGCTTGTGCGTGAGCAGCTGCAGCGCGTAGAAGCCGTGACGGCGGGGGTCGAGCAGCTCGCGCGAGAGCCAGACACCCGTGAGGCCGCGCGTCATCACGCGCACCTTGCGCTGGAACTCCGCTCCCGAGGACGCCGCCACCGGCTCGATCGCGACGGCATCGGGCGCGAACACCAGCCGGCGCTGGCGCACGACCACCCGCGTCGAGACCCAGAAGTCGTCGGTGACGCCCGACGGGACTGGCTCGAAGAGCGAGCTGCGGATCGCGTAGATCGCGCCGGTGGCCGAGGTGACGCTCCCGGCGGCGCTCTGCCACTGCTTGACGAAGCGGTCGAGCGCCCAGTAGGCGCGCTCGCCGTCGTTGCCGTCCGAGCGGCCGCGTTTTCGCTTCGCATAGCGCTGATCGCCCGCGACCCCACCGACCTCCGGATCCGCGAAGGGCCGCATCAGCGCGCGTAGCGCTCCTGGCTCGAAGTGGCTGTTCGCGTCCGAGAACACCAGGATCTCACCGCGCGCGTGGCACACGGCCTCGTTCAGGGTCGGAATCTTGCCGCGGCGCGGCAGATCGAGGACGCGCACCCGGCCGCTGCTCTCAAAGCGCGAGGCGATCGCCTGGGTGCCGTCGTCGGAGCCGTCCGACGCGATCACGATCTCCAGCCGCTCGGGCGGATAGTCGAGCGCGAGCGCGTTCTCGATCCGCGCAGCAATCGAGCGCGCCTCGTTGTGCGCGCAGATCACGAGCGAAACCTGCGGCAGCAGGTCGGATTCGCGATGCGGGCGCGCGCCGAGCCGCGCACGCAGCGCGAGCAGCAGCGGAAAGCCCGCGTAGGTGTAGACGACGACGGCGACCGCGGCCCAGAAGCAGAACGCGCTCACCGCGCCGCAACCTCCACAAAGCGCGCCGCGAGCGTGCGCGCATTTTTCGCGAGGTCGAAATCGCGCAGCGCGCGCTCGCGCGCCGTGCGGCCGAGCTTCAGGCGGATATCGCTGTCCTTTGCGAGACGCTCGAGCGCGAAGGCCAGCGCCGAAACATCGCCGGGCTCGACCAGGATCCCGGTGGCGCCGTCTTGCACCAGCTCGGGGATGCCCGAGAGGCGGCTCGCGACCAGCGGCAGCCCGCTCGCAGCGGCCTCCATCAGAGCGACCGGCAGGCCTTCGCGCCGGCCGTCTCGCGACGGGACGCTCGGCGCAACCGCGACGTCTGCGCGGCGCAGGATCTGCGCGACCTCTTCTCGCAAGCGCGCCCCCAGGAAGCGCACGCGCCCTCCGAGCCCGAGCTCCGCGCTGCGGCGCTCGAGTGCGGCCCTGTCCGGCCCATCGCCGATCAGCTCGCACACGAAGTCGACGCCGCGCTCCTGCAGCAGCGCGCAGGCCTCGAGCAGCTGCAGCTGGCCCTTCACTTCGTGCAGCGTCCCGGTACACACGAGGCGCAGCGGGCCCGCTTCGGGGCGCGCCTCGCTGGCCGGTCGGAAGAACCCGGTATCGATGCCACAGCGCAGTACAGTGATGCGGTCGGCGAGCTCCGGTCCGCACTCGTCGAGCATCACGCGGCGGTTGAAGTCCGAGATCGTCGCCGCGAAGACCGAGGCGACGACCTTCTCGCGCAGCATGTGCCGATCGCGATGCAGGTCGGATCCATGCGCCGTGAAGCTGAACGAGATGCCCGTCAGGCGGTGGATCGCAAGCGCGATCGCCGCGGGATGGTGCGCGAAGTGCGCATGGATGTGGTCCACGCGATCGCGGCGCATCTGCTCGGCGAACCAGAGCGCCTTCGGAAAGAAGATCAGCGCACCGGCCAGGTAGCGTGCGCTGCCCCAGTTCCCGCGCAGCAGCTCGAACAGGGTCGAGAGGGTGCGCCGCGGACTCCGCCACAGCGCTCTCGAGGCCGCCGCGGCGATGCTGAAATCGAGCACCCGGTTGCCGCGCACGCGCGGCAGCAGCTCCCGCGCCTCCGGGTGCATGGTGCGGGTCCGCTCGCGCTGCAACGGGTACAAAAGCACCTCGATACCCGTGCGCTCGACGGCCAGGAGCTCGTAGAGCACGAAGGTCTCGGTGAGCTTCGGAAAACGCGACATCAGGTACGCGACGCGCACGCGGCGCGTCGCGGGCGTGGCGATCTCGGTATGCATCGGAGTCCCTCTCGCAGAACCTGCCCGGGCTCCGCTCGCTTCGCGGGCCGGCGAAGACAACGCTCCGCTAGGCCGCTCCCTGCACCTTGCCGCCCGCCGCTTCGGCGGGCTTCACCGCAACCGCCTGCAGCGCGCGCTCCGCCTCGCCACCGCTGCGGCCGCTTTGGAAGGCCCGGCCGCTGCGATCCTCTGACGCGATCGCTGCGACGCTCGGCTCGTAGCGCCGCATCTCGCGCTCGGCGCGCTGGACCAGCGCGTCCAAGGTGACCTCCTGATCCGGGAAGGCCGCGACTCCGACGCGCAGGCGCAGACCGAGGCCAGCGCCGACCTCGCTCGCGAGGCGCTGCGCGAGCGCCTCTGCGTCCGTGCGGGTCGACTCCGGCAGCAGCGCGACGAAATGATCGCCGCGCTGAGTGATGATTCCCGAACTCTCGGTCTGTTCGGTCAGGATGCGGCCGATCGAGGCAAAGATGTAGCGCTCGAGATTCTCGCGCTGGACCCGCTCGAAGAGCTCGTCCACGGAAACTTCGGAGTTCCCCTCGGCCGGAGCCAGCGACAGCGCGACGATCGGCCGCTCGAAGCGCCGCGCGCGCCGCATCTCCTGGACCATCTGCGCCTGCCCGATCTCGAAGGGAGCACAGCGATGCTCGAGATGTTCGATCAGTGCGAGGCCGATCGAGCTCTGGATCGCGTGGTGCTCGCGCGCGAGCTTCGCCGCCAGCGCGACCGTGAGCGCGACCGCGGCGAGCTCCATGACCGTCAGCGGCAGCTGCTGACCGAGCGCCGGCAGCCCGAGCGCGGCCTTCGCGACCGCGCAGACCGCGAGCGCCATTCCCACGAGCGCGGGGGTCGTGAAGCGCACCGCCGCGGGGATCAGCAATACCGCCAGCGCAGCCACCACCGCGAGCGGATACACGAAGGATGCGATGTTGAGGGGTGCGTGAAAACGCTCGACGTTGAAGAACGCGAACATCCACAACACCATTGCAGCTTGCCACCAACGCCAGATCTTCATCGACGCCTCTTCCCGCCCCGCCAGCTTCCGTTCCCGCTTCCGCCCGTTACGCGCCGCTTCGAATCACCAGTGCTCGCCCAACCCCCGCCATGGCTGCGCAGGGTCCACAGCGGACCGAGCAGCTCTTCCTACCTGTGCTTCGAAACTCGCGGAGAAACTATCCTTCGGCTCTCGCCGAGAAACCCGCTTGATTCATCGGAACCGGGACGAGCCCCGGAGGCCGTTCGCGGGCCGCCCCGCGCGTCCGATCGCCGATCAGGACATAGCCGAAAGCACCTAGCAGACCCAGCAGCGTGAAGGCCAGCAGCACCGGAATCGGCAGCGGCCAGATGGCTTCCTCGGGCAGCGACGGCGCCTCCAGCACGCGAATGATCGTGCCCGCGTCGTTCCCGGCAAGGGCGCTCACGAGCAGCTGCTTCTCCTGCAGGAGTCCCTGCACCTCGAGGTGCGCCTCGCGCATGGATTCGATCTGCGCGCGCAGCTGCTGCTCGACGAGCCGGTGCGACTCGAGCCCCTTGCCCTTGTCGAATTCACGCGTGTAGAGCGCGCGCAGTCGCGCTTCGGTGTCCTGCGCGGCATCGAGTTGCTGTCGGAGATCGCCGAGCTCGAGGTTCGCGCTCGGTGCCTGCTGCCGGCGCAGCAGCTCGAAGCGCTCGCTGGCCGCTTGGAGATCCGGATGCCGCGGTCCGAGCTTCGCGCGCAGCTCGGCGAGCGCGAGCTCCGCATCTCGCACCTGATCGCGCCGGCCGCCGACCTGCGCACTGCCACGGCTGCGAGCGGCCGCAAATCTGTCCTCGAGCTCGATGCGCCGGCTCTCGGCCTGCACGGCGAGCCGCGCGTACTCCTCGAGTCGGGATTTCTGGACGCTGAGCGCGTTGTCGTCGTCTCCGAGCGAGCCGCCCTCGGCACGCAGCTCGATGAAGCGGGCCTCGAGCGAACGCAGCTCGCTCGCGAGCTGCTGCTCGCGCGCCTGCAGGATCGCGAGCGCTGACTCGTGCCCGCTGCTCTCGATGCCGCGGATGTGCTTGCGGTAGCTGTCGATCACGGCGCCGAGTACCCGCACTCCCTGCTCGGGGGCATCCGTGCGATACGTGATCGCCATGACATTGGTCTGGACCACGGGCGTCGCAGACAGCGCATCGACCGCAGCCTGCGTCGCCGCGAGCAGGGGATCCAGCTCTGCTTCCGCGCCGAAGGCCGAGCGGATCTGCCGCTTCAGGCGCGCGACGAGCCCACGCGCATCCGGATCCGGCTCGACCCAGGTTGCGCGCACGGCCTGCCCGATGATCGGCGGACTGTCCATCACCTCGGCCTGCGTCGCGAGGAACTCTGCCCCACCGCCGCCGACGAGCGCGTAATCCCCGAGGGAAGACGCGCGGCGCTCGAGCTGCACCAGGGACTTGATCAGGTAGATGGGACTCGCAACGGCGAGATACACCGCGCCGAGCGACCCGCCGATCACGGCTCCGGCGATCAGCGCGCGGCGGCCCCGCTGGAGCAGACCCGGCAGCTCGCGCAGCAGGAACGAGAGCGGGCTCTCGCCGGCGTCCAGCGTCTGACTGTCCTGCGAATACAGCGACCAGATCTGACGGCCGGTCGCGTCGCGCAGCTCGAGTCGGACGTCGGGCGAAGTTTCGCCCGATGAAGAGTCTCGGATCGGAGTCGGAAGTCTCGATTCGGCCATATCCACACCCACATCCCCCGCCTTGATCAATGTAACTTGGATCGAGTTGTTTCTGCAAAAGCAGTGAAGATTCTTGATCAGCGGCTGCAGCCCCCGCGCGCGCGAGCGCCTGGCGAGCGCCGGGCTTCGAAGCTTCTCGTCGGCGGACGACGCGTTTGTGCCAGACTGGTATGGCGAAATTCGGACCGATTCGGTCGGGTGGGATCGCCAGCATGACAGTCGCCAGCTCGAGAACCTGGGAGCGCGCGCCGGACGGCGCGACTGCCGGAGCCCTTCGCCTGCTCGTCGCCGTCGGGGGAACCATCGCCGTCGGGCTGGGCCTGCTCTCTAGTGGCCTCGCGCCGCAGCTGCTGCTGCTCGCCGGCGGAGCTGCCGGACTCGTCTATCTGCTCTGGCGGCCCGATGCCGTCGCGGCGGTCTTCGCGTTCATCCTCTACAGCAACGCCGCCGTGGTCGCCGCCAACTTCCACGGCGTGCCGTCTCCGATCGCGGCTGCGTATCCCCTGCTGCTGCTGATCCCGATCGCACGCGATCTCGGCCTGCGGGGTCGCAGCCTCTTCGTGGGGCCGGAGCTCCCCTACCTGTTCGCATTCGGGGCAGTTCAGCTCGTCGGCGCGCTGCTCTCGGTGCTGCCCGAGGCGTCGCTCCAGTCCTTCATGACATTCCTGCTCGAAGGCTTCGTGTTGTATCTGCTGGTGACGAACGCGATCCGCACTCCCGAATCGCTGCTCCACGCGATCGACGGCCTGCTGGCCGCGGGGACCTTCGTCGGCGCGATCGTGACGTGGCAGCAGCTGACCGGCAGCTTCGATAACGACTTCGGCGGATTCGCACAGCTCGACGGCGGCCTTGGCTTCCAGGCGGGAAGCGTCGCCGAGGCCGCGCGCCAGCAACGCCTGACGGGTCCCATCGGCGAGGCGAATCGCTACGCCCAGATCATGGTCATGCTCGTGCC
>CAYTJA010000332.1:0-1611 GCA_964437835.1 uncultured Spirochaetales bacterium
GAGAAAGTCGCCGTGACGACGCCGTCGCCCGAGGGCTGGCCGCGGGCCTGCCAGACCGCGAGCCCCGTCTGAGCGCGCCCGGAGCACTGGTGGCGCACGGGGCTCCAGGCGAGACCCAGCCCCGAGACGCTGGTCACGGCGACGATGGGTTTGAAGGCGATCGCGGCGAGGTAGAGGTCGCCGTCCTCTGCAACCAGGGAGCCAAGGGTGGAGACGCTGCTCGCGTTGGTGGACGCCCCGCTCTCGAGCTCCTCGAGGGAGACGGGAACGAGGAAGAGGGCGTCGACCTGGAGATCTCGATCCACGACGAGGCTCGCGGGGTTCGACGCGCCTGCGAGGTCGCCGTTCCAGCCCGCGAAGATCCCTCCAGCCGTCGCGGTCGCCGTCGCCGTCAGCGTGACGGTGGAGCCCTGATCGTAGCTGCCGCCGGGGGGATCGAGCGTGACGAAGCCGCCGGCCGCGGGGCGCACACTGAGAATGAACTGCGGAACGAAGCTCGCGCCAACGCTCTTGTCCGCATCGACGACGACGGTCGCCGGGTTCTGGGCGCCGGTCAGCGCGCCGCTCCACCCCGCGAAGCGGTGGCGCGGGTCGGGGACGGCCCTGAGTGCGACGGAAGTCCCCCGATCGTAGCTGCCGCCGGGGGGATCGAGCGTGACGGAGCCACCCGCCGCCGGGGTCACGCTGAGCGTGGACTGCGGAACGAAGGTCGCGGCGATGGCCTCGTCGGCCTCGATCACGAGCACGGCGGGATTGCCGGCGCCGGAGAGCACGCCGCTCCAGCCGCCGAAGCGGTGGCTGGCGCCCGGGACGGCGGTGAGCGTGATGCTGCTGCCGTCCCGGTAGGGGCCGAAAGGAGGATCGAGCGTCACGGAGCCCCCCGGGCCGGATGCGACGCTCAGATCGAAGACCCGCGCGAAGCCGGCAGCGACGACCACGTTCCCGTCGGGCGCCAGGGTGGCCGGGTTCTCCAGACCGTTCAGTGCGCCGCCCCAGCCGGTGAACTGGTGAGACGGGTGGGGCAGCGCCGTGAGCGTGACGCTGCTGCCCGGGTCGTAGAGCCCGCCCGGGGGATCGAGCGCAATGGAGCCCCCGGAGGCCGGCAGCAGGTCCACGCGGAACTGCGGGAAGAAGCTTGCGCCGACGATCTTGTCCGAGTCCATCACGAGCGGCGCGGGATTCTGCGCGCCGGCGAGGTCACCGCTCCAGCCGCTGAAGCGGTAGCCGTCCTCGGGAAGCGCGGTCAGCGTGACGGGGGCGTCCGCGATGTATACGCCGAAGGGTGGATCGACTCGGATGCTGCCGCCGGGCGAGGGCTGCACGCTCAAGGTGTAGGGCGCTGCGACGGGGATCTCGAAGGCGACGACGGCCCAGTCGACGGCTCCGCTGAAGCCGCCTTCGACGCGAAGGGGCCCGGGTGCGCCGGCCTGCGCATCGGCGACGGAGACGCCCGCGGCGCTGCCCGTGCTTCCGGAGACGAGCTTCGCCCGCTCGACGAAGCCCAGCCCGGGAAGATGGTTGCTAGTGCGCGTCGCTGCCGCCAGGTACACGAGGGAGCTGGAGGTCTCGGTTTCGAGGTCGAGGGTGTAGGCGGCTCCGTCGCTGCCGCCG
>CAYTJA010000333.1:0-20623 GCA_964437835.1 uncultured Spirochaetales bacterium
TCCGCGGCCACGACGCCGAACGGCTTCACGATCACGCTGACGCCCCAGTACCTCGACTTCCTGTTCAGCCCGCTCGGCGCGGCTGCGCGCGCGGCCGCGTTCACGCCGACGGCTGGCAACGACGGCGTGCGCACGAAGTCCGCCTGCGTCGATCTCGCGGTGCTCGAGCCGCCGGACTTCGAGACCTACCGCCGCACGCGGCTGATGGCGCTGCGCCTGATCCTGCGCACCGTGACCTGCGAGCTCGAGGAGGACGTGCGCTTCGGTCTCGCGCAGTTCCGCTTCCACGGCCTGATCGGCGACGACAACGGCGGCTACGTGGTGCTCCCGGTGAACAGCCGCGAGGATACCGCCGGCGATCCGATCACGTACACGCTGCACGGCATCACCGACACCCACGAGAACCACCTGGCGCGCGTGATCCAGATGGTCGGCCCGGATGCGCAGACGCCGCTCAACGAGACGCTGTATCAGGCCTACACCTACTTCATGAGCCGCGACTCCGCGGATCTGCCGCCCGGCCGCGACTGGGACGGCACGGAGCTCACGGGCGTCAGCTTCCCGACCTACGAATACAACATGGATCAACACAATCCGCTGCCGGACGACGGCGGCGACCTGAACATGGTCGGCGGGCACTACGTCGGGAGCGCCGTCGCGACCACGCACCCGAAGCCCGGTGCTGCGGCCAGCCTCGATGCCGACGGCCTCGACCCGCTCGTGAATGGCGGCCTCGCGAACTTCCCGGCCTGGGACGACCAGCCGGCCCCGGATCCGGTCCAGTACGCCTGCCAGAAGAACTTCATGCTGATGATCACCGACGGCGGCTCCTCGGGCGACATCTTCGACGACCGCGACCCCGCGGTGAACGCCAGCTTCCTGCCCCCGACGGCCATCGAGACCGGGACCGACCGCGGCTTCACCGATTTCGCGACCCTGATCGGCGATCACTACCGGAATCCCGACGGCACTGCGGACGAGGTCGAGCTGCCCGGCGGCACGCGCAGCAACTACCTCGACGACATCGCCTACTTCATGAATCGCTGGGACTTCCGGCTCGACATGGACGGCGAGCAGACCATCGACACCTACACCGTCGGCTACTCGGTCGACACGACCAGCGATTCGAACGTCGAGCTCGCGGCCGTGCGCGGCAACGGCCGCTTCTTCGAGAGCGGCGACGCGGACGAGCTCTCCGCCGACATCGTCGCCGCATTCACGGACATCATCGAGAAGTCGCAGTCCTTCACCTCGGCCACGGTGCCCGCGAGCCGCACCACGGACGGCGACAATTTCTACTCGAGCTTCTTCCTACCCAAGGACGACTCGCCCTTCTGGGACGGCCACCTGAAGAACTTCGAGTTCACCGCAGCGGGCGACGTGTTGACCGCGGGCGGCTTCTGCGCGACCGGCACGAACACCGCCGCAACTCCCCCCTGCGCGACGAGCGGCCGCTTGCGCACCGAATCCGACGCGTTCTGGGATGCCGCGGAAGAGATCCCCGCTCCCGCGAGCCGCAACCTCTTCACCGGCGACGGCAGCCTCGACTTCGGCGTGCAGGCCAAGGACTGGAACGAATCGGCCGTGGACCGCGACGACCTGAAGCTCGACATCGCGGCGGCGCTCTCGCCGACCTCGCTGCTGGGCGCCCCCTACCTGCTCACGGACCCGACCGACTCCGGCGAGCAGGACCTCCTCGCTTCGCAGCTGGTCAGCACGCTGGCCGGCTGCAACTTCGGCACGCTGCTTTCCGACTCGAGCTGCGTCACGCGCACGAACGACGACGCCACGGTCTCGCTGCTGGGCGACATCTTCCACTCGAACCCGATCGTGGTCGGCTCGCCGAATGCGCCGCTCAACGACCCGAGCTACCACAGCTTCGCGACCAGCCACCGCACCCGCGACCGCGTGATCTACGCCGGCAGCAACGACGGCTTCCTGCACGGCTTCCACGCCGGCGAGTGGCAGACCCTCGACACCGACGGCGTCACGCCGCTCGCGCCGCCGCGCCACGACCGCGGCACCGGCAGCGAGCTGATGGCCTTCATGCCCTCCCAGATTCGCGACAAGGTCTGGACCCTGCCGATCAGCCAGTCCTCGGGCGGCGGCCGCAGCTGGACCGGCGTCGACGGCTCCCCGGTCGTGAGCGACGTCTGGATCTACCGCAACGTGGACGTGAGCGGAAATCTCACCACCGAGCTCTCGCCGCCGGTCGCGACGACCAAGGACGCGCGCCAGTGGCGCACGCTGATGGTCTCGGGCCTGCGCGGCGGCGGCCAGGGCTACTACGCGCTCGACATCACGGACCCCGACAGCGCGGACTACCCGGGCTACCTCTGGGAATTCCCCTGCGACGACTGCGGCAACGCGATCAACGGGTCGACCTTGTCGGACGAGGCCGCACACATGGGCTTCAGCTGGTCGGAGCCGGTGATCGCTCGGGTCAAGGTGCGCGTCGAGGCCGACGTGACCGGCCAGGGTCAGGAGCGCTGGGTCGCGATCTTCGGCGGCGGCTATCACCAGTTCGGCGATCCGAATCACACCAACTACGTCGAGGACGGCGATGCCGCGCCTGCGGTGGATCCGCTGCTCGGGAACCTGAACCGCGCGCAGGGCCGCGCGATCTACATGGTCGACATCACGAATGGCCAGGTGCTCGCGAAGAAGCATTGGTCTGCCGCGGCCGCGATGGACGGCAGCGGTCAGATCGGCTACCCGGAGCTGCGCTACGCATTCGCGTCCGCGCCGGCGGTCTTCGACCTCGACTACGACAGCTTCGCGGACGTGGTCTACATCCCGGATCTCGGCGGCAACGTCTGGAAGTGGGTGGTGTCCGAGGTCGGCGACGACCCGATCCACAACTCGGTTGGGGACAACAGCACCGGGCAGCCGGACTGGGACTTCAAGCTCTTCTTCAGCGCGGACCACAGCTCGAGCCCGTCGCCTGCGAGCTACGGCGTCACCCACTTCCAGAACTTCTTCTTCCCGCCGACGGGCGTGCTGCGCAAGGGCGTGCTGAACCTCGCGATCGGCGCGGGCGAGCGCACCGCCCCCGAATCGGGAGTGGACGACGGCGATCCGGCCAACAACAACCACTATTTCGTGCTGCGCGACAAGGACCCCTTCGAGCACAATTCGACGCCGCTGGCGACCCTCGGCGAGGCCGATCTCTACACCGAGACGGATCTCGACGGCGGCAGCTACAGCTGCACGCAGATCGAGAGTGGCAACGGCTTCACCTTGACTGCGCGGGACCGGGAGAAGTTCATCACGAACAGCGTGATCTTCCTCGGCTACGTGCTGGCCGGCTCCTTCGTGCCGGCGGCCAGCGGGGCGGACCCCTGCAGCGATACGGGCGACTCGTACCTGTACGCCTTCAGCGTCGACTGCGGCACCCCGAAGTGGCCCTCGAACTCCGGCAGCGGGAACGACGATCGGCGCAAGATGATCGGCGACGGCATCCCGACGCGGCCGCGGGTCTCGGTCGGCGCGATCAACCAGGGCGGCTCCTCGGGCGGCTGCGACAACAAGGTCGTGATCATCACCAGCGACGGCAACATCGAAAACGACTGCCCGGGCAATCTGCCGAGCAGCGGCGTCGACCTGCGCTCCTGGCGCGAGCGCTAGGCAGCCGGGCGGAGGAACCATGAAAAGGACCGGAACGCGGCCTGCACTGCTGGCGGGAATCGCACTCGCGCTGGCCGCACAGTCGGCTCGAGCGGGCGACATGGGGGGCTCCGGCTGGCTCGACGACGTCGATCCGGAGCGGCGCACGCTCCAGATCGGGAAGCAGACCTACCGGGTCACGGCCGCGACTGAGCTGCGGGGCGCCGACGGCGATCGCGTCGGCTTCGAGGAACTCGAGCAGCTGAACCACCCCTGGGTCGCCTACGCCGGGCGCTCGGGAGCGCCGCATCCGGTGCTCGAGAAGCTCCGGGTCCTGGACCTGGATTCCGATGAATAGGCTTCGCCCGCGCCCGCATTCCGCGCGCTGGCGCAGCTGCGAGGGGGTCGAGATGAAGGCGATCGGGATCGGACTGCTCGGGGGCGCCCTGCTCTTCGGCAGCGCCTGTGGCTCCGACGAGGCGCCGGCGCCGAGCGGCCGGCCGATGTCGGCCCCCGCGCGCGAAGACGCGGGACCCGGCGCAGCCGGAAACAGCCGGCCCGTGTTCGAGGAGCTGCGACTAAGGCCCTCGAGTCCGCGCCCCGGCGAGACCGTCACGGTCGAGGCCAGCGCGAGCGATCCCGACGGCGATGCGCTGCAGATCGAGTACGTCTGGCGCGTGAACGGCCAGCGCGTGACACAGACGGGGCCGAAGCTGCAGCTCGAGGCACACGAGCGCGGCGCGCTGATCGAGGTGGTCGGGGTCGCACGCGATGGCGTGAGCGAGAGCGAGCCGGCCCGTGCCGAGGCGCGCGTCGGGAACCAGCCGCCGCTGCTGCTCGGCGTCGCGATCGAGCCGCTGCAGGACGTGACCGCCGGCCACGACATCCTCGCGACGCCGCGCGCGACCGACCCGGAGGGCGACGAGCTCGAGTTCCGCTACGCGTGGCAGGTCAACGGCGAGTCGGCCGGAGATGAGGGGCCGCGCCTCGCGGCGAGCCACTTCCAGCGCGGCGACCGCATCCGGCTCGAAGTCATCGCGAGTGACGGCGAGAGCGAGAGCGATCCGCTGCGCAGCGCCGACATCGTCGTCGGCAATGCCGCTCCGAGCATCACCTCGTCCCCCGGCAGCTTCGACGCCGACGGCCGCTTCCGCTACCAGCTCGCGGTCGAGGATCCCGATCGCGACCGCGTGTTCCGCTACCGGCTGGTATCCGGGCCCGAGGGGCTCTCCGTCGACACGGTCTCCGGACTCGTGCAGTGGCAGCCGCGCGAGAGCCAGCTCGGCAGCTTCGCGGTCACGCTCGAGGTCGACGACCGCAGCGGAGGCGTGGCGCAGCAGTCCTTCGAAGTCCGGGTGCAGTCCCAGGCCGAGACGCTGCCCGCCGCTCCCTCCGCGGAACCCGAACACTAGCGCTCCTCGTCGCGCCCTTCTTCGACCATGCTCTGGACCATGCTGCGGACCAGCAGGCTGCGCTTCGCACCGGAGACCAGCAGCTTCAAATCCTCGTAGAGCGTGGGGTCGTTGAGCAGCAGCCCCAGCGTTCCATCGCCGCGGTCCACCTTCGCGAAGATGCTGTTCAGTCGCGCCCCGGCCTCCAGGGTCTCGTGGATCACGTCCTGCTCGGAGAGGTCGTCGTAGACCAGCGTGTGCAGGATGCCCTCGCCCTGGCGCACCTCTTCGAGGATGCTCTCGAGGCTCGCGAGCGAGCGCTCGATGCTATTCACGCCGGCGCCCTGGTACTGGTCGTAGATCAGGCTGTGCAAGAGGCCGTCGCCATCCCGCAGCTCCGAGATGATCTCGGAGACCGAGACCAGCGCCCCGGCGAGTTTTTTTCCGCCCTTGCCGTCGTCGAAGTCCTTGACCGCGGCATCGAGATTCGTCGCCAGCGAAGCGATGCTTCCGAGCGCCTCCCCCGCGTCGCCGGCGAGCGCGCTGGCCTTTCCGATCAGCTGGTTCAGGTTCGCGGGCTCGAGCGTCTGCAGCACGCCGCCCTCCTCGAGCACCTGGCCTGCGGTCGTGCCCAGCGCGATCTCGATGTAGACGTCGCCCAGCACGCCGATCGTGCCGATGCTCGCGACCGAGTCGCTGCGCAGCCGCTCGCGCATCGCCGCGTCCGCCTGCAGCCAGACCTCGACCGGCGGCAGCCCGCCGCCGGTCGCCGAGAACTCGACGCTGTCGACGCGGCCGATGCGCTTGCCGGCCAGCCACACGGGCGCCCCCGGCAGCAATCCCTGCACGTTCGCGAAGCGCGCGATCAGGTGGTAACGAGACGCGAAGACCCCCTGCTCGGCCGAGAGCGAGAGGATCACGAGCGCGAGCGCCACCAGCGCGGCCAGGGCCAGGCCGCCCACCGCCAGCGAGAGTCTGCGATCTGCTTCCATCCTGATGCCGCCCTCCGTTCTCGGTCTGGCTGCAGGCCTTATTGACTACGTTCGCCTGCGGCTCACTGCGCGGGGCATGGCCCCTTGCTGCTGACCTGAGTTCGACTACGCCTCACTGCGCGGGGCGTGGCCCCTTGCTGCCGATCTACGTTCGCTTTCGCCTCACTGCGCGGGCATGGCCCCTTGCTCCGCCTAGCTCGACCGCGCGACCGCGCGGTCGTCTTGCGCGTCTTGCGAGCCCGCGAGGAACGCGCACACCGCGGGGTGTTTCGAGGCGCGCATCTCCTCGGCCGTGCCCTGTGCGCAGATCCTACCGTCCTGCAGCAGCGCCACCCGATCCGAGATCCCGAAGCAGAGCTCGAGCTCGTGGGTCACGATGACCGACGTGATGCCCAGCCGCTGCTGCAGCGAGCGGATCAGCTCCCCGATCCTGCCCTGATTCGCGGGATCGAGGCCGGTGGTCGGCTCGTCGTAGAGGATCGCGCGCGGCTCGAGCGCGATGCCGCGCGCGACGCCGACGCGCTTGCGCATCCCCCCCGAGAGCTCCGAGGGCAGCCTCGCCCCCGCCCCCGCGAGCCCGACCGCCTCGAGACAGCTCTCGACCCGCTCCGCGATGCGGGACTCCGACCCCTGCCGGTGCTCGCGCAGCGGATAGGCGACGTTGTCGAACACCGAGAGCGAGTCGAAGAGCGCCGCGCTCTGGAACACCATGCTGATCTCGGTGCGCACCGGGATCAGGGCCTGCTCGCTCGCGCGGCTGATCTCGCGGCCGAGTGCGAAGACCTGTCCGCGGTCGGGCCGCAACAGCCCGATCATGTGCTTGAGGCAGACCGATTTCCCGGAACCCGAGCCCCCGAGGATCGTGAAGGTCTCGCCGCGCTGGATCGCGAGATCGACGCCGCGCAGCACCGCGTGGCCGCGAAAGGCCTTGTGCACCCCGCGCAGCTCGATCACGACTTCGCGCTCGGGCTCGCTCACAGCGCGAGCAACAGCTGCGTGAGGAAGAAGTCCGAGATCAGCACCGAGATCGACGCGACCACGACGGCCTGCGTCGTCGCGCGCCCGACGCCGACGGTGCCACCGCTCGTCGAGAGACCTGAATAGCAGCCGACCATCGCGATGATCCAGCCGAACACGACCGTCTTGCCGACGCCCGAAAGGAAGTCCTCGACGGTGACGATGTTCGTGATCGTCCGCAGATAGAAGTTCGCGGTGATCCCGAACTGCGCGCGCGCGATCAGCAGCCCGCCGATCGCGCCGACCAGGCCCGCGAGGATCGTCAGCAGCGGCAGCGCGAGCGCCGCCGCGAGCACGCGCGGCAATACCAGCTTCTGCACCGGGTCCGCCCCCATCGATCGGATCGCGTCGACCTGTTCGGTCACCTGCATCGCGCCGAGCTCGGCCGTGATGCCCGCTCCGACGCGCCCGGAGACCATCAGCGCGGTCAATACCGGGGCGAGCTCGCGCGCGAGCGAGAGGCCCACCACGCTGCCGACGTAGAGCTTCGCGCCGAAGCGCCCGAGTGCGACGCCCGTCTGCAGCGCGAGCACCATGCCCGTGAAGAGCGCGGTGATCAGCACGATGCTGAGCGAGCGCGTGCCGATCGCGTCGACCTGGAACAGCGTCTCGCGCCACGGGAAGCGCGGCCGGCCGGCCGCGCGAAACACCTGCCCCGCGAGCTCCGCAAAGCGGCCGAAACTCTCGACCGCATGCAGCAGTCGCTCGCCGAGGCTCTCGAGCGCGCCGCCGTCGGAGCCGCGAGGCGGGTTCACGGCGCGTGCTCTGCGGCGCGCGCGGCCGTCTCCGCGCCGGGCTCGAACTCGAAGCTGCGCCACCAGCGGTCGAAGCTCTGCACCGCGTCCGTGTCCTCCGGGCTCGCCACCAGCACCCAGTCGAGCGCGCAGCCGGCCTCGAGCACGGTGATCGTCTCGAGCCGCAGTGCCTCGCCGCCCGTTTCGGGATGCACTTCGTAGACCTGGCCCCAGCCCGAGCGCGCCGCGAGCTCGAGCGGCCCGGCCTGCACGAACTCGCGCGCCTCGAGTCCGATCACGAGATGGCGCGCGAGGATCGCGGGCGGCGCCGGCGGAAATCGACAGCGCCGCTGAAAGCTCATGCTCGCGCCCGCCCTGCGGAACGCGAGCTCCGCGCCGCCGAACTCGACGCTCTGCCACGGCGCCGTGCGCTCGTCCTGCGCGGCCGGCCGCGCGATCCGATAGCCGAGCTCGCGGTTCCGGAATCCGTCGGCTGTCGCGACCCACGGACCCGAGCTGCAGCCCCACAGGGCCCAGGGCAGCAGCAGACGGGCCAGTCGGGCGCGCCGCTCGAGTTGCATCGCGGCGAAGCTACCCGCGCGGCGTCGCGCTCCGCCAGCGCGGCTGCGCTGTGGGCCTGGCTGGCGCTGCGGCAGGCCATCCGGTACCACGGCGCACGATGGCGGCCCCCGCAGCGATCGCCCCGCCGCTGGTGCTCGCCAGTGGCTCGCCCCGGCGGCGCGAGCTGCTGCGCAGCGCCGGGGTCGCTTTCGAGATCCAGCTCGCAAACCTCGCCGAGGACGCGCTCCCGGGCGAGCGGCCGGCTGCGACTGCGCAGCGCCTCGCGGCCGAGAAGGCACTCGCGGTCGCTCGGCGTCTGCCGGAGGCACCGCCGCGTCTGGTGCTCGGAGCCGACACGCTAGTCGTGCGCGACGGCGCCGCGATCGGCAAGCCGGAGTCTCCGGAGCACGCGCTCGAAATTCTCGAGAGCCTCGTCGGCCGCAGTCACGAGGTCGTGACGGGCGTCGCACTCGCGCGCAGCGACGAACGGCTCGCGCGCGGCTTCTGCCATTCGAGCCTGGTGCACATGCGCGCTGCGAGCCGCGACGAGCTGCGGGCCTACATCGCGACGGGCGAGCCGCTCGACAAGGCCGGCGCCTACGCGCTGCAGGGCGAAGGCCGGCGCCTCGTGACCGCCGTCCTGGGCAGCGAGAGCAACGTGATCGGCCTGCCGCTCGAGCAGACTCTCGCGCTGCTCCGCAGCGCCGGATTGCACTGGGAGCCGGCGTGAGCGACGAGGCGCCGATCGAGGCGAATCTCGCGGAGCTGCGGGCGCGCATCCAGAGCGCCGCGCAGCGCTGCGGACGCGACCCAGCGGCGCTCGAGCTGATCGGAGTCTGCAAGCGCAAGCCGGCAGCGCTCGCCGCGCGCGCGGTCCGCGCGGGGCTCCGGGCGCTGGGCGAGAACTACCTCCAGGAGGCTCGCGACAAGATCCCGGCCGTCGCCAGTCTGCTGGCTGCGCAGGGCTGCCCGGCTCCGCGTTGGCATCTGGTCGGGCGCCTCCAGCGCAACAAGGTGAGGGACGCCGCGCGCGACTTCGACGTGATCGAGACGCTCGATCGCGCGGAGCTCGGCGACGCGCTCGACCAGCGCGCCGGCGAGATCGGCCGCCGGCTCTCGGTGCTGATCCAGGTCAACACGAGCGGCGAAGCGCAGAAGGGCGGCGTCGCGCCCGCGCAGGCCGCCGCGCTGCTCGCCCTGAGCGAGCGCTGGGCACAGCTCGACGTGATCGGACTCATGACCGTCCCGGCCGCTTCCGCCGACCCGGAGGCGAGCCGCGCCGCGTTCCGCCGGCTGCGCGAGCTGCGCGAAGATCTCCAGCGGCGGCCGGGGGGCAGCCGGCTCGCTCAGCTCTCGATGGGGATGTCCGCGGACTTCGAGGTGGCCGTCGAGGAAGGAGCAACCTGGCTGCGGATCGGCACGGCGCTCTTCGGAGCGCGCAGTACCTGAGCCAGCGGCGGACGGCCGGAGTCGCAACGCAAGGGGCCTTGCCCCGCGCAGTGAGCCGAAGGCGAACGAAGCCAATCGGACAGGAGAAGACATGGCGCTCGAGGGAACGCGGATCGGATTCCTGGGAGCCGGCGCGATGGCATCCGCGCTGGCCGGGGGCCTGGCGGCTGCCGGCATCCCGCGCGCGCGGCTGCTCGCGAGCGACCCGGACACGGGCCGCCGTGCGAGCTTCGAGCGCGCGCTCGGCGCGGCGGCGGCCGACAACGCGAGCGTCGTGACGCGCTCGGACCTCGTGGTGCTCGCGGTCAAGCCCGGAGTCGTCCCCCAGCTGCTGGCCGAGCTCGCGGCAGTTCCGGACGCCGCGCGCCTGCGCGTGCTGTGGGTCTCGATTGCAGCCGGCGTGCCGCTCGCGCGCCTCGAGGCCGGCCTGCCGGCCCGCGCCCGCGTGATTCGCGCGATGCCGAATACGCCCGCGCTGGTCCGCAAGGGCGCCACCGCGTTCTGCGCCAACCGCGACGCCACCGCCGCGGACCGCGACGCCGCACGCGCGCTCTTTGCCGGAGTCGGAAGCGTCTGGGAGGCGCCGCACGAGGAGCTGCTGGATCCCGTCACGGCGCTCTCGGGCAGCGGCCCCGCGTACTTCTTCCTGCTGATCGAAGCGCTGATCGACGCGGGGGTCGAGAACGGGCTGCCGCCGCAGGTCGCGCACGAGCTCGCGCTCCAGACCGCCTTCGGAGCCGCCGCTCTCGCGCGCGAGAGCGATCGCTCGCCCGCCGAGCTGCGCGAGCAGGTCACCTCACCGGGAGGCACGACCCAGGCGGGCCTCGCGCGCCTCGCGGCTCGCGATTTCCGCGGGGCCGTGTCGGAGGCCGTTCGGGCGGCCACCGAGCGCTCGCGGGAGCTCGGGCGCGGGGCCTGAGCCGGAGCGCCAGCTTTCGCTTCGAGACGCGAGAGGCCTGGGCCGGAAAGCCCGTTTTCGCTTCAAGATTCCGGCGGCTTCTGCCGACCTGTTGCGCGAGGGCGAATGCCGCCCGGAGCCACCCGCCGATGCGCTTGACCCCGCTCGACATCCGCAACCAGACCTTCCCGCGGCGCATGCGCGGCTACGAGCGCGAGGAAGTCGAGGCCTTCCTGCGCCTCGTCTCCGAGGACTATGAGGGCGCGCTGCGCGAGATCCAGCAGCTCCGGGACAAGCTCAGCCGGCTCGAGGTACGCGTGGAGGAGCTCGGGGGCAACGAGAAGCTGCTCCAGGACACCCTCACGACCGCCCAGAAGCTCGGCGAGGACTTGAAGCGCACAGCGGTCAAGGAATCCGAGCTGCTGCTCGGCGAGGCCGAGCTCAAGGGGGAGAAGATCCTCGACGCCGCGCATCGCCGCGCGGCCCGCCTCGCAGAGGACATCCGCGAGATGAGAAACCTGCGCGCGCGCCTGGCGACCTCCGTGCGCGCGACGATCGAGACCCACCTCGCGATCCTCGAGAGTCTCGAGGTCGATCGCTTCAACGATCCCGACCTCGACCAGAAGGTCGCGTATCTCGGAAGCCCGCAGCGCAACGCGCGCGTGCGTCCGCCCGCGGCCCCGCCCGCGCAGGCTTCCGCCGGCGGGGGCCTCGAACGGGACCTGGAAAGCGTCGAGCCCCGGCGCTCCGATCGGGATCTCGGCTCTTGACGCCCGCAGGGCAGAGCCTCAGCATTCCGCCGGTCACCGCAGTATTACGGGGCTTTTTCACATCACCCTGACTGTCCAGGGTGAGGCCGCCGCGTTCGGCTGATCGAGGAGCCGCAGCATGCCGACGTACGAATACGGCTGTCCGAAGTGCGCACACGAGTTCGAGGCCGATCAGCGGATCACGGAAGCGCCGCTCAAGAGCTGTCCGAAGTGCAAATCCCGCAAGCTCAAACGGCTGATCTCGCGAACCTCCTTCGTGCTCAAGGGCGGTGGCTGGTATTCGGACCTCTACTCGTCCGGTGCGGCCAAGAAGTCCGCGGATGCGGGAGACTCCGGGGCGAGCGAGTCGAAATCCGAGAGCAAGTCCGAAGCTGCGTCCGAAACCAGGTCCGACAGCAAGTCAGACAGCAAGTCAGACAGCAAGTCCGACAGCAAATCCGACAGCAAATCCGACAGCGCGAAGTCCGACGGGGGCGACGGCTCGAAGCCGAAGTCCAAAACGAAGTCCGATGCGAAGGCCAAGCAGAAAGCTGCCTAGTTGCCCCAGCGCACCCCCCTGTACGAGCGCCACCGCCGACTCGGCGCGCGCATGGTGGACTTCGCGGGCTTCGAGATGCCGGTCCAGTACTCCTCGATCCTCGAGGAGCATGCGGCCGTGCGCGAGCGCGCGGGGCTCTTCGACGTCTCGCACATGGGGCAGATCCATCTCTCCGGCAGCGAGGCGATCGCCTGCGCCGAGCGGCTGCTGACGCGACCCGTGGCGTCGCTCGCCATCGGCCGCGTCCGCTACGGACTGCTCTGCAACGAGCAGGGCGGCATCGTCGACGACGTCACCTTCTACCGCACGGGCCCGGACTCGCTCTTGATCTGCGTGAACGCGTCGAACATCGAGAAGGACTATCGCTGGATCGCACGCTTCGCCCCGCCCGAAGCCGGCCTGCGCAATCGCAGCGCCGAGACCGCGCTACTGGCACTCCAGGGTCCGCGCAGCGCCGAGATCCTCGCCGCGTGCAGCGACGGCAGCGCCGGAGCGCTGCGCCGCTACCGCTTCACCGAGCTCGAGCTCGCGGGCCGGCGCGCGCTCGTCTCGCGCACCGGCTACACCGGCTCCGACGGATTCGAGATCTACCTCTCCGCAGGCGATGTCGAAACAGTGTTCGACCGACTGCTCGGCGACGGCCAGCGCTTCGGTCTGCTCCCCTGCGGCCTCGGCGCGCGCGACACGCTGCGCCTCGAAGCGGCGATGCCGCTCTACGGACACGAACTCGACGACGCGACCACCCCGCTCGAGGCCGGTCTCGCCGCCTATGTGAAGCTCGCGGTGGGCGGCTTCGTCGGCGCCGAGTCGCTGCGCCGCACGCAGGCCGCCGGGCTCGCGCGCGTGCTGATCGGCTTCGAGCTCGAGGCGCGCGGCGTCGCGCGCGCGGAATATCCCATCGAGCGCGCCGGTGTGCGCGTCGGTCGCGTCACCTCGGGCGCGCCCTCGCCTACCCTCGGCAAGTCGATCGGGCTGGCCTACGTTCCGCCCGATCTCGCCGCTCGGGGCACGTCCTTCGACGTCGTCATCCGCGGCCGGCCGACGCCGGCCCGCGTCGTCGAAACGCCCTTCGTGAGAGCTGCGAACGCGTCCTGAGCGCGACGTCGGCTTTGGGCCAAGGGCGAGTTCGGGGCAAGGGCGAGACTGGGGGGAATGCGAGGGTGGGCGACACGGAGATCCCTGGCGATCTCGCGTACACACGCGAGGACGAGTGGGCGCGGCGCGAGGGCAATCGGCTGCGCTGCGGCATCACCGACTACGCGCAGCAGCAGCTCGGAGACATCGTCTTCGTCGAGCTGCCGGAGGTCGGAAGCACGCTCGAGCAGGGCAAGCCCTTCGGCGTGATCGAATCCGTCAAGGCGGTCTCGGATCTGTTCGCGCCCGCCTCCGGACGCATCGTCGAAATCAACCCGCAGCTCGCTGAATGCCCCGAGCTCGTGAACCAGGACTGCTATGGCGATGGCTGGATGCTCGTGATCGAGCTCGACGCCGGCGCGGGCAGCCCCGCGATGCTCGACGCAGCAGGCTATGCGGCGCACGTCGCAGAGCGGAGTTCCTGAGCGCCGTGCGTTACATCCCCCACACCGACGCCGAGATCCGCGCGATGCTGGGCGCGATCGGAGCCTCCGGCGTCGATGCGCTCTTCGAGACGATCCCCGAAAAGCTCCGCCTCGGCCGCGCGCTGCTGCTGCCGGCGGCGCTCTCCGAGCAGGAGGTGCTGCAGGCCCTCTCGACCCTGGCCTCGCAGAACGCGAACCTCGACAGCCACGCGTGGTTCCTCGGCGCCGGCACCTATCCGCACTTCATCCCGAGCGCCGTCGACGCGCTGGTCTCGCGCGCGGAGTTCATGACCTCGTACACGCCCTATCAGCCCGAGATCAGCCAGGGCACGCTGCAGGCGATCTTCGAGTGGCAGACGATGATCTGCGCGCTCTCGGGCCTCGAGGTCGCGAACGCATCGCTCTACGACGGCGCGTCGGCCACGGCCGAGGCCGTGCTGATGGCGCTGCGCGTCACGAAGCGCCGCAAGGTGGTCGCGAGCGCGGCTCTACACCCGCACTACCGCGAGGTCGTCCGGACCTATCTCTCGGGCCTCGACGTCGCGTGGGAGCTGGTCCCGCGCGCTGCGGACGGCCGCAGCGGAGACCTCTCCGCGCGGGTCGACTCGGAGACCGCGTGTGTGCTCGTCCAACAGCCCAACTTTTTTGGCTGCATCGAGGACGTCGCCGGGATCGCGCGCGTCGCGCACGCCGCGGGCGCACAGCTCGTCGTGACGGTGAACGAGGCGCTCTCGCTCGCGCTGCTCGAGGCGCCGGGCGCGCAGGGCGCCGACATCGTCTGCGGCGAAGCCCAGAGCTTCGGCGTGCCGATGAGTCTCGGAGGACCGCACCTGGGATTCCTGGCGGCGCGCGAGAAGCAGCTGCGCCAGCTGCCGGGTCGCCTGGTCGGCGAGACCGTCGACGCCCGCGGCAAGCGCGGCTTCGTGCTGACCCTCGCCACGCGCGAGCAGCACATCCGCCGCGAGAAGGCGACCTCGAACATCTGCACGAATGAGGGCCTGTGCCTGCTGATGGCGACGATCTACCTCTCGCTGCTCGGCCCCGTCGGATTGCGCCGCCTGGCAGAGATCAACCTCGCGAAGGCCACCTATGCGCGCGAGCGCGTCCGCGCGACGCGCGGACTCTCGCTCCCGCTCGCGGCCCCGGGCTTCAACGAGTTCGTGGTCCGTGTGCCCGACTCCGCCGAGCGCGCACTGGCCCGCGCGCTCGACGCCGGCAGCGTGGGGGGCCTCGACCTCGAAGCGCTGCACCCGGAGCTCGGCCCGGCGCTGCTCGTCTGCACGACCGAGCTCGCGAGCCGCAGCCAGATCGACACGCTGGTGCGCGCGCTCGCCGGAGCGGCGCGATGAGCCAGCGCGACCGCCGCAGCGAGGTCGGCAACGTCGCGCGCGGCTTCGGCTACGAGGAGCCGCTCTCGTTCGAGCGCAGCCGCCCGGGGCGCGTCGGCTATTCGCTGCCCACGCTCGACGTTCCGACGGTGGATCCCGGAGCTCTGCTGCCTGCGGGCGCGCTGCGCAGCGCGCCCCTGGCGCTGCCCGAGCTCTCCGAAGTCGACGTCGTGCGCCATTTCACGCGGCTCTCGACCTGGAACGCCGCGGTCGACCTCGGGATCTACCCGCTCGGCTCCTGCACGATGAAATACAACCCGAAGCTGAACGAGAAGGCCGCGCGCCTGCCCGGCTTCGCGCAGGCGCACCCGCTGCAGCCCGCGGCGCAGATGCAGGGCTTCCTGGCACTCGCCTACGAGCTCGAGCAGGCGCTCTGCGAGATCAGCGGCATGGACCGCGTGAGCCTGCAGCCCGCGGCCGGCGCGCAGGGCGAGCTGGCCGGGATCATGATGATCCGCGCCTGGCACGAGCAGCGCGGCGAGCGCCGGCACCGGGTGCTGATTCCGGACACCGCACACGGCACGAATCCGGCCAGCGCTGCGCTGAACGGCTACCAAGTGGTCTCGGTGCCCTCGGGCGCCGACGGCATCCTGCATCCCGAGGCCGTCGCTGCGGCGATGAGCGACGACGTCGCGGCGCTGATGATCACGAACCCGAACACCCTGGGCCTCTTCGAGGCGCACATCGCGGAGATCGCCGAGATCGTGCACGCGCGCGGCGGCCTCGTCTACGGCGACGGCGCGAATCTGAACGCACTGCTCGGCGTCGCTCGGCCCGGCGACCTCGGCATCGACGTGATGCACTTCAATCTGCACAAGACCTTTTCTACTCCCCACGGCGGTGGCGGCCCGGGCGCCGGCCCCGTCGGCGTGAAGAATCTGCTCGCTCCGCACCTCCCCGCACCGCTGATCCGGCGCCGCGAGACGAGCTCGGGGGCCGTCTTCGAGCTCGACTCCGAGCGGCCGCTCTCGATCGGCCGGCTGCACGGAAATTTTGGCAATGTCGGCATGCTGGTGCGCGCCTGGGCCTACATCCGCACGCTCGGGCCGGAGGGCCTGCGCCGCTGCACCGAGATGGCGGTACTGAACGCGAACTACCTGCTGGCGCGCCTGCGCGGCACCTTCCACGTGCCGATCGACGGGCCCGTGATGCACGAGTGCGTCGTCAGCGATAAGCACCTCGCGGAGACGGGCGTCACGACGCTGGACATCGCCAAGCGCCTGATCGACTACGGCTACCACCCGCCGACGACCTACTTTCCGCTCGTAGTCGCGGGCGCACTGATGATCGAGCCCACGGAGAGCGAGAGCCTCGAGGGCCTGGATCGCTTCGCGGATGCACTGCTCGCGGTCGCGGCCGAGGCACGCGAGAATCCCGAGCTCGTCAAGACGGCGCCCCATCACACCCGCCTCACACGCCTCGACGAGACGCGAGCCGCGCGCAAGCCCGTGCTGCGATGGCAGCCCGGAACCGCCTAGCGGCACTGGCGCTGCTCTGGGCCACCGCCTGCGGTCCGCAGCTCACGAATCCGCTCAACCCCTTCTCCCCGCCGACGGGCAGCGATCTCGAGGAGCGCGAGCGCGAGCTCGGCGCGAGCTTCGATCGCGAGCTGCGCAGCAAGATCCACGTCTTCCAGGACCCGATCGTCACGGGCTTCCTCGCCGATCTCGGCCAGTCGATCGTGCGCGAGATCGAGCCGCAGCCCTTCGCCTACCACTTCCGCCTGATCGAGGACGGGCGCGAGAACGCCTTCGCGGTGCCGAGCGGCTACATCTACTTCCACAGCGCAACGCTGCTCGCCGCGCAGAGCACTTCGGAGCTCGCGGGAATCATGGGTCACGAGATCGCGCATGTGCGCCATCACCACAGCGCGCGGATGCAGCAGCAATCGCAGCTGCCCGATCTGATCACGGGCCTGGTCGGCATCGGCGTCTCGATCGCGGTCGCAGACTCGAGCGCGGCGATCGCGGCGCTGGCCGTGAACCAGGCCATCCAGCTCCGCTTCAGTCGCGAGCTCGAGAACGAAGCGGACCGCGTCGGCGCGATCTTCGTCGCGCGTGCGGGCTATTCGCCGGCCGCGATCCTGCCCTTCTTCACGCGGGTGCTGGCCGAACGGGAGCGGGATCCGGATCGCCAGGAGCTGCCCCCGTACCTCTACACCCACCCCGATGTCGAGCAGCGGATCGCGGCGATCCAGAGCTCCGCGGCCGCGTTGCCGCCGCAGCGGGCGCCGGACCCGGAGCTCGCTCGCGATTTTCCGCAGGTGCAGGCACGCCTGCGCCGGATGCTCGAGCTGCGCCGCGACCCCCTGCTGCCGCAGCCCACTGCCGAGCCTTCGCCGGCCCTCGAGCGCACGCTCGCTCGAGCGCGCGCCCTCCGAAGCGAGGCGAAGCTCGACGAGGCGCTGGTGCTGCTCGCACGGGCCGAGAGCCTCGCCCCCGGCGATCCCCGCGTGCCCTTCGAGATCGGATCCCTGCTCGCCGCGGCGGGGCGACCCGAGCAGGCAATTCCCGCGCTGCGCCGCGCGGCTCAGCTCGATTTCACGACCGCGAGCCTCTACCTCGAGCTCGGCCTGGCCTACCGCGACACCGGCCAGCGTCACCGGGCGACTTTCGCCTTCGAGCAGGCGCTCGCGCGCGCGGGCGATCGCGGCGCGCTGCGCCAGCGCATCGAGCGCGAGCTCGAGAAGCAGAGCTTCACGCTCGTCGCGGCAATGGGTCTGGGCGAGGCGATCCCCGATCCGGACGCGGCGGCTGCGCCGATCCGGGAGTTCGCCGTCGCCAGAGACGCGCCGCGCGTGCTGTTCTGGCTGCGCCTCGGCCCGCATTTCGCGTCTCGGGCGTCCGAGGTCTCGCTGCGCTGGATCGCGCCGGGTGGAACCGTCGCGCAGGACGCGCCGGCGCTCGTGCGCAGCGCGGGAGTCGCGGGCTCGGAGCTCGCGCGCGGGCGCGAGCCCTTCGCGGTCGGCAGCTGGCGCGTCGAGTGCTGGCTCGACGGCGAGCGCTTCGCAGCACAACGCTTCGAGCTGCGCTGAGCGCTGCGGCCGCGCGAGCGTCCCGGTGGGCCGGGCCGTTCCCGGCCCGGGGCCCGAATCGCAGCGCCGCTCGCCCTCGGGCGCGACCCGCTCACTGCTTCGGCCGCTCCAGCCGGCTGCGCGCGAATTTCGCCCAGCTTCCGGCCGGTTCCAGCTGCAGGTATTGCCGCCAGTGTCGCCGCGCGCGCTTCCGCAATGCCAATCGCTCGCAGAGCAGCGCGAGATTCGCGTGCGCCTGCGCGTGCAGGGGGTTCAGCGCCAGCACTTGCCGGTAGTTTCGCAGCGCCGCGCCCTCGTGCCCCGTCTCTTCGCAGACCATGCCCAGATTCAAGCGCGCCTCGGAATGCAGCGGACACAGCTCGAGCGCGCGCTCGAAGCAGGCGCGCGCCAGCTCCCAGCGCTCCTGTGTGAAATAGATCGCTCCGAGATTGCTGTGCGCGTCCGCATGCCCGGGGTCGAGCTCGAGCGCGCGCTGGTACGCGGCGATCGCCTCGGGATGGGTCGCCGGTTCCGCATCGAGCCGACAGCCCTGCTCGAAGTGCTGCTGCGCCTGTCGCATCCGCGCGGGTTGCGCCGGCCCGGCTGCAGGCGGCGCGAGCGCGCGAATGGCCGCGAGCGCGGGCGCGGGCGCGGAAAAATCGAGCACCCCCTGGCCATCCGGCTCGAGCAGGACGCCGCGGTGTCGTATCACGATGCGCCGCGACCCCTCGCCCCACACGCGCAGCGCTCCGAGCGGCTCCTCGAGCTCCGGCAGCGTCCGGCGCAGCTCGGCGAGGCTGCGCTGGATCCGCGCAAGCGTCACGCCGCGCTGCTGGAGCAGCGCGAGCGCCCGAGCCGAGACGAGTTCGCGGAAGCCGAGGGAAGGCGCAGCGTCGGCACCGCCCTCGCCTGCGAGCAGCGACGAACGCCGCCAGTGCTGCAGCCGCCGCTGCGACACCTTCAGGATGCGCGCCGCATCCGCGAGCGAGTAGCCCCCCACGAAGCCACAGCTTACACGCGGCGGCCCCCGCCGACAGCCTCACACTGCGCGCGACTCGCGGCGTACACTGCTGCTGGAAGCGTTCGTCGAGCTGGTGCCGGCCTCGGACTTCAAATCCGGTGGGGGACGCGGCGACGCGTCCTCGGCGGGTTCGATTCCCGTCCGCTTCCGCCATTTCACGACAGCGACGTTCGCTCTCTTGCGGCGCCGGCGCCGGCGCTACGCTTTGGGGCGGAGGTCCCGCCGATGTTGCACACCACACCCGTCGTGATCCATCTGAGGAATGTCGAGACGGATCAGATCGAGACGCTTCACGAGGTGATCGAAAAGCGCTGTGGCCACCTGGCACAGGAGTTCCGCGAGGTCGGGCGCTTCGAGCTGACGATCTTCGAACAGGGAGCGGGCTTCGAGGCCCACGGCCACGTCACCGGGAGGCGAACCGATTTCGGAACCCACGCACGAGCGGCAGCGCCGCGCGAAGCCGCGGATCAGGTGCTGGACAAGCTCGAACAGCAGCTGCGGCGCGCACACGACAAGCGGATCTACCTGCAGCGCCGCGAGGCGCAGCGGCACCCGGCCAAACGAGAAATGAGCACCTAGTCCGGCGGGTCCCGGGCCGGGAGCGGCCCGGCGCTCCCTTCAGGAGGGATCCGCGCTCGCCCCTGCGCTGCGCCGAGCCTCGATCGCATAGCGCTCTTTCGCCTGCGCCAGCGCCGCCGCTTCGAGGCGCAGCCACTCGTCGCGTTCGGGGGGGGATCCGGACGCCGCCGCGACGCTGCGCAACAGGAAGGCGTCGCCCTGCTGGATCGCCTCGGCGCGCAGCGCGGCGAGCCTCTCGGTCGCCTGCGCGGCGCGCAGGAAGTCGATCGCCTCGAGCCGGCGCTGCTGTGCGAGATAGGCCTCGGCGATGCGCAGCGCCTGGGCCGCGGGCAGCTCGCGCTCCAGCAGGTGCCGCCGCGTCAACGCGTCGGGAATCAGCGAGCGTGCCATCGAATCTCCTCCTCGGGGCGCTCAGTAACGCGGGATGGATGCGTCGACGCTGAGCGACCACGCGTCGATGCCGCCGCGCAGATTCGCGACGTCGCGGAAACCGGATCGCCTCAGCAGCTCGCAGGCTCGCGCGCTGCGTCCCCCGTGATGGCAGTGCACCACGATCCTCGCGTCGCGCCAGCCCTCGAGCTCGGCGAGCCGCGCTTCGAGCTGCCCGAGCGGAACCAGCCGCGCGCCCTCGATCCGCGCGCGCTGGGACTCCCCGGGATCGCGCACGTCGAGCAGCAGGTGCGGCTCCCCGCGGCTGCGCAGCGCTGCGACCTCGGCCGCCGAGAGCTCCGGGATGCGAGCCGCATCCGCGGCTGCCGGGACGCCGCAGAAGCCCTCGTAGTCGATCAGCTGCGTGATGCGGGGCGACTCCCCGCAGACCGGACAGTCGGGATCCTTGCGCACCCGGAACTCGTGAAACTCCATGCGCAGTGCGTCGATCTGCAGCAGCCGGCCGCAGAGCGACTCGCCGATCCCGGTCAAGAGCTTGATCGTCTCGGTGGCCTGGATCAGCGCGACGAGCCCCGGGAGCACGCCTAGCACTCCGCCCTCGGCGCAGTTCGGCACCGCTCCGGGAGGCGGCGGCTCCGGGAACAAGCAGCGGTAACAGGGACCGCGCGTGGCATCGAAGACCGTGGCCTGGCCCTCGAAGCGGAAGATCGAGCCGTG
>CAYTJA010000334.1:0-10117 GCA_964437835.1 uncultured Spirochaetales bacterium
CAGGCCCTGCGCCGCGCACGCCGCGAGGTAGAACTCCAGCGCGCCCGGCCCGTCCGCCACCGAGTCCACCTTGCCGTTCGGGTCGAGGTTCAGGTTCACGCCGTACATCTGGAACCACACGCGCGTGTCGTTCTCGATGCACTGCAAGGTGTGGATCGAGCCGGCGGGCTCGTACAAGAACGACCCCGCGCGGTTCACGTAGTCGTACTCCTGATACTTCCACGCACCGGAGACGGTGTAGCCCCAGACCGGCCCGGTGTGGCGATGCGTCTGCACCGCATAGCCGGCCTGGAAGATGTTCTCGACGATCCAGAGGCCCTCGCCGCGCTTGACCTGCAGCAGGCGGAGCTTGCTTCCGCCTCCGATCTCGACGAAGGGCAGGTCGCTGCGGCCGATGTGGATCGCGGTCATCTCGTGCGGCATGGGGAGTCCTCGCAGTGGAAGAGGGCGGGGTTCCGACATTGGACCCGGCGCGCGCGGCCAGTCTATGATCCAACGCCGTCCCGGAGCAAGGGGCGGGAATCGCAGACAGAAAAGCAGGAGAACCAGTGGACCGGGAGAAGCTCGGGAAGCTCTTCGACTTGACGGGCCGCGTTGCGATCGTGACCGGCGGCACGCGCGGCATCGGCCGCGCGATTGCGGAGGGCTTCGTCTGTGCCGGCGCGAAGGTGGTCGTCGCGAGCCGCAAGCCGGAGGCCTGTACCGAGACCGAGCGGCAGCTTCGCGCGCTCGGAGGTGAGGCGCTAGGCGTTCCGACGCAGATGGGCGAGCTCGCGCCGCTGGCCGAGCTCGTGAAGCGGACGCTCGAGCGCTTCGGGCGCCTCGACATCGTGGTGAACAATGCCGCGAACGCGCTGCGCCAGGACTTCGGCCGCTTCACGCCCGACGCCTGGGAGAAGTCCTACGCGGTGAACCTGCGCGGACCCGTGTTCCTGGTGCAGGAGGCGCTGCCGCATCTCGAGCAGAGCCCCTCGGCGGCGATCCTTAACGTGATTTCGGCTGGCGCTTTCCTGTTCTCGCCCTTCCAGGCGATGTACGCGGGCGGCAAATCGGCGCTGCTGTCTTTCACGCGCTCGATGGCCGCGGACTTCGCGCACCGCGGGATCCGCGTAAACGCGCTCGCGCCCGGCACCGTCGATACCGACATGGTGCGCAACAACACGCCCGAGATGCAGCAGGCGATGGCGAACGCGAGCTTCCAGCGCCGCGCCGCGCACCCGGACGAGATGGTCGGCCCGGCACTCTTCCTGTGCTCGGACGCCGGCAGCTTCGTGACGGGGCAGGTCGTGATCGCAGACGGCGGGCTCGTTCCGCATTAGCAGTGAGAGGGAGGTGAAGGGCCGAATCCATGAGTGCACTCGACTACGCGATCTTCGACGCCGACAACCACTACTACGAGCCCGACGACTGCTTCTCGCGCCACATCGAGGCGAAGTACAAGAAGCGCACGATGTGGATCGACCGCTCGAAGCCGGGCCCGGGCCGCATGTACATCGGCGACGAGCGCTGCCACTTCTTCAGCGTCGGCGCGAGCGACTCCGTGGGCCCGCCCGGCGCGATGAAGAGCTTCCTGCGCGGCCTGACGGACGAGGGCGGCAGCCCGAGTCTCTCCCCGATGAATGGGCTCGCTGTGCCGGAGTTCGTGAAGCGCGATGCGCGGCTCGCGGTGATGGACGCCCAGGGCGTGCAGGCCTGCCTGATGCTGCCGACTGCGGGCGTCGGGATCGAAACCCAGCTGCGTGAGCCGCAGCACCGCGAGGCACTCTACCCGTCGCTGCGCGCGTTCAACCGCTGGCTCGAGCAGGACTGGGGCTACGGCCGCGACGGCCGCATCTATGGCGCGCCGCTCGACTCGCTGGTCGATCTCGGCGAGGCGATCGCCGAGCTAGAGCGGCTGCTCGCAAAGGGCGCGCGCTTCATCGTGCTGACCACCGGCCCCGTCGACGGCCGCTCACCGGCCGATCCGCACTTCGATCCCTTCTGGGCGCGCTGCCAGGAGTCGGGCATCCACGTCGTCTATCACATCGGCAGGACGCCCTTCAGCGAGATCTACAACACACCGTGGGGACTGCGTCCGCACCCGCCCTCGCACCGCCACTCGCTGATGGAGTACGCGCTCTCCTTCACGGACCGCCCCATCGCGGACACGCTGACCGCGCTCGTCGCCGACAATCTCTTCGGCCGCTTCCCGAATCTCAAGGTGCTGAGCGTCGAGTACGGTTCGAGGTGGGTCGCGCCGCTCGTGCACAAGCTCGATCACATCGCGCGGCTCTTCAGCCTCGACCTCTGGCGCTTCGGGAAACCGCCGCAGAAACCCAGCGAGAGCTTCCGCCAGAACATCTGGGTCGCGCCCTTCTTCGAGGACGACGTGCCGGGTCTCGTCACGACGCTCGGCGCGGAGCACGTGCTGAACGGCTCCGACTATCCGCATCCGGAAGGCCTGCTCTGGCCTGCGGAATTCGTCGATGAGCTCGCGGGCTTGCCCTCCGACGCGGTGCGCAAGATCATGCGCGACAACCTGGCCGGCCTCGTCGCCTGAAGCGCCGCCAGGAGGGCCGCATGCAGCTCGTGATCAGCTACGACATGCGAGCGCCCGACTTCGGCGCGCCCGCGCGTGAGCTGTACGCGGCGGCGCTCGACCAGGTGCACTGGGCCGACGAGCTCGGCTTCGACTGCGTCGGCCTCGGCGAGCACCATGCCTCGCCCGACGGCTACAACCCGTCGCCGCTGATCCTCGCCAGCGCGATGGGCGCGCGCACGCGCCGGATCTGGTTCCGCACTTCGGTGCTGCTCGCGCCGCTCTACGACCCGATCAAGCTCGCCGAGGACGTCGCGGTGGCCCAGCTCGCAACCGGCGGACGCCTCTTGCTCGGGATCGGTGGCGGCTATCGGCCGGCCGAGTTCGAGAGCTTCGGCCGCAAGCTCGAAGACCGCTGGCAGGCAATCGGCGAGACGATCCAGCTGCTGCGCCTGGCCTGGACCGGGCAGCCCTTCGAGTGGAAGGGACGGCGCTGTTGGATCACGCCGAAGCCGGATCCGCTGCCGCCGATTCTGCTAGGCGGAGGCAGCGCGGCCGCGGCGCGGCGCGCGGCGCGCATCGCGGACGGCTGGTTCCCGCCGCTCGAGCCGAAGCTCTGGACGCCGTATCGCGAGGAGTGCCTGAAGCTCGGCAAGCCGGATCCCGGCGCCTACCCGCGGCAGGGTCCGATCTTCCTCTGGATCTCGCAGGACCCCGACAAGGACTGGCAGCGCATCCTGCCGCACGCGCTGCACCAGCTGCGCTCCTACAGCGAGTGGACGATCGAAGCCTTCGGCCGGCCCTCGGGCCCCTATGCGAAGCAGCTGACGCCCGAGACGGTCCGCCAGAGCCCTGCGTATCAGGTGCTGCATCCGGAGCAGGCACTCGCGCTCGCCGAGCAGCTCGGCCCGAACAGCGTCTTCTACCTGAACCCGCTGCTCGCGGGACTGGATCCCGCATTCTCGTGGCGCATGCTGCGTCTGTACGAACGCGCGGTCCATCCCCACTTGAAGCGCTAGCGGGGACTCGGCGGCGCTACAGCTGCTGCACGACCTCGATCAGGTGCCCTTCGGGGTCGCGCACGAAGGCGACCTGGATCTTCATCTCTTCCAGGGTCTTGATCTCTTGCGCGATCGAACCGCCGGCTTGCTTCACCCGCTCCACGAAGGCCGCGAGGTCGGGCGTCGTGAAGCCGAGGATCAGCTCGCCTGCGGCGGGCTTCGGGGCGCCGACGAAGCAGAGCAGCACGAGCGTCGCGCCGCCTGCCTGCGTCGGGTGGAACATGATCTCGCGGATCGGCCGGCCCTCGATCTCGGCGTCGACGCGCCCGAGCTCTCGGATTCCGCAGACCTCCTGGTAGAACTCGGCGCTCTGCTCGAGGTCTCCGACCACGAGCTTCGTGAAGCCGAAGTGGGCCTGCATCGGATTCGACATGTTCGCGAGTTCCTCTCCGCGGCGCGCGCCCGACTCAGCGCGGCAGCTGCTGGACATGGATCATCTCTCAGGGCTAGCGGTGTAGAGTCTCCGCGATTCGATCGGTCCCGCGTATCGTGACACCGCGCGCGGCGCGGCGTCCAGCCCGGAGCGCTAGTTGCCCCTCGACCAACGCGACCTCGTCCTGTGCTCGGGCACCGCGCTGCGCGTCCCCTGGCTCGAGCGCCTCGCGCCGGCGCGCGCGGCCGGCTACTCGGCGCTTTCGATCCAGCCGGGCGAGGTCCTGCAGCTGCGCGCTGCGGGAATCGCTGACGCCGAGCTGCGGCAGCGCGTCGCGGACGCGGGCCTCGCGATCGCCGAGCTCGACGCGATCACGACCTGGTTGCCCGGACACACGCCGCCGGCCTGCTTCGGCGCGCAGGCCGTGCGCGCGATGCAGGGCTTCACGCCCGAGCGGCTGGTGCCGATGGCTGCGGCGGTCGCTGCGCGCTCGCTCACGATCGTCGAGTTCTACGGGGCACAGGTCGATCTCGATGCCGCGGCGGAGGCCTTCGCGAAGGCCTGCGATCTCGCGGCCGAGAGCGGCCTGCTGGTGCACCTCGAGTTCCTGCCCTGGGCCGGAATTCCGGATCTGCGCAGCGGCTTCGAAGTCGTGCGCCGCGCGGGACGCAAGAACGGCGGGCTGCTCGTCGACAGCTGGCACCTGTTCCGCAGCGGATCGACGCTCGAAGAGCTGAGAAGAATTCCAGGTGAAAGCGTGATGAGCGTCCAGCTCGACGACGCGCCCGCAGAGCCCGAGGTCGACCTCTCGGACGAGACGCAACACCGCCGCCTGCTCCCGGGCGAGGGCAGCTTCGATCTGGTCGGCCTGATCCGCGCGCTGGACGACATCGGCAGCCGCGCGCCGCTCGGCGTCGAGGTTTTCTCGGACAGGCTCGCGGAGCAGCCGATCGGCGAGATCGCGCGCGCGACGGCCGAGGCCACGCGCCGCGTCGTCGCGCGGGCGCGCGGCTGATTGCGGCGGAGGCTTGCGGCGCGACGACGGCAGCGCTGCCCTGCCTCGACGATCGAGCCGCGGGCAGGGAAGGCAGCACGCGTGCGCCAACCGCAGCGCTTTCCGACGCCGCGCACCTGCGCTGGGCAGGGATCGACGAGGTATCGGGCTCGTTGCGCTGAAGCTTTCGGCGCGCCTGTACGCGCTCTCGCAGCCGCGGATTGCCGATCGAGTCTACGCCCGGAAGTGGCAGCGCTTCAGGCCTGGTTCCAGCGGTAGCGCTCGAAGAGCGGGGCCAGCTCGCGCTCGATCGCGTCCTTGTCGAGGCCGAATTCCGCCAGGCTGTAGCGGTGACCGCTCGCGTGCGTCTTCGCGCGCGGCTGTGCCTCGTCGAGCAGCGCCTCGAAGGCCGGCGTAAGCGGGATCTCGAGCGCCGCGTAGAGCTCCGAGAGCGTGCGCTTCGGCTGCGCCACGAGCTCCCGGTAGTCCACGATCGCGTGCCTCGTCTCGGGGTGCGCCGCGAGCACCTCGAGTGGGTACTGGTAGGTGTGGAAGGACTGCTCGGCGAGCACGCGCAGCGAGCGCAGCATGCGCGGCTCTTCCCAGCCGCGCAGCTGGTATCCCACCTTCATCAGCTTGAGCAGGCTCGGGATCGTCTCGTGCGGGCTGCGCATCGTGACCACGATGCGCGCATCCGGAAAGCTCTCGATCAGGCTCGCCACGCGGCCCGCGAAGTGCGGGGCCTTGCAGAGGTGGATGCGATCGGGCCCATTCAGAACCAACTGGCGCCGGATGCAGTCCGCGTAGAAGCGCTGCACGCGACGGCGGCGGCGCTCGGTTTCGCGATCGAGGTGGTAGAAGTCGATCTCGCCCATTGCGGGCTGCCTCAGCATCCAGGTGCCCGATGCGCAGGACCAGTAGAAGATGAAATCGTCCTCCTCGGGAACGCTTAGACCCATCGCGTGCATGTCGTTCGAGGCGGCATAGCGCCGCTTCTCCCAGGCCTGCACGCGCCCTTCGAAGTAGCCGCCGAGCCAGGCGCGGTCGAGGGCCGCAAGCGCGCGGATCGCCCGCTTCTGCAGCAGCGATGGAAAATAGAGCTCGTAGAGCATGAAGGAGCTGAAGCGATTCGCGTCGCGGCTCATCAGGCGGTGCAGCAGCGTGGTGCCGCTGCGCGCGTGGCCGATCAGGAAGACCGGCCCGCGCACGCGCACGCGGTGGAGTTCCGGGAACAGGATTCCGTCCAGGAAGAAACAGATCGCGTGAAACCCCGCCACCAGCGGAACGCTGACGAGCAGCCGCACCAGCATCCGGCGCCGCCCCCCGCGGCGCGGATCGCGCCATGCGACTCGCAAGAGCTGAACCCACCTGCGGAAGTCGAAGTGGAAGATCACGCGCTCGCCTCGCTGCTCGCAGCCGCCGGCCAGGCGGCTTCGGGTCGCTGAGAACCGCGGACTGCATACCGCCAGGAGGCTAGCCGCTTTGGCGCACAGCGAGGCGAAACCGAGCGGAGTGCGGGCAAGCCGCTTCGGCGCGCAGCGAGCCAAAGGCGAGCGGAGTGAAAACAAGCTGCCCCGGCGCGCAACCAACCGCGGGCAGGCGCAGTGCGGGAGCGCCGGGCTGCGCCCGGCCCGGGACCCGAAAGACTAGAGAATCGGGTCGCCCATGCGCGCGTAGACCTCGGCCATCGCGCCGCCGTAGAAACGCTCCAGGCGCGCGGGAGAGAAGCCTTTCAGCAACTCGCGGTAGTGACCCGTGGGGTCCGTGAAGCCCTCGAAGTGCGGGAAATCCGAGGAGAACACGATCATGTCGTCCGGCAACTCGCGCATGATCTCCGGCAGCGGGCGATCGTTTCCGCCGTCGAGCGGCGTAGCGCGCAGGTTGCGCGCGAGGTACTCGCTCGGCCGCAGCGGCAGCTTCCACTTGCCAATGAAGAGCGCCGCGGTGGCCGAGATGCGGTCGTCGATCTCCTGCATCAGGTAGCGCAGCCAGCCCGTGCCGACTTCGGCAAGCAGCAGCGTGAGATTCGGGAAGCGCTCGAAGACGCCGCTGTAGATCATCGCGTAGATCAGCGTCATCGGCGCTACGTGGCGGTGCGAACTGCCTAGCATTCGCAGCAGTGTGACGTCGCCACCGAGGTTCGCCCAGCCGGGGTCGAAGCGCATGTGCTCGAAGCCCGTGTGCAGCATCGGTGTCATCCCGAGCGAGACGGCTGCGGCCCACAGGCGGTCCCAGCTCGGGTGCGCGGGCGGTACGCCGTTCACCGGAAAGGCCGGGATCAGGAAGATCCGGGAGCCGCGGCCGCGCATGCGTTCGAGCTCGCGCTCGGTCCAGTCGAGATCGTGGTAGTCGAGTGCGGTCACCGGCAGCAGGCGGCCCGCTGCCTCCGCGCAGGTGTCGGCGAGCCAGGTGTTGCAGCTGCTGAGCACTTCCTGCCGCAGCGCGAGCTCCGGTAGGAAGAGGTTGTAGGCGAAGCCAGCGAGGCAGATCACGTTCTGGATCGCGATGCCCTGCACGTCGAGCCACTGGAGGCGCGCCTGCGCATTTGCGACCTGGAATTGGCTCTTGCCCTCGAATTCCCTGCGGCGGCCGGCCTCCTCGATCTTTTCCTGACCGAAGAGCGTGAGCAGGCCCGGGGGCATCAGCTCTGCGAGGGAAGGGCGCTGCTCGAGCGGAACGTCGCGCAGCAGATCGCCGACGATCGTCTCGACCGCCAACATGCCCGGATCGAGCTTCGGGAGCCGCGCCGCGAGCTTGGGATACGGGGCGAGCCAGTCGCGGCCCGGCTCGAAGTGGGAGTCGACGTCGATGATCTGCATCGGGTGGCTCCAACGTGATGGGAAGGTCGGTTCCATTGTCGAGATCCCGCCCGGATCTGGCAAGCGCCAGAGCGCGAGCGCCGGAGGGCCCGGCTCGGGGATCTCAGGCGTGTACGGGCGGCCGCCGATCGCGCCACGGGCGCGCGGCTTCGAGCTGCGCGGCGAGTCGGATCAGCAGATCCTCGCGCCCGGTGGCCGCGACCAGCTGGATGCCGATCGGCAGGCCCTCGGCGTTCCAGTGCAGCGGCAGCGAGATCGCGGGCTGCCCGGTCACGTCGAAGGGCATCGTGAAGCGCGTGAGCGCGCCGAGCTTCGCGAGCAGCGTGGAGAATGGAACCAGCGGCGCGAGCTCGCCGAGCTTCGGCGGCGGTGTGCCGCTCGTGGGCGTGAGCAGTACGTCGAAGTCGCGCCCCCAGTGCGCCGAGAGTTCGCGCGCCCAGCTCATCGCGGTTTCTGCCTCTTTCACGTACTCCACCGCGCTCATCGCGCGTCCCCGTTCGGCCATCATCCAGGTGAGCGGCTCGACGTCCTCCGGCCCGATCTTCTCGCCTAGCAAATCCGACCAGCGGTCGAGATCGCGCGCGACCGCGGGCACGATCCACGGCCCCAGCTGCGGGCGGTCCAGCTCCGGCACGCGGGCGACCTCGACGCGGTGCCCGAGCTCCGCGAGCAGCTGCGCTGCGCGCTCGACCGCGAGCGCGCAATCCGGATGCGCGCGCAGCGCTTCCGTGTTCGACAGCAATCCGATCCGCAGCGCGCCGGGCGCGGCGCCGAGCTCCTCGCGCAGCGGGCGCGCGAGCGGGGGCGCGCTGTAGGGGTCGCCGATGCCAGGGCCGGCGATGCAATCGAGCACCACTGCGGAGTCGCGCACGCTGCGCGTCACGACGTGCTCGTGCGTGAGCGGCCCCCAATACTCGCCGAAGGCGGGCGCGAGCGTGCTGCGCGCGCGCGTCGGCTTCAGACCCACCAGTCCGCAGTGTGAGGCCGGGATCCGGATCGAGCCGCCCATGTCGTTCGCGTGGCCGACCGGCGCGAGCCCGGCCGCGACCGCGGCGGCCGAGCCGCCGCTCGAGCCGCCCGGCGAGTGCGCGAGGCTCCAGGGATTGCGCGTCGCGCCGTACGCGAGCGGCTCGGTGGTCGCGGAGAGCGCGAACTCGGGGGTGTTGGTCTTGCCGACGAACACGAAGCCCGCGGCGCGAAAGCGGCGCGCGAGCTCGCTGTCGCGTGGCGCGCGGTAGGCGTGCCGCTTCAGGAAGCGCATGCCGAGGTGGTAGGGGTCGCCCGCCGTCGTACACACGGCGTCCTTCACCAGGAAGGGCACGCCGCGGAAGGGGCCGGGCGAGAGCTCGCGCGAGGCCGCCTGCGCGCGCGCCTTCTCGAAGAGCGGGTGGATCACGGCGTTCAGCTGCGGGTTCACACGCTCGATGCGCGCGATCGCGGCTTCGACGAGCTCACTCGGCGTGAGCTCGCCGCGCGCGACGAGCTCGGCCTGTGCGGTGGCGTCCAGAGAAGCGATGGCGTCCGGCATGCGCTGATTCTGGCACGCGCGCACAGCGGATGCCCCACGCAGCAGCGAGAGTGCAGCTCCGCACCCCCGAGGCTCGTGGATCCGGTCGGATTACGCGCCCCGGAGAGGAACTCGGTTTCCCGGGACCCGCTATTGCCGGTCCCCCCGAACTAGACAGCGGCCGGCTTCGGATCGGGGCGTTCGGGCAGGTTCGCAGTCCAGCCTTGGGGTCCCGGTCCGGGCGCAGCCCGGACCACCCCGCTTCGCGCGAAGCGGCTGGCCGCACCGCTTCGGGTGAATCCCGGGGCAGCCGCGCGTTGCGAGTGGCGTGATAGGATCGCGCCGAGACGCCGCCGCCCGCGCACGGAGGACCCCGACTACGCCGGGCACACCGCTCACCCGCGACATCGAGACCGGCCCCTCCGGCGCCGAGGTCGGCGCGTTCTTCGATCTGGACAACACGCTCGTCTCCGGCTTCTCTGCGCTCGTGTTCCTGCGCGACCGCGTCTTCTCGGGTCGCATCGGGCTGCGGGATCTCGCCGACGTCGTAGCCAACGGCGTCGGCTTCCAGCGCGGGCGCGTCGGCTTCTCGGCGCTGATGGCCGCATTGGGGCGGCTCCTGGATGGCAGCTCCGAGCGCGAGCTCGCGGAGGCCGGCCACCGGATGTTCCGCGAGCAGCTCGCGGCGCTGGTGTATCCGGACGCCCGCGAACTCGTGAGCGCGCACCTCGAGCGCGGGCACACGGTGGCGATCACGAGCGCGGCGTCGCGCTTCCAGGCGGAGCCGGTCGCGCGCGATCTCGGTATCGCGCACGTGGTCTGCACGCGCTTCGAGGTCGAGCGCG
>CAYTJA010000335.1:0-5278 GCA_964437835.1 uncultured Spirochaetales bacterium
CAACCGCAGGACCCGCTCGCCCGTTGCGGGGAGTGCGAGCTGCGGGATGGCCCCGGGGTCGACACACGAGAGCGCGTGCTTCACCGCCAACCAGACCGAGATCCCGAGCAGGAACGGCGGCTCTCCGACGGCCTTCGAGCCGGCGATGCCGAGCGGATTCTCGCTCTCGATGTACCCGAGCTCCAGACGCTCGGGTGCATCGGCAACGCCAGGGATCTTGTAGGTCGCTCCGCTATCGCTCCTCAGCACACCCGCGTCGTCGTAGACGAGCAGCTCGCCCGTGCACCAGCCGAGCGCCTGGACAAAGCCGCCGATGACCTGTCCGTCGTCGATGCCGGGATTGATCCGTCGCCCGATGTCGAGCAGCAGGTCGACCCTGGGCACGTGAACCGCCCCCGTGAAGCGGTCGATCTCGACCTCGCTCACCGCCGCACCCGTGGTGAAGTAGTGAAAAGGCTCGCCGCGCCCCTCGGACCAGCAGAAGTGCAGGCCGGGGGTCGCGAAGAAGCCGCGCGCGCCCAGATCGATGCGCGCGCGCCAGGCCTGCTCGCACAACTCTGCGAAGCCGATCTGTACCTCAGGCTGGTGCACGGCAAACGCCTTACCAGCCTCGAACGCGATCGGCCCCGGCGCGCGTTCCAGCCGCGCACCGAGCTCCGCGGCGGCGACGCGCTCGAGGCGCTCGCGGATGCGCGCACACGCCTCCAGCACCGCGGCGCCGTTGAGGTCCGTGCTGACCGACGCGGCCGTCGGCGAGGTGTTGTGACTGCGCTCGGTACTGGTAGGGAGCACGCGAACCGACCCGAGCTCGATGCCGAGCGCATCGGCGACGAGCTGCTGGATCTTCGTGTTGACGCCTTGCCCGATCTCCGTTGCACCCGTCGAGACCTGGACGCTGCCGTCCGTGAAGACGTGGACCAGTGCATTGGCCTGGTTGAGATGGAGCGCGGTGAAGCTGATGCCGAACTTGACCGGGGTGAGCGCGATGCCGCGCAGCTGCCGCCGTGGACTTGCGTTGTGAGCCTCGATCGCGGCCCGGCGCTCGCGATATCGCGCGCTCTCGGCGAGGCGCGGCAGGATCTCCGGGAGCAGGTTGTTGCGGATGACCTGCCCGTAGGGGGTGACTGCCGCGGCCTCTCCCGCCTCGGCCCGTCCGTACAGGTTGAGGCTGCGGATCTCGAGTGCATCGCGCCGCAGCAGCTGCGCGATCTCCTCGATCGCGTTCTCGACCGCGGCGACCGCCTGCGGTGCCCCGAAGCCGCGCATCGCCGTGCTCGGCGCGCGGTTCGTCCGCAGCGCAGTGCCACGGATCTCGAGGTCCGGGATGAAGTAGGCGTTCTCGCCATGCAGCACGGCCCGATCGACGACTGCCGGAGACAGATCGGTGAAGGCCCCGCCGTCGGCCCAGAACTCGAGCCCGAGCGCGAGTATGCGACCGCTCTCGTCGAATCCCACGCGGTAGTCGCAGCGGAAGGCGTGGCGCTTGCCCGTGCTGCGCAGGTCGTCGGATCTGCGGTATGCGACGCGCGCGGGGCGGCCGCTATGTCGCGCCACCAGCGCCGCCATGCAGGCGGGCAGGACGCACTGCGTCTCCTTGCCGCCGAACCCGCCGCCGACGTGAGAGCACTCGCAGATGATCCGGCTGCGCGCGACCCCGAGCAAGCGGGCCACGGCCGCCTGGACCTCCGACGGATTCTGGGTGGAGGACCAGACGCGCAGCCCCTCGCCATCGGGCCAGGCGATGGCGGCCTGTGGCTCCATGTAGAAGTGCTCCTGGCCGTCGAGCTGCAGGGAGCCGGAGTGCCGTCGCGGCGCTCGGGCCCAGGCCGCCTGGAAATCTCCGCGCGCGATTCGCCGGGCCGGGCCCAGGTACGCACCCGCTGCGATCGCCGCCTCGATCCCCAGCACGGGCAGCTCGGGATCGATCTCGAGCCGCACGCGGTCCAGCGCCGCGCGCGCGGCGCTGCGCGAGTCGGCCGCGATCAGGGCAAGCGGCTGGCCCGGATAGGCGATCTCGAATTCCGGCAGGAACGGCTCGTCTGCAACCAGCGGTCCGAGCGTGCGCTCGCCCGGGATGTCCGCAGCGGTATAGGCGCCGACGACACCCGGAGCCTGACGCGCGTCGCTCAGGTCGAGCGAGCGGATCCGGCCCCGCGCGACGGGCGCTGCCAGGAAGTCGACCCGCAGCTCTCCAGGAAGGCGGGGCAGATCGTCGACGAAGCGCGAGGTACCGGTGACGTGGGCGCGCGCGGACTGGTGCGGGACAGAGCGTCCCACGGAGTGAGGGCTGGAGCGCCGGTCGCCGCTCACGGCGCCTCCTCGAGAGCGATCTCCTCGTATAGCATCGCGAGCAGTGCAATTCGGGCCAGCCGCGCGCGGTGGTCGGCGCTCGCGCGCACATCCGTCTGCGGCGAGATCTCGCCGCACGCGATCGCCCCGGCCGCGCGCAGGGTCGCCTCCGAGAGGGACCGCCCCGCGAGGAACGCCTCGGTTCGCGGCAGGCGCAGCACCGCCGGACCGACCCCGCCGAAGGCAACACGCGCCGAGCGGACCTGCTGCCCTTCGAGGGCCAGCGCGGCGGAGGCCGTGAAGCAGGCGCCGTCCAGATCGCGGCGCCGCGAGCTGCGCAGCGTGCGCAGCAGCTCGCCCTCGCGCGGCAGCGGGATGCGGACCCGGGTCAGCAGCTCGGCAGCGCGCAGCTGCGGAGCTCCGGCAGACGAGTAGAAGCTCTCGACCGGCACCTGACGGCGCCCGTGTGGACCCTCGATCTCCAGCTCCGCCGCCATCACGAAGAGCAGCGGCAGGATGTCAGCGGCTGGCGCCGCGCTCACCAGGCTACCGCCGATCGTCCCCTGGTTGCGGATCTGCGGCGACCCGAGCCGGAGCACCAGGTCGTGGAGCTCGGGCAGCTCGCGTCGCGCCAGGTGCGCGAGCTCCGACCAGGTCGCCAGCGCGCCGCACTCGAGAACGGCACCGGCGCGCTGCGCGCGCGCGAGTTCCGGCAGCTGGGAGAGACATAGAATAGTGTCGACGGGCGGCAGCCCGCGGCCGCGGCGCAGCGTGATGTCGGTCGCGCCGGCCACCACCAGCGCCCCGGGGTACTCCGCGTACGCGCGCAGGGCGGTTTCGAGCGAGCGCGGCACGAAGATGCGGCGCACGCGTTCCGGACCGCTGCACTCGATCCGCACCGGTTCGAGCCGGTGCGCGCGAAAAGCGGCGAGCAGCGGCTCCTCGGGGAAGAGCTGGCGCACGCGCAGCATGCGCGCGGGGTCCAGCGTGCGAGCTGCCGCGAGGATCTGCAGATAGCCCGTGCAGCGACACAGGTTCCCGGCGAGCGCGCGGCGCAGCTCCTCATCGCCGCCCGCGCCAGCCTGCGGCCGCGTCTCGAAGTGCGCGGTCAGGGCCGCCACCATGCCGGGTGTGCAGTAGCCGCACTGCGAGCCGTGGTGGTCGACCAGCGCCTGCTGCACCGGCGAGAGTGCTCCGGGCCGACCGAGGCCCTCGACCGTGACCACGTGGCTGCAGTCGAGCTGGAAGAGCATCGGGAGGCAGGCGTCGACCAGCGCGTAGCTCGAGGCCTCGGGTCCGGCCAGCCCCGGACGCCCCACGAGCACGCTGCAGGCGCCGCAGTCTCCCTGACCGCAGGCGAGCTTTGCCCCGACGAGGCCGAGGTGCTCGCGCAAGAACTCGCCGAGCGTCAGGCAGGCGTCGTCACCGCCGACCCGGTGGAGCGCGCCGTTGACGGCCAGTACGACGTGGTCGCGCGCGCTCACGGCTCGCGCCGGCGGGGCGCTGCGCCCGCACGCACCAGCGTACCGGCGATCCGGCCCAGCGGCGCCGCGAGCGGGACGAACACGTCCGCATCCGGACGCCCGCCAAATCCGGTCAGGTCGACGCGCGCGTAGTGCTGGTTGGGCAGCACCAGCTCGATCGAGTGGATGGCCTCGCAGGCGGCGAGCGCCGCGCGTGCCATGGCGTGCAGCGTGTGCTGCAGCGAGGCGCTAGGCGGGACCGCAAACGCCTCGATCAGCGCGTCGCGGACCGAGGCGCGGCGCGCATTCCAGTCCGCTGCCGCGGCCGGATCCGCGTGGACCCAGAGCGCGTGGACGTTGGTGGCCAGGATGCGGTCGTGGTCGTCGGGCAGCGTGCGGTACTCGTCGCTCCAGAAGCCGTGGAAGCTGCAGCCGGCCGAGCGCAGCAGCGACAGACCCTCGAGTCCGGACGCGAGCTCGAGACCGCGTTCCCGGTCGAGGACCGCGCGGCAGGTGGCGCGCTCCTGCGTCCCGTGGAATGCCGTCGGATGGGATCGCCCGCCGAGCTCGATGCGACACCAGGCGCGCTGCTCGATGGCGACCTCGGCGCGCTCGACCTGCGCGTAGCGCTCGACGAAGTGCCCGGCCAGATCTCGGCCGAAGGCCTCGATCGAATCCAGCGGGTGCGCCTCGGCCAGCGCGTAGAGCGCATTCTTGCAGGAGTCCGTGGCGATGACCAGCGAGTTGTCACCGCGCGTGTACGCCTCTGTGAAGCGCCCCCGCAGTCGCAGCTCGACATCGAGGTCGACGAGCTCGTGGCCCTCGGGTCCGTCCCGCCGAAGCTTGGCGAGCCGCATCCCGAACTTGCCGTACTCATGCTCCGCGAGAACAGGCTCGCCCCGAGCCGACCGGTCGCTGTCCCCCGCGGTGCCCTCTATCATGCGGCCTCGCGGCGGTCTGCGAGCGGATGGAAATGGGCTGCATCAGCACGCATGTGATCGACTCCGCGCTCGGCCGACCTGCGGCCGGGCTCGCCGTCAGCCTGCATCGCGCGGGGGGCGAGCAGCTGCATCCGCTGGGCCGCGGGACCACCGATGCCGAGGGACGCATCGCTGAGCTGCTCGCCTCGGGCCCACTCGAGGCTGGCGAGCACGTGCTCACCTTCGAGACGGGGCGCTACTTCGCGGTGCGTGGCATCGAGACGCTGTACCCGTCGGTGACGATCCACGTGCACGTGCGCGACGTCTCGGCGCATTACCACCTTCCACTGCTCCTGGGCCCGCACGGCTACACGACCTACCGCGGGAGCTGAGAGCCGGGCTGCAACAGCATCGGGTCGGCGAAGTTCGCCGCGCGCAGGCCGCGCGCAGCGGAGCGCGCGACGCCGGAAGGGTCTTGCGATCTCGAGCGTCATCGGGTGGTCGCTCTCCTACCCCCAGTGCCCAGTGTACCCGGGGGTCGGCGGAACGAGTCGGGCGCCCTGGCGATCCACCCGTCCCCGGGCGTACTTCGGGTGCGAACTCATT
>CAYTJA010000336.1:0-4083 GCA_964437835.1 uncultured Spirochaetales bacterium
GCCGGTATGGGTGGTCCGTCCCGTCTCAGGTTCCTTGCGAATCCTGGGAGACTGGAAGCGGGACATGCACCCGCGGGCTACGAACCTTCAACGCCGAGCACGTGATGCTCACTAACTTAGATTCGAGCCCGCGGGTGTGCCTTGCCCGACAACGAACACTCAGGGAAAGCCGCTGTACCGGCTCACCATATCGCCTTCGCAGGGCTTGGCTGCATGTCCCGACCACAACGGTAACCGAGGAATCGAGGAGGTCGCATGCAGAAAGAGCAGACGGAGTTTGCCGCGTTCATCGGTCTGGACTGGGCCGATAAAAAGCACGACGTATGCATCCAAGTGCCTGGGTCCACGGAGCTGGAGCGCGACGTAGTCGAGCACCGCCCGCTGGCTCTGGAGGCCTGGCTGTCGGGTCTCCGGGAGCGATTCGGTGGGGCACCAGTGGCGGTGGTGGTCGAGCTCGAGCAAGGTCCGATCGTGTCGGCGCTTTTAGAGCACGACTTCATCGTCATCTTCCCGGTGAAGCCGATCACGTTGGCGCGGTATCGGAAGGCGTTCGTACCGAGCAATGCGAAGGACGACCCGACGGACGCGGAGCTGGCTCTGGAATTATTGATGCGCCATCCAGAGCGTGTTCCGCGACTGCGTCGTGACAGCGTTCCGATGCGTCAGTTTCGTCGTCTGGTGGCGGAGCGGCGAGCGTTTGTGCAGGACCGCGTGCGCCTCACGAACCGCATGACGCACGCGCTGAAGGCGTACTTCCCGCAAGTTTTGGCTTGGTTTCGTGACAAGTGGACGGACGTGTTCATCGACTTCCTCGAGCGCTGGCCGACGCTCCCAAGCGTGCAGCGAGCTCGCCAAGAAACGGTCGTGAGCTTCTTCGAGGCGCACAACGTGCGTCGACGGGCGACGATCGCGCGACGCCTCGAAGGGATAGCGGCGGAGCGTCCCCTGACGACCGACCGCGGCGTCATCGAGCCGGCGCAGCTGGTGGTCGAGCAGCTGCTGCCGCAACTCCGAGCGGTGTGCGCCGCGGTCGCCCGCTTCGATATAGAAATCGCACGGTTGGCGGAGTCCCTGCCGGACTATGGGCTTTTCGCGAGCCTGCCCGGTGCCGGCGCAACGCTGGCTCCGCGCCTGCTGGTGGCGTTCGGGGAACGACGAGAACGCTTCGTGAGCGTTGCTTCAATGCAAAAGTACGCCGGCGTGGCGCCCGTCACGGAACGGAGCGGGAACAAGAGCTGGGTGCACTGGCGCTACGCGTGCGGGACGTTCCTGCGCCAGAGCTTCGTCGAATGGGCGAAAGAAACCATCCCACGCTGCTTTTGGGCGAAACAGTTCTACGCCCAGCATCGGGCCAGGGGCGCGTCACACAACGCGACGCTGCGAGCCCTGGCCTTCAAGTGGATTCGAATCCTGTACCGGTGCTGGGTCGACCGGGTGCCGTACGACGAGGCTCGGTACCTCAACGCGCTCCAGAAGCGTGGCGCGCCCCTGTTGAAGTTTGCCGCCGGTGTTACTTAGGGCTTGCGGTCCGCCTCAGGGCGTAGGTTAGCCAGCCGTACAGCGCGCTTGTGAGCGGGGAGAGTCGCGCTAGACTGCGGGTGGAGGCTGCGCCGTGGATTTCGCGTTTACCGCTGTGTTCAAGAAAGTGCCTGAAGGGTACATCGGGTTCGTGGAGGAGTTGCCGGGGGCGAATTCGCAGGGCAGCACGCTTGACGAGACCCGGGAGAATCTTCGTGAAGCGGTGCAGCTGGTGATTGACGCGAATCGCGAATTGGCGCGCGAGGATGTCGGTGACGACGTGATCCGGGAATCGCTCAGGATCGCGAACGGGTGAAGCGTCGCGATCTGATCCGGCATTTGGAACAACACGGATGCGAGCTGCTTCGCGAGGGCGGTAATCATTCGGTATACGTGAACCGGAAGGCGCGGAAGGCATCGTCGGTCCCGCGACATCGAGAGATCAACGAGCACCTAGCCCGGAAGATTTGCCACGATCTCGACGTCCCGCCTGGGTCTGGCTAACGAGACGGGCATTAAGCTGCGAAGGCAGCGAGGCGGTGAAGAAAGATATCACGGTGCAGAGGCTCGGGCTCGAGCGGAAAGCGCGCGAAGCGCGCCCGCGAGAGAACCCGAGCCGTCGCGGAAGGCAGCCTCAGAAAGGAACGACAGCCTTCGTCTGCTGCAACGCCGGGTTAGCCAGCGTCGAGGGCGGAGTCTGGGTCTGCATCTGGGGAAGCGTCAGAGGCATCGTGAAGTTCCCCCGATCCCGTGGACAGCATGATTATGCCGCAGCCTTCAGTATTCGTGAACGCAATTCGAACTCGATCGGGTTGACGTAGCCGAGGTGAGAGTGGCGCCGCTCGATGTTGTAGAAGTTGTCGATGTAGTCGCCGATGGAGGTCTCGGCCTGGGTGGTGTTGACGTAGAGCTCATGGTCTACGAGCTCGGCGCGCAAGGTGGCGAAGAAGCTCTCCGCGACTGCGTTGTCCCAGCAGTCGCCCTTGCGGCTCATGCTCGCCACCAGACCGTGCGCGGCCAGCGCCGCTCTGTATGCTTCGCTGGCGTAGGGGCTTCCGCGATCAGAGTGGTGCACGAGACCTGCGGCAGGGCGACGCGCCCGAAGGCCCTCCCGGAGCGCTTCGAGAGCCAAAGCCGTGTCGTTGTTCTCGCTCGCGGCCCAAGCAACAATCCGACGGGAATACAGGTCGAGCATCACGGCCAGGAACAGCCAGCCCTCGAGGGTCCAGATCGCGGTCACGTCGGTGGCCCAGACGCGATTGGGAGCGGCGACTTCGAACTTCCGGGCGACTACGTTGGGCGCGATGGGGTTCGAGTGTTTCGAATCGGTGGTCTTCCTGAAGCGGCGCTTCCGCCGCGCTTCGAGGCCGTTTTCCTGCATGAGCCGCTCCACTCGCTTCTTGCCGACGCGGATCCCCTGGGCTCGCAGTTCCGCATGCACCCGCGGGCTCCCGTACGTCTTGCGGCTGCGCGTGTGGACCGCAGCGACCTGGGCTGCGAGCTGTGCGTCGGAGCGAACACGAGGCGCCTGGGGCCTCTTGCGCCACGCATGGAACCCGCTGCGCGAGACCTCGAGAACGCGACACAGCATCGTGATTGGGTAGAAGGCCTTCTCGGCGAGGATGAACACGAACTTCATGTGCTCTCCTTCGCGAAGAAGGCCGCCGCTTTTTTCAGGATTTCGCGCTCCATCTGCAGCCGCTTGTTTTCCCGCCGCAGTTGCGCGAGCTCCGCCCGCTCGTCACTCGTGAGCGCACCCGGCGGTCCCTTGCCGGTGTCGATGTCGGCCCGTTTCACCCATTCGCGCAAGGCCGTCTCGGTTAGGTCCAGGTCCCCGGCCACCTGCGTGACGGTCCGATCTCCGACCTTGCAGAGGCGCACTGCTTCGGCCTTGAACTCGGGGGTGAACGCTCGTCGCTTCCTACGCTGCTTCTTTCGCTTGTCCATGGATCGCTCCAGGCGCATTGTCGCGCCAGTTGGGGTGTCCACGAAACCGGGGGAAGATCATCGCCGCCGTCTGGATGATAGATGGGTGATGAAGCGCCATATAAGGCGCGGTCATCTCCGCCAGAGCAGCCATGAATGGAGGCGGCGGCGCCAACAAGCGTGGAGAATGTGAACAGGGCAGCGCGAGACAAGCGCTGGGTGGGCAGCAGCGGCGGAGGAATGCTGCGAAGGTCGATCTCGACGGAACAGAACGGGCAGCGACGTTCGACGACGCGAACGTGTCGACTGCAGTTCGGACACGGTGAGAGATGGGTCACGACGGTGGTACCTGGAGCAATTGCGTCTGTCTAACGAGAATGGCGTTAAGCTGCGAAGGCAGCGGGGCGGAACAGAAAGATATCACGTGTCAGAGGCTCGGCCTCGAGCGGAAAGCGCGTGCGCAGCACGCGCCCGCGAGAGAAAGCCGAGCCGCCGCGGGAGGCAGAGTCAGAACGGAAGGCAGCCTTCGTCTGCTTCAACGCCGGTATGGGTGGTCCGTCCCGTCTCAGGTTCCTTGCGAATCCTGGGAGACTGGAAGCGGGACATGCACCCGCGGGCTACGAACCTTCAACGCCGAGC
>CAYTJA010000337.1:0-3479 GCA_964437835.1 uncultured Spirochaetales bacterium
CGGAAGTCCCCGCGACGGCGGGCGGCGTGGGGCTCAGCGAGACGCTCTCGAATCTGCTCGGCGGCCCGCTCTACCGCTGGCGCGCGCGCGTGCTCCACGCGCCGTTCCGCGTGACCCAGCCCGGCATCAGCGCGCCGCCGAACCCCGCGCACGGCCCCTGGCGGCGCCTCGGCGCCCAGGCCTTCGACGGCGACATCCGCACCGTCTTCGATCCGGACAACGACGCCGACGGCCTGCTCGACAGCTACGAGACCAACACCCACATTTTCGTCTCGGCGACCGACACCGGCAGCGATCCCAACGACCCCGACTCGGACGACGACGGCCTGCTCGACGGGGAGGAAGTGAACGGGGTCTTCATCGATCCCAACGACCCCGACCACGACAACGACGGGCGCTGCGACGGCAGCGGCACCGGCGGCGGCACCTGCCTCGCGAACGACAACTGCCCCGCGGTCTCGAACGCCGCGCAGACCAACAGCGACGCCTATGCGGCTGGCGACCTCTGCCAGTGCGGCGATGTCAGCGGCAACGGGATCGCGGACGCGACCGACCTGCTGCGCGCGCGCGAGCAGCTCGTCGGCGCGACGCTCTCCGGGCCCTTCGACCCGGCGCGCTGCAACCAGGTCGGCCCGGCCGGCACCGGCATTGCCGACTGCGACGTCGCGGACGTCTTCGCACTCGAGCGCGTGCTCGCGGGCGGGCAGGGCGCGCTGCAGAACCGCTGCGGCGCCTACCTCGGGCCCTGAAGCAGGGTCGTGCCGCGCTCGCTCCGACGCGCGCGCCCGAACGCGGCCGCGTCGACCGACACGGAAAAGTGGATTCCGTGGTCCTGCAGGTCGTCGCCGTCGCGCTCGGCGCTCGCGAGCTGGTAGCCGTAGTAGAGCTCGGCCTGGAGCCAGGGGACGGGTGATAGTCGCAACCCGCTGCCGAGGCTCGCGAGCGTGCGCCGGCGCAGTTGGAGGGTCGCGTCGGAGTCCCAGCCGTGGCCCAGATCCGCGAAGGGCGCGAGCTCTGCGAGCGGCCGGCCGAAGGCGTCGCGCGCGAGCGGAATCCGCAGCTCGAGCCCGGCCACGACTCCGCTGTCGCGCACGACCTCGTTCTCGCGGTAGCCCCTCACGCTGGAACTCCCGCCGATCGAGATCTTCTCGATCGAGAGCAGGGGATCGCGCGTGAACTGCAGATCGAGCCGGGCCAGCAGCAGCGAGCGCCCGAACGCGCGCTCGAGCGGGCGCCAGCGCTCGGGCAGCGGCCAGCGCTCCGGCAGGCGCCAGGCCAGCTGCAGCTGGCCGAGCCAGGCCTCGAACTGGCCGTCCGGCACGCGGCGGCCGGGGTTCTGCGTCGCGCCGAGCGCGTCGAGCCCGATCGCGAAGGTCGAGCGCAGCGAAGCCGCGGCGCTCTGGCCGCGCCAGGTCGGCTGCGCGTGCAGTCGCAGCGCCGCGATCTCGGGCTCGCAGTCGATCGCGTTCGCGATCGCACAGAAGCTGCTCCCGGAGAGGAAGGCCTCGCTCCGTTTGTACTCGCCGGTCGCGCCGGCCCAGAGCTCGAAGTCGGCGCGATCGAAGAAGGGGTGGTCGAGCGTCAGCGCGTAGCTGCGCGACTCGGAGAACACCCCGAGCTCGTCGAAGGGTTTCTCGACGACATCGCCGCGGCTGTCGCGGAAGCGAAATCCGAGGCGGGTGTCGAAACGCTCGAGCGGCAGGTCGTAGGCGACGTCGTAGTCGCGCAGGCCCTCGGTCAGGTCCGCTCGAAAGCGCAGCTCGTCGGCGATCCCGATCAGATTCGCCAGGCTCGCAGCGAAGTCGCCGCCGGTGCTTCCGATGCTCGGCGACTGGTGATTGGTGGCCGCGAGCCGGAGCTCGTCCGGCGAGCGCTCCTCGACGCGCAGCACGAGCCGGCTCTCGCCGCGTCTGGCTCCGGGCTCGAGGCGCGCATCCACGCGCTCGACGTAGGGGCTGCGCTGGAAGCGCTGCAGCTCCGCTTCGATCCGGAACGCGTCGACGGGCGCGCGGCCCGCGCGAGCGAGGCGCTGCCGGAAATAACGCTCCTGAAACCAGCGCGTGCCCTGGATCTCGATCTCGCCGAGCCGGCCCTCGATCACCTCGATGCGGACGACGCCGTTCTCGACCGCCTGATCGGGAACCACCGCGCCCGAGCTCAGATAGCCGCGGCTCGCGTAGAGCGCGGTGATCGCGTCGCGCGCTGCGAGCAGCTCTTCGGAGCCGATCTCGCGCCCGCGGAACGGAGCCGTGACCAGGGCGAGCTCTGCCTCGGTGAAGACCGTGGAGCCCTGCACGTCATAGCGCTCGACGCGGACGAGCAGGCCTGCGGCGAAGGGGCCGCGCTCTGCCTCCGAGGGCTCGGGAAGGGGCGGAAGCTCGAGCTCCGGGCCCGGCTCGATGCCCTCGGGCTCCGGTGCCGGCGGGCGTTCGTCGGCGGGTCGCATCGAGGGCTGCGCGCTCGCGAGCGACGCCGCGCCGAGCAGTGCCCAGGCCCAGAACACGGGCCGCTGGTAGGCGCGGATCAGCGGTGTCGTCACGCGCGGCAGCGCGCGCCGGAACGGGTCGTCGATCATGCCGGCGAGCGTACACGCTACCGTGCGCGCGATGGCCGAAGAACGCGCTCTCGCAGTACGCACCGCGCGTTCCGAAGCTTGGCGCCGCCGCGCCGGAGAGCTGCTCGCGCTCGCGCTGCTCGCGCTGCACTTCTCGAGCTTCGAGCCGAGCCGCCAGCCGATCGTCAGCGACGTGCGGATCTCGCTCTACGACGCCTGGCGCGTCACACAGGGAGCGGTGCCGCACCGCGATCTCTACGCGGTCAAGACGCCGCTCTCGACGCTGCTCGGCGCCGCGCTGCACGCTGCCGGCGAGCGCGCGGGCTGCGATCCGCTGCTGGCCGTGCGCGCGGGCTACCTCGGGCTCTCCGCGCTCGCGGGTCTGCTCGCGTTCGCGGCCTTTCGCGCGCTCTCGGGCGGCAGCCAGACCGCCGGCCTGCTCGCTGCGCTCGCGGTCTGCAGCTTCGGCCTGATCGGTGCGCTGCCCGCGATCGGAAACGTCGCCAAGCACGCGGCGGCGGTCTGCGTGTGGGCTGCGGGGCTCAGCGCGTGGCGCGGGCGCTGGGTTCTCGCGGGAGCGCTCGCATCGCTCGCGTTCCTGGACTGGCAGGTGAACGGCAGCGTCGCGCTCGGACTGCTGGTTGCGACGCGTTGGGACGAGCGCGGAGCGCGCGCGGCCGTGGCGAAGCTCGCCGCGGGCGCAGTGCTCGGCGTCGCGCCGCTGCTCGGGTGGCTCGCGTCGCAGCGCGCGCTAGGCGCCTTCGGCGAGCAGATCCTGTTCGGCGCGTGGGGCCGCGGCGCCGGGACGCTCGCACAGGCGGACGCGGTGCCGGCCTGGCTGCGCATCGCGCGCTCGGTTCCGGAGGCCTGCCCGGAGCAGTCCGCACTCATCTGGGTCGCACTTGCGGGCGTCGCGCTCGCGCTG